>JBOHTO010000060.1:0-89647 GCA_050733695.1 Gemmatimonadaceae bacterium | reverse complement strand
ACGCAGCGCTGCGTCGCGCCCACGTTCCACACAAGTCCTGAGAGGACGTATGGTACTGGCACGTTACTTCTTCTCCGTGCTCGCCGGCGGTCTGCTGCTGGCGGGCGAACTCGCCGCACAGGGTTCCACGGGCACCATAACGGGGCGCGTTGTCGACGGCTCCAGCCAACTGGCCCTGTCCGATGTCAACGTCGTCGTCGTGGGAACACAGCGTGGGACGCTGACCCGGGACGACGGAACCTTTCTGCTCAGCAGCGTGCCGGTGGGAACCCACACCCTGCGGGCGACCCGGATCGGGTATGCTCCGCAGGAGCAACAGGTTACGGTCACTACCGGGGCGCCTGCCACGGTGGACTTCTCGCTGGCGGCTCGGGCGATAGCGCTGGCAGAGGTGGTCGTCACGGGTTACGGCACTCAACGCCGCGAGGCGATCACGGGGTCCGTCGTGACGATCGACGCCGACGCTGCCGATGTCGGGGTGATCACGAACGTCAACGAGATGATTCAGGGGCGCGTCGCCGGCGTACAGATGACGACAAACAATGGCGAGCCGGGCGCCGGCGCGCAGATCCGCATACGCGGCGGCACCTCGATCAGCGCCAGCAACGATCCGCTGTATGTGATAGACGGAGTTCCCATCAATAATGTGGAAACCGAAGCGCGTGGTATCGGGATCGGGGGCGATGCCGCACTGCCGCGCAGCCCCTTGAACCTGCTCAATCCTTCGGATATCGAGTCGATCACCATACTGAAGGATGCTTCTGCGACCGCGATCTACGGCAGCCGTGCGGCCAACGGTGTGATCCTTATCGAAACGAAGGATGGTGGCTCTGGCGACGGTTCCGTGATGGAATACGATGGCTACGTGGCGATGGCTACACCGTATCGGTACCTGGACGTGCTCGACGGCGCTCAGTACCGCCAGTTCGTGGAGGATCAGGTAGCGGCTGGCAATCTGGATGCGTCCCGACTCGACGAACTCGGTACCGCCAACACGAACTGGGAGCGTGAGCTCACCGAACCCGGCGTGACCCAGAATCACAACGTGTCGTTCGCCGGGGGGACCGAGGCGACGCGGTACCGTGCCTCGGCCAACTATCTGGACCAGCAGGGTGTCGCACTGTCCAGCGGGCTCGAGCGCATTCAGGGGAGATTGAACGGGAGGCACACCGCCCTTGGCAATCGTCTTCGTCTGGGGCTCAACCTCACGGCCTCGCACCTGAAGAACGACTATCTCGCGTACGAAACCAGTGGTGGCTTCGAGGGTGGCGTATTCCAGAATGTCGCAATCTTCAACCCGACGCGCCCGGTCACCGAAGTCAATGACATAACCGGAGCGATCGAGTTCTTTGAAACTGGTAGTGGCCGCCAGTCGGTCCGGAATCCGGTCGCTCTCGCGCATCAGATTGCCGATTTCGGTACCACGACCCGAGCTCTGGGCAACGCCTCGGCTGAACTTGATCTGTTGCCCGGGCTGACGGGCCAGGTGATCGTTGGCGCGGACAGGTCGGACGGACTCCGCCGCACATACTTTCCCAGGAGCAGTCCGGTTGGCGCCGAGTGGAACGGGCGTGCGGTGCAGTCGGAGCGGGATGTGACGACCAAGACACTGCAGACGCTGCTGACCTATCGGCAGGAAGCCGCCGATGTCCACAACTTCGATATCCTGGGCGGATACGAGTTCAACGAATACTCGCTCGGGGAATTCAGGGCCGAGGCGCAGGACTTCATAAGTGATGCCACCGGCTTTCATAACCTGTCGGCCGGGAGCCGGCTCATTCGTCCGGGCTCGTTTCGTGAGGAGAGCCGCCTGGTTTCGTTCTTCACCAGAGCGAACTACGGGTACAGGGATCGGTATTATCTGACCGGCGTGCTTCGCTACGACGGCTCGTCACGGTTCGGAGCGGGGAACAAATGGGCGGCATTTCCGGCTGTCTCGGCGTCGTGGCGCGTGAGCGAGGAGGAATTCATGCGCGGGGATCGGATATCGGAGCTGCGCCTCCGCGCCGGATTGGGGCTGCAGGGGAATCCCGCGGTGCCGCCCTATTCGTCACTCATCCGGCTCGAGACTCCTGCAGGCGCGCAGTACGTGTTCGGAAATACGCCTGTCGTGGGTGTAGCCCCGGTATCGAATCCCAACCCGAACCTGAAGTGGGAGGAGACCAGGCAGTTCAACGTGGCGTTGGACTACGGCCTCTTCGACAACCGATTCTCGGGCACGCTAGAGTACTATGTGAAGACGACGTCTGACCTGCTGCTCGAGGTTTCAGTTCCGCAGCCGGCGCTCGCAGCAACGCGGCTCGAGAACATCGGGCAGATCAAGAACAGGGGGCTCGAGTTCTCGCTCGACGCGCTGGCGCTTTCGCGGACGAATCTGACGTGGCAGGCAGGACTCGTGTTCGCAGTGGAGCGGAACGAAGTTGTCGACCTCGGCGGCCGCTCATTCATCACGACCGGAGGTGTCAGCGGTCAGGGACAGTCGGGACAGGTTTCGCAGCGCATCATCCCGGGTGAGCCTCTGGGTACGTTCTTCGGGCCCAGATTCGTGGGGGTGGACGGCAGCGGGAAGCAGCTATTCCAGTGCGCCCGCGCGGACGCGGACTGTGTAGGGGGCACGACGACGTCGCCCAGGTCCGACGATTTCGGGATCATCGGCGATGCCAATCCCGACTTCACGCTGGGGCTTCGGAGCCAGGTGAACTGGGGGCAGTTCGACGCGAGCTTCCTGGTGAACAGTGCCGTGGGGCAGGATGTGTTCAACAACACGGCACTCGTCTATGCGACAAAGGGGAACGTACTTCAGGACAAGAACTTCCTGGCTTCGGCGCTGGACGATGGGATCGGCATCAACGAGCCGGCAATCTTCTCTTCGCGGTGGGTCGAGGACGGATCGTTCGTGCGCCTGCAGAATCTCACGGTGGGCTACACGCTGGATGTGCCCGGCTTCATCGGTCAGGGCCGGACCGCGCGCGTATACATGTCGGGTGACAACCTCCTCCTGCTGACGGGCTATGACGGCCCCGATCCCGAGGTACACGCGGGAATCCAGGGGTTGGCCGTCCGCGGCATCGATTATCTCAGCTATCCGCGCCCGCGCACCTTCACGGCAGGCGTCCATGTCTCGTACTGAGGTGGTGAAGCCCGGGAGCAGGTACCGGCGAGCGCTGGCGCTCAAGAGCGGCGAATCCGTGCAGCGTCCGGAGGGCAAGCTCACCAACATGCAACGCATCCTGATGAGGAGGCACCTGTGATCATGTCGATTCGTGCGGCGAGGCGCTGCGCGCTGGCGCTAGCGCTGGTGCTTCCTGGTTTCGTGCCCGCGTGCACAGACTTGGAAGAAACGCCCGTGAGCTCCATTTCGCCTGAGAATTTCTATCGGAACGAGGACGAGGTGCTCGCCGGTCTGGCGGCGGTTTATTCGGAGATGCGATCTCCCGACGGTTCGCTCTGGGCCTACTATAACCTGAGCGAGATCAGTACGGACGAGATGATCGTTCCGACGCGTGGCCAGGACTGGTTCGACAACGGCCGGTGGCTCGAGATCCACCGCCAGGGTTGGTCGCCGACCAGCACATCCGGCAACGACGACGTCAATAGGGTCTGGGTGGATACGTTCCGGGGGATCGCGCGCGCCAACGTCGTGTTGGGCGAGCTGCCCAACGTCGCGGTGGCGGACAAGGATATCGTGGAGGGCGAACTTCGGGGGCTCAGGGCATTCTACTATTACCTGCTGCTGGACATGTTCGGAGGCGTTCCGATCGCGACCACTCCGGAGATCATGCCGCGGCCGCGCAGCACTCGAGCCGAACTGTTCCAGTTCATCGAGGACGAACTGCTTGCCGCGCGCGAGCTGTTGCCGCCCAACTGGCCCGCGTCCGATCACGGTCGCTTCACGCAAGGGGCTGCCGATGCCATCCTGGCGAGCATGTACCTGAACGCCGAGGTCTTCACGGGAGAGGTCACGACCGGTGGATTGACGCCGGGTCAACCGCGCTGGCAGGATGCCATCGACGCCGCTGACCGCATCCTCAACTCCGGAGAGTACAGTCTCGCGAGCGATTTTCACTCGAACTTCATCGCTGACAACGAGCTATCGCCCGAGAACATTCTGGTCGCCAAGCACCTGAACCGGCCCGACCTGGGGCTGACCTTCCTGCAGCGTTCGCTGCACTACAACCAGCTCGAGCCCGATCCATGGAACGGGTTCGCCACACTGGCAGAGACCTATTACGCCTTCGATCAGGACGATGATCGCACGGACATTTTCCTGGTCGGACCGCAGTTTCAATTGTTGACTGGTGAACCTATAGACAATCGCCAGGGGCAGCGGCTTGTATATACGCCGGAGATCCAGGACGCTACCCAGGCTACGGAGGCGGAGGGAGCGCGCATCGTGAAGTATCCGCCCGATCCGAACCACGTTGCGCAGAACCACGGCAATGACTTCGCCTGGTTCCGGCTCGCCGAGATATACCTGATCAAGGCTGAAGCACTGTTCGAACTGGGGAACTCCGGCGCGGCGCTCGCGCTGGTGAACACCGTGAGGGAGCGGTCCTTCGAGCCTCCGGAGCCGCTTGCAGCCATCGATAGCGACGTGATCCTGCGCGAGAGACTCTTCGAACTCACCGCCGAGGCCAAGCGGCGCCAGGATCTGATTCGGCATGGTACGTACACCAGCGGAACGTGGGCATTCAAGCAGCCGACCGACGCCTATCGCATTCTGATGCCGATTCCGCAGGCTCAGATGGACGCAAACCCGGAGCTGGTTCAGAATCCCGGATATTGATCTCAGGAGTCCTCGTTCGTTGTGCCCACCGTACCCTGCTCCCGTCCCGGTGGCAGGGTATGGTGCATTAGGGTATGGTGCATCATGAACTGTTCACCCCGTATCGATTCTCGAGCGCTACGGCTATCAGCATGATGATTCGCCGCACGCTCTGCCTCGCGTTCCTGGGGCTCTGGCCCGCCGCTGCCTGCATGGGTGCCGACGGAGCGGTCGAGGGTGCGTTCACCACGGACGCACCGCCGGTCGACGGACAGCTCTTCACCAGACTGCCATCCAGTCTCACCGGGGTTCGCTTCGAGAATCGCCTCGACGATACCCGCGAGCTGAACGTCTTCACGTATCGCAACTATTACAACGGAGGCGGAGTCGCGCTGGGCGACCTCACCGGCGACGGTCTGCCGGACCTCGTTCTGACATCGAATCTGGACGGGCCCCGACTGTACGTGAACGAGGGCGAATTCCGATTCCGTGACGTGACCAGCGATGCCGGAGTGGAAGGCGACGGCTTCTGGGCCACCGGAGTCACGCTCGCGGATGTCAACGCGGATGGATTGCTGGACATCTACGTATGCCATGCGGGAGATGTGGTAGGCGAACGAAGGGCGAACGAGCTCTATATCAACGAGGGACTGAACGACGACGGCGTGCCGACGTTCACCGAGATGGCGGCAGCGTTCGGCATTGCGGATGAAGGGTACTCGACGCACGCGGCGTTCTTCGATTTCGACCGGGACGGCCGACTGGACCTGTATCTGCTCAACAACTCGTTCCGGTCGGTCAGCAGCTTCGGTCTGCGCAACATCCGGCATGTGCGGGATTCGCTGGGCGGGCATAAGCTCTACCGCAACGAGGGCGGGCGCTTCGTCGACGTCAGCGCGGCTGCCGGAATCTTCGGTAGCGAGATCGCCTTCGGCCTGGGCGTGGGAGTGAGCGACGTGAATCGCGATGGCTGGCCGGATATCTACGTCGCGAATGACTTCTTCGAGCGCGACTACCTCTACATCAACGATGGGGATGGGAGCTTCACGGAGTCGCTCGATACGCAGATGCCTTACATCAGCTATTTCTCGATGGGGCTCGACATTGCCGACATCAACAACGACGGCTGGCCGGACATCTACGTGACCGACATGCTGCCGGAGGACAATTACAGAATCAAGATGACGGGGTCGTTCGAGGGCTGGGATGTGTATCAGGCCAAGGTGAGGAACGACTATCATCACCAGTTCATGCGCAACATGCTGCACCTGAACAACGCGAACGGAACGTTCAGTGACATCGGCCAGATGGCGGGCGTGGCACGGACGGACTGGAGCTGGAGCGCCCTTGTCGCGGATTTCGATCAGGATGGTTTCAAGGACATACACGTGACCAACGGCATTGCCCGGGACGTGACATCGCAGGATTACATCTCGTTTCTGGCGAACGATGAAACCATGGCGTCGGCCATGCGGGGAAAGCGGGTCGACTTTCTTGGGCTTGTCGAGGCGATGGGCTCGACTCCGCTGCCGAACTACGCGTTCCGCAACCGTGGCGATCTCACGTTTTCGAACGAGAGTGCCACGTGGGGGCTGAACACGCCGGGCTTTTCGAACGGTGCCGCCTACGGTGATCTCGACGGCGACGGCGCGCTCGACCTGGTCGTCAACAACGTCAACCAGGAAGCCTTCATCTACCGAAACAATGCCCGGGCGCTTCTGGACAACCGGTACCTGCAGGTAAGCCTGGAGGGTGACGGACACAACCGGTTTGCTGTCGGGGCGAAGGTGACGCTGCGGAGTGGAGAGCGAATGTTCTTCCAGGAGCTCATGCCCTCTCGCGGCTTCCAGTCGAGTTCGGATTATCTCCTGACGTTCGGGATCGGAACGATCGATACGGTCGAGTCACTGAGGGTCGAGTGGCCGGATGGGCGTGTGAGTGTGCTCGAGGACGTGGCGACCGACCAGCGTTTGATCGTGCGCCAGTCGGAGTCGACCGCGGCAGGGCCCGCGACACCGGTGGCACCCGTGGCATCGGAGCCGCCCTGGCCCCGCTTCACCGACGTCACCGATGAGACCGCGCTGGAGTTCGTGCATCGGGAGAACGAGTTCGTGGATTTCGATCGCGAGCGGCTGATTCCGAAGATGCTCTCTACCGAAGGCCCGTTCATGGCCGTCGGCGACGTGAACGCCGACAGGCTGGACGACCTGTTCATTGGCGGGGCAAAGGATCAGCCGGGCCAACTGCTCATTCAGCGGCGCGACGGGAGCTTCGCCAGCAGCAACCAGCGCCTGTTCGAGCGGGACAGGGTTTCCGAGGACCTTGGCTCGGCGTTCTTCGACGCCAACGGAGACGGCCACCCCGATCTCTACGTCGTGAGCGGTGGCAACGAGTTCTCGGACATGGCGCCCGCGCTGGAGGACAGGCTGTATCTCAATGATGGGCGCGGCAACTTCCGAAAGGCTGAAGGCCACCTCCCACCCATGAGCGTCAGCGGATCGCGCGTGGCGCCTGCGGACTTCGACGAGGACGGCGATATCGATCTGTTCGTTGGTGGGCGCGTGGTTCCCTGGCGCTACGGAATGGATCCAGAGAGCGTGATCCTCAGGAACGACGGCCGTGGCCGGTTCAGTGATGTCACGCAGGAGGCGGCGCCCGATCTGGCGCACGTGGGCATGGTCACCGATGCTCTCTGGAACGACGTGGACCACGACGGTCGCGCCGATCTCATCGTGGTCGGCGAATGGATGCCGATCACGATCTTCCGCAATGCCGGCAACGGTCGGCTCGAAGCCATGGATACACCGGGGCTCGAGAAGAGCCATGGCTGGTGGAACCGGATAGTGGCGGGCGACTTCACGGGCGACGGGCACATCGACTTCGTCGTCGGGAACCTGGGTCTCAACACGCGTCTCCGCGCTGCGCCGAACGAACCGGCGACGATGCATGTGAAGGACTTCGACGGCAATGGCTTCGTCGAACAGATCCTTTCGTATTACAACGACGGAGTCAGCTATCCACTCGTGCTGCGCGACGATCTCATCGAGTCGCTGTCCTTCCTCAAGTCGCGCTATCTCAACTACGAGACCTATGCGCAGGAGACGGTGACGGACATTTTTTCGCCGGACGAACTGGCCGGAGCGGTGCTCAGGAAGGCGCATACATTCTCGACGTCGCTGGCGAGGAACAACGGCGATGGCTCCTTCACGCTCGTTCCGCTGCCGCTCGAGGCTCAGGTCGCTCCGGTCTACGGCATCCTGGCATCGGACTTCAACGGGGACGCTGATCTGGATCTGCTTCTGGCGGGGAACTTCGACGGTGTCGAACCGGAGATCGGCCGGATGAGCGCAGGATATGGCCTGTTCCTGCTGGGAGACGGCAAGGGGGAATTCACTCCGGTTCGGACGTCCAGGAGCGGTTTCCTGGTCCCAGGACAGGCGCGCGATATTCAGCGTATCGGCACGCGGCGGGACCCATTGTACGTAGTCACCCGCAACAATGATCGCCCGCTCATCTTCCGCTCGAACGGCGGCCACATGGTGGTACGGAAATGAAGCGACTCATGAGAAATCGACTCATCCTCGTGGCAGTGATGCCAATGGCATCCGCGGTCCAGTTCGCGTGTGCGAATGCGCCCGAAGATTATCGTGCGCAGCCGCCGGATCCGGAGCTGCTCCACGCAGCCATGCATCAGCTCACCGGAGTCATCGTCTACGACATCTTCAGCCCGCCGCAGTCGAGCCGGGCGTATGCCTATGCCAGCGTCGCCGCCTACGAAGCCATCAGGCACGATCACCCTGCGTATCGAACGCTGGCGGATCAACTCAACGGGCTCGCACCCGTGCCTGCTCCCGAGTCCGACAGTGAGTATTACCTGCCGCTCGCCAGCGTTCACGCCTTCATGACGGTGGGCAGGGCCCTGACGTTCTCGCAGGAGCGAATGGACTCGCTGCGTTCCGTCATGCACGAGCGGTTCCGGGGGATGGGAATACCGGCACCCGTATTCGAGCGCTCCATCACCTACGGCGACCAGGTGGCGCAGCACATCCTTGCCTGGGCGTCGGAGGATCACTTCAAGCAGACGCGGGGCTCCCCGAAATACACGGTCACATCCGAGCCCGGTCAGTGGGTGCCAACACCTCCCGCGTACATGGACGCCGTCGAACCAAGCTGGGCGAAGCTGCGTCCCTTCGTCCTGGACTCTTCGAGCCAGTTCAGCCCGCCACCTCCCCTGGGCTTCGACATGACGGAAGGGAGCCCTTTCTTCAGACAGGTGAAGGAAGTCTTCGAAGTCGGCCGGAATCTCACGGACGAGCAGCGGGCCATCGCCGCGTTCTGGGACTGCAACCCCTACGTGATGCACGTACGGGGACACGCCATGTTCGCGACGAAGAAGATCTCACCCGGCGGTCACTGGATGGGCATCACGGCGATCGCAGCTCGCGAGGCGGACGCGGATCTGATGCAGTCGGCCGAGGCCTACGCCCGAACGGCGATCGCTCTGGCCGATGCCTTCATCAGCAGTTGGGACGAGAAGTTCCGCAGCAACCTCGTGCGCCCCGAGACGGTCATCAACAGGCACCTGGATGAAAGCTGGCAACCGCTGCTCCAGACTCCGCCATTTCCGGAGTATACGAGCGGCCACAGCGTCATCTCGACTGCAGCGGCAACGGTACTCACCGATCAGTTCGGGACCGGGTTCGACTTCGTCGATACTGCGGAAGAGGAATACGGGCTGCCGGCTCGCACCTTCCCGTCATTCGAGGCCGCGGCGGCGGAAGCCGCCATCAGTCGGCTCTACGGCGGGATACACTACCGCATGGCAATCGAGGAGGGTGTCCATCAGGGGCGGAATGTGGGTAAGCTCGTGCTGGAGCGAGTGCAGACGCGGGCTATCGAGTCTGCGCCAGCGTACACGGCTGCCGGCGGCGCCGAACAAAGGTCAGACGGTTCCTCCCCCTCCCCCTCCTCCGGTTACTAACTCGGCCGTTTCGTCTTGATGACTATCACGCCATTGGCGCCGCGCACGCCGTACATCGCGGTGCTGGTGGCATCCTTGAGCACCTCAATGGATTCGATGTCGTATGGATTGATCCCTGTAAGACTTCCCCGGGGTCCTGCCTGGATCGGAATGCCGTCCAGCACGTACAGGGGGGCGTTACTGCCATGGATCGACGTGCTTCCACGAATGCGGACTGCGATGCCTCCGTCGGGACTTCGTGCGATCCAGACGCCGGGGAAGCGGCCCATGAGCGTTTGTTCGATGGGTTCGCCGGGTGTGCGCGCGATGTCCTCCGAGGTAACAGCGGGCCGGGGCTTCGCGGCCGATCCGTCGCCGGCCTGGTCCACCTGGTCCACGCTTCTCGAACCGCCGCACCCCGTGACCAGCAGGATGAGTAGACCAGAGGGCAGAAGGACGGACGGCGTGAATGATGTCCTTGGCATCGAACGGCCTCCCACGACGGGCGATGGCGCTGGGCGGTGCACATGATCGCCCGGCGCGTGGATCGCGGTGATACCGGCTGCAGCAAGCATATCGCCGCACGGGCTGTGCCGTAACCGACCGTTTGGCGGACCGAGGACTGACCGAGAACTGACCGAGGACTGACCCAGGACGGACCGAGGCAGGATTGGGCAGGCACGACGCAAGGGCGGGCGGGAATGCGCGATGAACCGTTCCTCACACGATCGATGGAGAACCAGGATGCATCTGTGGCCCCGGCGTTGGGTTCGGCCCTGCACGTTCGGCATTGCGTACGTCACGCTCGCGGGGACGACAGCTTCTGCCCAGGACCTGCTGCGTGTCGCATCGCCGGACGGCCGAAACGAAGTCACCGTGGAGGTCCGGGAGGGAGGGCTGTACTACGCTGTGGATCGAGATGGACGAGCTGTTCTGCTCCCTTCGCGACTCGGCTTCGAGTTTCGTGGAGCGGAACCCCTGCGGGACAATCTGCATGTGACCGGCACGGCCGAGAAGAGCGTGGATACAACGTGGACACAGCCTTGGGGGGAGGTGGCACAGGTACGGAACAATCACAATGAACTGCAGGTCTCCCTCGCCGAAACGGCGGCTACCGGCCGCCGATTCGATGTCGTATTTCGTGTCTTCGACGATGGTGTGGGCTTCCGCTACGAGCTTCCGGAGCAGCCGGGCCTGGGAGAGTTCGAGATCACTCAGGAGTTGACCGAATTCTCAATGGCGAACGATGCTCGGGCATGGTGGATTCCCGCGCTGCGGCCCAACCGCTACGAGTACCTGTACCGCTCCTCCCCGGTGAGCACGCTCGACACCGTGCATACGCCCCTCACCATGGAGACGCACGATGGTCTGCACGTGGTCATTCACGAGGCCAACCTCGTGGATTATGCAGCCATGAACCTGATAGGTGGGCGGGAGCAGAACCGTGTCCTTCGCGCGTACTTGTCGCCCTACGCCGATGGCACCATGGTACGAGGGCGCACACCGTTCGTGACTCCGTGGCGCACCATTCAGCTCGCGGATCGCGCCGAGGATCTGGCGCCTTCCGTGCTCGGACTGAATCTCAACCCGCCCAGCGTCCTGGACAACACGAGCTGGATCAGGCCCATGAAGTACGTGGGCATCTGGTGGGGAATGCACATCGGCACGATGACGTGGCACTCGGGGCCGAAGCATGGCGCGACGACGGAGAACACGAAGGAGTACATCGATTTCGCGGCCGAGAATGGCATAGGTGGCGTGCTGGTGGAAGGGTGGAACCGCGGGTGGGACGGCAACTGGATGGCCAACGCGGACAGTTTCTCATTCACGGAGCCGTACCCCGATTACGACCTGGCGGAGGTCGCCGCCTATGCGCGGTCGAAGGGCGTGGAGCTGATCGGCCACAACGAGACATCGATGGGGATTGAGAACTACGAGCAACAGCTCGAGGATGCCTTCAGCCTCTACCAGTCACTGGGCATCAACGCCGTGAAGACGGGCTACGTGGGAGATCTCACCAGGGATGGTCACGCGCACCACGGCCAGTACATGGTGCGGCACTGGAGAGATGTGATCGAGGCGGCGGCGCGGCACGAGATCATGATCAACGCGCACGAGCCGATAAAGGATACCGGCGAGCGGCGGACGTATCCGAACATGATGACCCGCGAAGGCGCTCGGGGTCAGGAATACAATGCGTGGGGTGGGGAAGGCGGCAACCCGCCGGAGCACGAGACGATTCTCTTTTTCACGCGCATGCTCGCGGGACCGATGGACTTCACGCCGGGCGTGTTCGACATCCTGATCGAGCGGGGCGACGGAACACCCCGCGAGCCGCATGAATCCCGCGTGCGGACGACGCTAGCGAAGCAGTTGGCGCTGTACGTCGTGCTCTACTCGCCACTGCAGATGGCGGCGGACCTGCCGGGGAGCTACGTGGACGAGCCGGCGTTCCAGTTCATCCGGGACGTCGCGGTGGACTGGGACACGACGCGCGTGCTCGATGGAAAGGTTGGCGATTACGTCGTGGTCGCGCGGCGGGAGCGCGGCGGCGAGGACTGGTACGTGGGCGCGATCACGGATGAGGAGGCCCGCACGTTCGAGGTTCCGCTGTCCTTCCTGCCGCCCGGCCAGAGCTATGTTGCCGAGATATATGCCGACGGAGCGCGGGCGCACTGGCTGACCAATCCGCTGACCGTGGCAATCTCGACGCGCACCGTCGACGCAGGCTCGACGATGCGCCTCGTCCTGGCGCCCGGGGGCGGCCAGGCGATTCGGATCCGGCCGGCGAGATAGAGCGTGTTCGATCGAATCCGGTTCCCGCTCGCGGCGCTCTCGACGGCTGCGTCGCTCGCGCTCACGGGCTGCAACCGCGCGGAGGGTTCCGCGCCGCTCTTCGAGCTGCTGGCGCCGGAAGCCACCGGCGTCGACTTCGCCAACGAACTCCCCGAAGACCCCGACTTCAATATCCTGAACTACCTGTACTACTACAACGGCGGTGGTGTTGCCGCGGGCGACATCGATGGCGACGGCCTGCAGGACCTCTATTTCACCTCGAATCTCGATTCGGACCGGCTGTATCTGAACAGGGGAGACTTCCGGTTCGAGGACGTCACGGAGAAGGCCGGAGTGGGGGGGGTGGGTGGGGGGGTGGAGGGGGGCAGCGAGGGGTGGACGAGCGGTGTCACGATGGCCGACGTCAACGGTGACGGGCATCTCGACATCTACGTCTCGGCTGTCAGCTACCTGACGATGCATGGCAGCAACGTGCTGTACATCAACGATGGCGACGGCAGCTTCACTGACAGGACCGCAGAGTACGGGCTGGCGCATGCCGGCTATTCCACGCAGGCCGCGTTCCTTGATTACGACGCAGACGGCGATCTGGACATGTACCTCCTCAACCATTCGGTCCACACGGAACGTGGGATCAGTTCGGCGCCGCAACGCTACCCGCGCCACCCGCGGGCGGGCGATCGTCTGTTCAGAAACGACAGTAACCGCTTCGTGGATGTCAGCGAGAGCGCCGGCATCTACGGCGGAGTGGAGGGATACGGGCTGGGCGTGATAGCGAGTGACCTGAACGTGGATGGCTGTGTCGATCTGTTCGTCGCAAACGACTTTCAGGAGAACGACTTTCTCTACTACAACAACTGCGACGGCACGTTCACCGAGTCGATCGGGACGGCGACAGGGCACACGAGTCGTTTCTCGATGGGTGTCGATGCCGCCGACTTCAACAACGACGGTCGCCCGGACCTCGTGGTCGTCGACATGCTGCCGGAGCGGGAGGAGATTCTCAAGACGTCCGCGAATGCGGAGAGCTTCAATGTCTACAACATGAAGCTGAAGGCCGGCTATCACCCGCAGTACGCGCGCAACACGCTCCAGTTGAACCGTGGCCAGGGGCGCTTCAGCGACATCGGCTACCTGGCCGGCGTCCATGCAACCGACTGGAGCTGGGCCCCGCTCTTCGCAGATCTGGACAACGATGGCCACAAGGATCTCTTCATCACGAACGGCATTTACCGGCGGCCGAATGATCTGGATTACATCAACTATGTGGGCAACGAGGTCGTTCAGGCTTCGCTGGAGAAGGGCATCACAGCGGAAAACCTGACTCTCCTGGAGAAGATGCCGCAGGTTGCACTGCCCAACTATGCCTATCGCAGCAACGGCGACCTGACGTTCACTAACATGGCGGACACGTGGGGTCTCGCGCAGCCGGGCTTCTCGAACGGTGCCGTGTACGTGGATCTGAACAATGACGGCGCTCTCGACCTGGTCGTGAACAACGTCAATGCGCCCGCCGCGATCTACCGAAACCACGTGCGCGATATCAACGGAAATCACTATCTGCAGATACTGCTGCGCGGCTCCGGAGCCAACACGGCGGGAATCGGCGCGAGGGTAACGATCAGGCACGATGGCATGATGCAGATGCTGGAGCAGATGCCCACACGCGGCTTTCAATCCTCCGTCGATCCCAGACTGCATTTCGGACTGGGCTCTTCCACGCGGATCGACTCGCTGATCGTTGTCTGGCCGGATCACCGCCATCAGACGCTGACGAACGTGACGGTGGACCGGATGCTCACGCTCTCCCAGGACGATGCCGCCGGAGAATACGCGTACCAGGAAGACCCCGCGGCCGAGCAGCTCTTCGCCGATGTGACCGAACGGTTGGCGATCGACTTCAGGCATGAAGAGAACACCTTCTTCGACTACAACCGCGAGCCGTTCATCCCGCACCGACTCTCGACCGAGGGCCCTGCCCTCGCCGTCGGTGACGTCAACGGCGATGATCTGGATGACATCTACATCGGCGGCGCCAAGTGGCAGGCGGGTCGGCTTCTGATCCAGCAGGGCGACGGAAGCTTCGCGACAGGCAGCGAGCGAGTATTCCGCGCGGACAGTCTGCACGAGGACGTGGATGCGACGTTCTTCGATGCCAATGGCGACGGACATCAGGATCTGTACGTCGTGAGTGGAGGCAACGAGTTCCGGGGGAATGACGAGGCGCTTCGGGACCGGGTCTACATGAATGACGGGAAGGGGAATTTCCATCGAAGTCCGGATGCCCTCCCCGATTTCTTCGAGAACGGTTCCTGCGTGGTGCCGGGCGACTTCAACGGCGACGGGCATATCGATCTCTTCGTCGGCAGCCGCGTCGTGTCCGGGGAATACGGTCGCATTCCCCGTAGTCACCTGCTGAAGAACGACGGCAAGGGCCGATTCATCGATGTCACTCCGGAGATTGCGGAGGGACTCGCGGAGTCCGGCATGGTGTCGTCGGCCGCGTGGGTCGACGCCGATAACGACGAACAACTCGACCTCATCGTGGTCGGTGAATGGATGCCGGTGAGCGTCTTTCGACAGGAGAACGGGCGATTTGTCGAGCGTACGAGCGAGGCCGGCTTCTCGGGAACGAGCGGCTGGTGGAACACGGTTACCGCGGTGGACCTCACGGGCGACGGGGAGCGGGACCTCGTGCTGGGGAACCTGGGGCTCAACTCCTATATTCGCGCAACGCCGGCAGAGCCTGCCCGGCTGTACATAGCCGATTTTTTCCGGAATGGCGCGACGGATCAGATTCTCACCTTTTACAGGAAGGGTGTCAGCTACCCGATCGCGGGCAGGGACGAGCTGCTGCGCAGAATGCCGCAGTTGCGGAGCAGGTACGTCTCCTACGCCGATTTCGGTGCCAGCCGCATCGAGGACATCTTCTCCGCTTCGGAACTACGGCAGGCGACGGTTCGTGAGGCGCGGGTTTTCGCGAGCGGGGTCGCCGTGAGCAACGGTGACGGCTCCTTCGAACTTCTGCCGCTCCCGGTCGAGGCACAGTTCGCTCCCATCCATGCATCGCTGGCCGACGACTTCGATGACGACGGGCACACCGACCTGATTGTCGCCGGCAACTTCCACGGTGTCACGCCCGTCCGTGGTCGCTACGATGCCAGCCAGGGTCTCCTCCTTCGTGGCGACGGAGAGGGTCGCTTCGAGCCGGTCGATACGGAGATGAGCAATCTCGTGATCGACGGAGAGGTTCGGGGGATGCAGTTGCTGCGCCATGCGGGCGGTGGAAGACTGATCATCATTGCTCGCAACAACGATCGGCTCCGGATTCTCAGTCCGCGCCACCTAAGCGCTCCCGTGACAGTGGCCCACGGTCGCGAACAGAAATAGATGACGGCGAGCATCGAACCTCGGCGGGAGACATTGACGCTCGTGGCTCCGCTTTCCGGGGTCATCGTCCCGCTCGACGCGGTACCTGACCCCGTCTTTTCGCAGCGTCTCGCGGGCGATGGGATCTCGCTCGACCCTCTCAGTCAGACGCTGATCGCTCCGTGCGACGCGCAGGTCGTGCACGTCCACCGGGCGGGGCATGCCCTCACCCTGTCGGCGTGCGGCCTCGAGATCATGATTCATGTCGGTCTCGACACGGTGAATCTGAAAGGCGATGGTTTTTCGCCAGGCGTGAAGAGTGATGACAGGGTTTGCCTCGGGGACCCG
Source organism: Gemmatimonadaceae bacterium (assembly GCA_050733695.1). GTDB lineage: Bacteria > Gemmatimonadota > Gemmatimonadetes > Gemmatimonadales > Gemmatimonadaceae > JBOHTO01. The sequence goes on along the minus strand of JBOHTO010000060.1, from coordinate 73,409 downwards.
CTAATCACTTTCGACGCGGATTTCGTGGCAACGCATGCGCGGAGTCTGCTGACGCAGGTCGTGGTCACGAACATGGACCGTGTTGCGGCGCTGCGTCCGCGAACCGGCAGGGTGACAGTGGGCCAGGATGTTCTGATGCAGATCGTTGTCGGTGCTGCGGCGGAGCCGCTGGCGCCGATCCCGAAGGGCGGGATCGTGGAATCGGCGCCCATCGTCATTGCCAGCGAAACAGGTCTGCATGCGAGGCCCGCCGCGGTGCTTGCGGCGGCGGCCCGCGAGTTCACATCGGACGTCCGGCTCCTGAAGAGCGGGCGCGAGGCGAATGCGCGGAGTGTCGTGTCCATCATGTCGCTCGAAGTGGCGCGCGGTGACGCTGTGACTGTCATTGCGCGCGGTGAAGACGCGGGGTCAGCCGTCGCCGCCATCGCACGTGTGCTCGCGACCGACCTCGTTACCCACGTTCCGGCGGCTGGTGATCGATCGGCGGTCGCGAACCGCGCCGAGCCGGTAGCGGCGGCACCGATCACCCCTGACGATCGTTCCTTTCGCGGCGTTCCCGCCTCACCGGGTGTCGCCATCGGCCGGGTTTTTCAGTTGCGCCACGACGATGCGGTTCTCGAAGAGCGGGCTACCGATCCAAACCAGGAGCGCCGAGCGCTGGATATGGCGATCGCCTCCGCTCACCTCCAACTCGAGGCGCTGCAGGCACGGCTCGCCGCCGAGGCAGATATGGACAAGGCGGCAATCTTCGCGGCGCATCAGGAACTGCTGGAGGATCCGGAGGTGCTCGATGGCGCGGCCGCGCACATTCGCGGCGGCGCGACTGCCGCGTACGCATGGCACGAGACCTACACCGCGCAGGCAGACCGACTGTCTGCTCTGCAGAACCAGCTCCTGGCTGGCCGGGCAGCCGACATGCGCGACATCGGCCGGCGAGTGCTCCACCTGCTGGTTGGCCGCGACGACACGCCTTCCGAGATACCGCCGGACTCCATCGTCGTTGCGGAGGATCTCGCGCCCTCCGACGCGGCGTCTCTCGATCGGACGCGCGTTCGCGGGTTCTGCACGGCGATGGGCAGCGCCACGTCGCACGTGGCTATCCTTGCCCGCGGACTCGGTATTCCCGCAGTCGCCGGCATCGATTCCCGCGTGCTGGAGATAGCGGCCGGTACGCGCGTACTGCTCGACGGCGACAGGGGGATTCTGCAGTCCGATCCCACGACAGGCGAAGAAGCGCAGGTGGCAAGCAGACAGGCGACATCCAATCGCCGGCGCGCCACGGAGCTCGCGGCGTCGGCGGAGCCAGCCACCACGCGCGATGCACATCGCGTGGAGGTCGTCGCCAATATGGGAGACGCAAGTGAGGCAGGCCGCGTGGTGGAAGTCGGAGGGGAGGGTGTCGGGCTTCTGAGAACCGAATTCCTCTTCATGGAGCGGCGGGCGGCGCCAGACGAGGACGAGCAGGCGGGCGTGTACGAGGCCATTGCACGCGCGTTGGGGCCCGCCCGCATTCTGGTGATCCGGACGCTCGACGTAGGCGGTGACAAGCCCCTGCCGTATCTGCCGACCGGAGCGGAAGCGAATCCCTTCCTGGGCGAGCGCGGCATCCGCCTGCTGCTGAATCGCCCCGACATTTTCCGCACGCAGATACGCGCAGTGCTGCGCGCCTCGCTCGCCGGTCGCGTGGTGATCATGTTCCCAATGATCGCCACGCTGGCAGAATGGCGCGAGGCGCGTGACATGATCGAGGAGGAGAGGTCGGAACTGGGTGTGCCTCCGATTCAGGTGGGTATCATGGTCGAGACCGCATCCGCGGCGCTCCTCGCGGATCGCTTTGCCGAAGAGGCGGACTTCTTCTCCATCGGGACAAACGATCTGACGCAGTATACGCTCGCCATGGATCGTACGAACCCGCGCCTCGCGCCGCTCATGGATGCACTCCACCCCGCGGTGCTGCGCCTGATCGAGCGCACCGTAGCGGGCGCTCACGCTCACAAGCGCTGGGTCGGGATCTGCGGCGCGCTGGCCGGCGATCCCGAGGCCGTGCCCGTGCTCGTGGGACTTGGCGTGGATGAGCTGAGCGTGAGCGTGCCGGTCGTGCCGGCGGTGAAGGCGCAGATCAGGACGCTGTCCCTGAGCGAATGCCGCACCACCGCGCAGCAGGCGCTCGAGGCCGGGGACAGCGCCGAAGTACGCGCCCTTGTAAATGAACGCCACGGCGAGGGCTGAGATGAGCGTCTGGCGAATCGCATTCGGCTGGCTGCAGAAGATCGGCAAATCGCTGATGCTGCCGGTGTCCGTGTTGCCCGTGGCCGGGATCCTCCTGGGCGTCGGCAGCGCGGAATTCGCGTGGCTGCCGCCCGTGGTGTCGAACGTGATGGCGCAGGCGGGTGGGGCTGTCTTCAGCAACCTGCCACTCATATTCGCCATCGGCGTTGCGCTCGGTCTCACGGGCAATGACGGCGTTGCTGCCCTCGCCGCGGTCGTCGGCTTCGCAGTGCTGGTCGCGACGATGGGTGTGATGGCGCCACTCGTGGGTTACGAGCCGCGTCCGATCATGGGAATCGCGTCGATCGAGACCGGTGTCTTTGGCGGCATCCTGATCGGCGCCGTGGCCGCGATCCTGTTCAACCGATACTTTCGGCTCAAGCTGCCGCCCTATCTCGGGTTCTTCGCCGGCAAGCGATCCGTCCCCATCCTCACGGCGTTCGCCGCTGTCATCACCGGTATCGCGCTCAGCTTCGTCTGGCCGCCGATCGGTCACGCAATTGACGAGTTCTCCCATTGGGCGGCTGCTGGCAACCCGTCCGTCGCGTTCGCTCTGTATGGTGTGGTCGAGCGCGCGCTCATTCCGTTCGGTCTGCACCACATATGGAACGTTCCGTTCTTCTTCGAAGTCGGGCAGTATCTGGAGCCCGACACGGGCAGGATCATTCGAGGCGAGATCTATCGATTCACCGCGGGCGATCCGACAGCAGGCAATCTGGCGGGCGGATATCTTTTCAAGATGTGGGGACTGCCGGCAGCCGCGCTGGCGATCTGGCGAACGGCTCGCCCCGAGAACCGCGCGAAGGTCGGCGGAATCATGATCTCGGCGGCACTGACGTCGTTCCTCACGGGGATCACGGAACCGATCGAGTTCTCGTTCCTGTTCGTCGCGCCGCTGCTGTATGGCATCCACGCTCTGCTCGCCGGTGCCGCCTACTTCCTCTGCGTCGAACTCGGTATCCGCCACAGCACGACCTTCTCGCACGGCCTCATCGATTATGTGGTCCTGTTCCCCAACTCCGAGCGCGGTCTCTGGTTCCTGTGGCTTGGTCCACTCTGGGCGATGCTGTACTTCGCGCTGTTTCGGACCGTGATTCTCCGCAGGGATCTGAAGACCCCCGGGCGCGAGCTCGAGGACATGGTTGATCCGTCACGCGAGACGGCAGCGGGCGACACCATGCCGGCGCGGCTCGTCGCGGCCTTCGGCGGGGCCAACAACATTCGCAGCCTCGATGCCTGCATCACGCGGCTGAGGGTCGACCTGCACGATGTCTCCCGGGCGAACGCGGAAGCGCTGCGGGCACTCGGTGCGGCGGGCGTCATGCAGGTGGGGAACGGGATGCAGGCAATCTTCGGCACTCGTTCGGAGAACCTGAAGACGGACATGGAAGAGTACATGCGATCCGCGGGTGTCTCCGCGCCCGGGACAGATCTCCCTTCGCCTGCCGCGCACCGTGGCGCGCACCCTGGCGCGCACCATGGCGCGCAACCGGTGGGCGAGCTTGAGGTCGTCGTCAGCCCCGAGCATTCCGAATGCGCATCGGCAATGGCGATGGCGCTGGGGGGCGCAGGCAACATCATTCGCGTCGAGGCATGCGCCCTTACACGATTGCGGGTGGAGCTTCGCGATGTTCACGCGATCGATGAGCTCGGGCTCGACGCCGCAGGAGCGTCGGGCGTTCTGCGCATCTCGGACACTGTGGTGCACGTGATCGTAGGCGGGGACGCGAACATCTACGCCGCCGCTCTTGCGTCGGATGCGACAGTGCCTTCAACACCCTGATCCCGATCGATCATGCCGTCTTCCCCGCCGATGCGTCGTCTTCATCGTGCCCTTGTGTCCACCGGCCTCGGGTTTGCCATCGCTCTTGTTCTGGCAACTGGCTGCCGGACCGGTGCACCCGCCGGAGCCGCCGGAGCCGCCGGAGCCGCCGGAGCCGCCGAACGACTTGCATCCGACGCGCGCTATTACCCGGCGCGCACACTCGGATCACTCTTCCACGACGTTCAGCTCGCTGGGATTTTTGCGGACTCGAAGACGTTCGTGGACGCCCGGCCGCTCATGGCTCCGGCGGAGGTAATCGCCAGGTACGCCACGGCACAGCGCGCCGTCGGGTTCGACCTGTCGGCGTTCGTTGAAGAGCACTTCGACATCCCTCGTCCGGTGGGGGAACGATTCCGCACGGACACCTCCCGAAGCATGGCGCAGCACATCCGTGCGCTCTGGCCCGTGCTCACGCGCATGCCCGATAGCGCGGACGCGCATTCGTCGCTGATCCCGCTTCCGAAGGCGTATGTCGTTCCGGGCGGCCGCTTCCGCGAGGTCTACTACTGGGACTCGTACTTCACCATGCTCGGCCTGGTCGAGAGCGGACGGACAGACCTCGTGCGGAGCATGCTCGACAACTTTGCCTATCTGATAGAGACGGTCGGACACATCCCGAACGGCAACCGGACGTACTATCTGAGCCGAAGCCAGCCGCCGTTCTTCGCCGCCATGGTCGGGCTGTACGCGCGTGCGACAGATACCAGCCAAGTGCTGGGCTACCTCGACGCGATCGAGAGGGAGCACGCGTTCTGGATGGATGGAGCAGAGCACATCGCTGCTGGCGAAGCGCACCGCCGCATCGTGAAGCTACCCAACGGGGCGCTTCTCAACCGCTACTGGGACGACCGCGCCGATCCGCGCCCCGAGTCCTATCGGCCGGACTACGAGATTGGTCGCACGCTGCCCGAGCAGCGGCGCGAGGCATTCTATCGGAACGTTCGGGCAACCGCCGAAAGCGGGTGGGACTTCTCGAGTCGCTGGATGCGCGACCCGTCCGATCTTCGCACGCTGGAGACTACGGAGCTGGTGCCTGTGGACTTGAACAGTCTGCTGTATCATGCCGAGCGGATGATCGCGGCGCTCCGGATTTTCAGAGACCGGCCGGGCGACGCGCAGGTTGCCGCGCTCTTCACCGGGGCCGCCGAGGATCGTCGCCGGGCGCTACTCGCGGCCGCGTACGATTCAGCGAGCGGGTTCTTCTACGACGTCCGCTGGCGTAGCGGGGAACGCGTGACGGATCGCCCTACTCTGGCTGCCGCCGCCCCGCTCTATTTCGGGCTCGCAACTGCCGAACAGGGTCGCGCGGTTGCAGCGCGGCTTGAGCGTGATTTTCTCGAGGCTGGTGGGTTCGTGACGAGCATGATCGCCTCGGGCCAGCAGTGGGACGCGCCCAACGGGTGGCCACCTCTGCAGTGGCTGGCGATTCAGGGGGTTCGCCGCTACGGACACACCCAACTCGCCGATACCGTCAGCGGCCGCTGGCTCGCCCTGAACCGGCGCACGTACCGGGCGACGGGGAAGATGACCGAGAAGTACGATGTCGTCGACCCGAACCGGCCGGCCGGCGGTGGCGAGTATCCGAATCAGGATGGGTTCGGGTGGACCAACGGTGTCGCACTGGCGCTCGCCGCACAGGAGCGAACACGCACGCGGCTGCCGGATGAAGCCTGGAGTGCGGGTAACACCGCTGCGGCGCATCTCAATCGTTATCGAGCGCCGCTCGAGACCTCGAAGAGATAGCTCTGCATCGGTGCGAGTGAGCGCAGAGGGACATAGCCGTGGACGGGGAGCCGCCCATCCGATCCCACCCGCAGCGGTGCGGCTGATGGTCCGCCCAGCAACCCGGTCGGCGCGTACAGCCCCGGCGGCAGGACGGGCCCCCGCGATGAGAGGGTCACGTCGGAGAGCGGGTCCGAGCCGAGGTTGGCGACCACCAGCACGGCGCGCTCACCTTCGCGCCGCAGCCAGGCCGCCACCGCGTCGCTGCCGGCTGTCAGCGGCAGCAGCTCACCGATGCCTATTGCGGGGGTCTCCGCGCGCAGGTGGATCAGCCGCCGGTACAGGTGGAGCAGCGAGTTGGGATCGGCCTGCTGCACCTCCACGTTCGCGGTGAGAGAATCCGGCTGAAGCGGCTCCCATGGCGTACCGGTCGTGAACCCCGCGCTCGGACCTCGATTCCAGTGCATGGGTGTTCGCAGGCGCTCGTCCGGCTTGTCGCCTGTCATCCCGATTTCCTCGCCGTAGTAGACGAACGGCAAGCCCGGCAAAGTGAGCAGGAGAGTGGCCGCAAGCTTCGCGCGGGCGATGTCCCCTCCGAGCTCCGTGAGTGTGCGGGTCTGGTCGTGATTGCGGAGGAAGGGCGACCAGCGCTCGGCGGAGAGCTCGCGCTGGAGTCGCAGCACGGGCGCCAGGAGCTTCGTCGCCGAGCCGGTTCGAACCGCATCCAGAATGGCACTGGACACGTCGAATGCGAAGTACGCATCGAGCTGGTCCGGGTAGTACGCGAGCATCGCGCCGGTACTGTCCCACACCTCACCGATGGTAAATGCGTCCGGCGCGACCGTGCGGATGTGGGCGGCGTACTCGCGCAGGAAGTCGTGCGTGCCCGCGGTGTGCTGCACCTTGCCGTCCTCTTCCACGAGGAAGGGGATCGCGTCGAGGCGGAATCCATCCACTCCCATCTCCTCGAGCCAGAAGCTGGCGACCTTCTTCGCCTCTTCGCGGACCGGGGGATGGGCGTAGTTCAGGTCCGGCATCCCGCTCCAGAAGAACCCGTAGTAGTACTCGTCACGCACCGGCGAACGGTGCCAGTTGTCGCCGCCCCAGGGATTCCTTGCGCCGGGATGCGTCGCGGACCAGCGAAACCAGTTGCGATACGGAGACAGCGTGTCGGCCAGGGCGTCCCTGAAGTACGGGTGCTCGCTGGAGGCATGATTGAGCACCATGTCGACCAGCACCCGTATGCCGCGCCGGTGCGCCTCGGCGACCAGCCGCTTGAAGTCCTCGTTCGTGCCGTAATCCGGATCGACGCGGTAGTGGTTCGTCACGTCATAGCCGTGATAGCTCGGCGACTCGGCCACCGGCATGAGCCAGATGCAGCGGGCACCCAGGTCACGTTGTGCGCTCGCGCTGCCGTCATTGATGTAGTCGAGCTTCTCGATGATTCCGTTCAGGTCACCTACTCCGTCGCCATCGCTGTCGTAGAACGAACGGACGAAGATCTCGTAGCAGGCCGCGCCGCGCTTCCACTCCGACGACGCGGTGGCTGCGTCCGAATCCTGCGCAACGAGAGGAGAAGGAACGGCGGCGGATACGAGGAGATTGGTGCAGAGCGCCGCGACTGGAATACGATGCATGAACATCCTCACTGAAGGGCGCGGCCATCCGCGTCGAACAGGTGGAGGCGCTCGGCCCGGACAGAGACCATGATGCTCTGGCCAACGTCCGGCAATGGATCACCCGAGACGGATGCCAGCAGACGGTGCGGGCCCACGTCGAGATGGACGTGACTGGTGCCGCCGAGTCGTTCGACCAGAACGACACGCCCCGGGAGCGCGTCGCCTGGCGACCTTTGCGATCCATCTGCAGTGGAATCGATCCGAAGGTCCTCGGGACGTATACCCAGCGTCACCGGTTCCGATCGCCCGGCTGCAGCGACGCACTTGCGGAGCAGCTTCACGCGCGCGGTCCCCCCTCCCCCTCCCCCTCCCCCTCCCCCTTCGGCCGCGAAGACATGCGCTCCGTCCTCCTCCTGAATGCGGCCCGCGACGAAGTTCATGGGCGGCGTGCCGATGAACCCGGCGACGAAGCGATTGACGGGAGCGCGGTAGATCTCGATCGGCCGGCCGACCTGCTGGATGCATCCCTCGGCAAGCACGACAATCCGGTCGCCGAGCGTCATCGCTTCCACCTGGTCGTGCGTCACGTACACGGTCGTGGTCTTCAGCCGCCGTTGCAGACTGCCGATCTCGATGCGCATCTGCGCGCGAAGACCGGCATCGAGGTTGGACAGCGGCTCGTCGAACAGAAACACGAGTGGCTCGCGTACCATGGCCCGCCCCATCGCCACGCGCTGGCGCTGCCCGCCGGATAGTTGCTTCGGCTTGCGATCGAGCAACGGCTCGAGACCCAGCATCCCTACTGCCCATCCGACGCGCCGGTGGATCTCCTGCCGCGGCACCTTTCTGAGACGAAGGCCAAGCGAGAGGTTCTCGCGGACGGTCATGTGAGGATAGAGCGCATAGTCCTGAAACACCATCGCAACGTCACGCTGCCGCGGCGGCAGCGCGGTCACATCCCGCCCATCGATTCGAATCGCCCCGGCCGTCACGGTCTCGAGGCCAGCCAGCATGCGCAGGATGGTGGACTTGCCGGAGCCGGATCTGCCAACGAGAACGATCAGTTCTCCATCGACGACCTCCAGATCGAAGTCCTCGACGACCGTGGTCTCCCCGAATCGCCTGGATACGTGCTCGAAAGAGACGGATGGCATCGTTACCGGCTTCTCATCCCTTGATGCCCGCGCCAGCCATGCTCTCGATGAAGTACCGCTGGAGGAACATGTACGCGATCACGACGGGCACGACGAGCACCATCGCCGAGGCTAGCGACACGCCGATGGATCCGGCGCCACCGCCGAGCGCGAAGACCGTGAGCAACTGCGGCAGCGTCATGAGCTGTTGCTCGCGCACGACGAGCAGCGGCCAGAGCACCTCGTTCCATGACCCCATGAACGTGAAGATCGCTACGATGGCCAGCACCGGCCTGGAGAGTGGCCAGAAGATCGTGAACAGGATGCGCAGTTCTCCCATACCGTCCATGCGTGCCGAGTCGATGAGCGACTGCGGAATCTGCAGAAAGAACTGCCGGAGCATCAGAATGGCGGTCGCGTTGAACAGGTAGGGGACGATGAGCGCCGCGTACGTGTCGATCCAGCCAAGCTGCACCATCAGGGTGTACAGCGGAATGAGCGTCAACTGGCCGGGAATCAGCAGCACCGCGATCGTCGCGGTATTGAGCGCGAGTCTGCCGCGGAACCTCAGACGCGCAAGCGCGTAGGCCGTCATCGAGCCGAACACCAGGACGGAGGCGGTGATCGTCGTCGCCACGAGCGCGCTGTTGAGAAGTGCGCGCCCGAATGGTGCCCGGGCCCACATGGTGCGGTAGTTGTCGAGCGTGATCCGGTCCGGCACGAGCGTCAGCGTGCCGACCTCGAACGGTGGCTTGAGCGTGGTCGCGGCCATCCAGAGGAAGGGATAGACGAAGGTGACGGCGGCGAGCGTCAGCCCCGCATACAGCGCGATGCGGCGGAGCGTGCTCACGGCGCCGTGGCCGAGCCGATGACCCGGCGCTGAATGAGGACCACTGCACCGATCATCAATGCGAGTGCCACGCCGATCGTCGCCGCATAGCCCATCTTCTGGTAGGAGAAAGCGTTCGTGTACAGGTACAGCACGATCGAATACGTGCGTCTCAGGGGGCCGCCTCCCGTCATCACGTACGGTTCGATGAAGAGCTGGAAGCCGTTGATGGTCGAGAGCGTGACGACGAGGATCGTCTGCGGCAATAGCAGCGGCAGCGTGAGGTGCCGGAACCGCTGCCACGAGGATGCGCCTTCGATCTCGATCGCCTCCTGGCAACTCCGGGGAATGTACTGCAGCCCGGCGAGGTAGATGATCACGTAGAAGCCCACGTTCTTCCAGGTCACCATGACGGCAATCGCGGGCATGGCCGTCAGGGGATGGGTGAGCCACGGCACTGGCGACAACCCGATGCGCACGAGCAGCCGGTTGATCAGCCCGACGTCGGTCGCGTAGAGGGAGCTCCAGAGGATAGCGACCACCGCGCCGGAGATCACGACGGGCAGGAAGAACGCGGCCCGCCAGAAGGCGCGGAGCACGAGCGGACGATCGAGAGCCAGGGCGAGCGCGAGAGCCGTCGCTATCTGCAGCGGCACATGGATGACGAGGAAGACGAACGTGTTCGCGACTGCGCGCCAGAAGCGGCCGTCGTTCGCGAGATGCTGCACGTTGTCGAGGCCCGCGAACGACGGGGCCGTCACGAGGTCCCACTGCAGAAAGACGAGCACCACAGCGAACACGATCGGATAGGCCGCGAACGCGAGCAGGAATGCGACATACGGCGCCGCCAGCAGCGAGCCCGATCGCTCTTCAGCGCGCATTCAGAACGTTCGTGGCTTCGGCCGCAGCCCTCGTCAGGGCCTGTCGCACCGGAACGGTGCCGTAGATGGCGGCTTCTTCGTATGCTTCCGAGAGGATGTCGAAGATCTCGACTATATCGGGATCGAGGTCGATGTCGCGTGTTTGCCCGACGTAGGTGGCATACGTCGCCAGCGTGGGCCATCGCGCCAGTGACGCGGCGAAGCGCGGGTCCGAGGCGAGGCCGCGCCGATACGGCAACTGACTTGCCTCTTCGATCAGCATACGGTCGGCGGCTGGCGATGTCAGGTACGCGACGAACCGGGCCGCGGCGTCGGGATGCCGCGTCGTGGAGAAGATGGCGATGCTCCGCAGATCCGCGAACGCAAAGCTGTCGTCGGGATCGGTGCCGTCAGCCGATGGCACGGGTGTCACGTCGTAGCGCAGGCCAGGAACCTTGAGCTCGTCCAGTTCGCGCACGAACCACGGTCCGATGATCTTCATCGCGACCGTGCCGTCGGCGAATGGATCCCGGCCGAGCGCGAAATTTGAGCGAGGCAGCAACCCCTCGGCGAAACCGCGGCGCAGGACTTCCATTGCCGCCACCGCCGCATCGTTGTCGAACGTGACCTGACCATCGGCGACCAGCGTCCTGCCACCCGAGCTTGCGAGATATAGCGGGTAGAAATCGTAGAAGCGCTCGAACCAGGTCGTCTTGAGCGTCGCCCAGAGCCCCCACCGATCGATGCGGCCATCGCCGTCGGTATCCCGCGCGAGGCGCCGGAAGGCGTCGAGCAGCTCGCTGTGGGTCTGCGGTGGATCGACCCCGGCTGCCACCAGCAGATCGATGTTGTACATCAGCATCACGGGGTTCGTTTTCCAGGGGAAGGCATAGATCCCGCCATCGGGCAGACGGAGCGAGGCGAGCATCGCCGCGTTCGTGCGCTCCTGCAGACGGGCGGCCGTCGACACGCGATCGTCCAGGCGCACGACGCCGCCCGCACGAACCAGACGTGCCAGCAGTGCCGACGAGACGTTCGAGCTGACGTCCGGGGTCGCGTTCGCGACGATTGCGGCGAGCAGCACTTCTTCGGATGAGCGGCCGGCGGGCAGCGGCTGCACGCGCACCTGCACTTGGGGGTGCTCCACGTTCCACTGCGTGACGAGCCGCGTGGCTAGCCGCACCTCGGTGGGATTGGCAGCCGGCCAGTACGTGAGAGTGATAGTGTCCGTGACTGTTCGCGAGTCGGCGATCTCAAGACCCGACGTCAGGCGACGAAGCACCAGGCGCCCGCCGCCTGGTCCCTTGAATTCCCGCGTGTCCGGAATGCTCGTCAGCGACAGGGCCGGGGCGCCAACGGCCCGATAGCGCATGTACTCGGCCGCTGCCGGGTTGCTCGTGACGCGCTGCAGCGCCAGCAGCGATTCGATCGTGGACTCCGCCCCGGCATTTCGATTCACCTGCACCGGCGACGGTCCGTCGATCCCGTCAAAGGTACGGCCGGTCTGCTCGTCGTACATGCTGATGCCCGCCGCGTTGGCGCCTGCGAACCAGGCCGCCGTGAGCCCGGCGAACACCGCGTAGCGACGATCGCCGGTCGCCTCCGCCAGCGCCAGGTAGCCCTCGACTATCGGGCCGACGCCATAAGCGATCTGCGGGAACCATGTCGCAACTCCCTCGCGCGAAACCTCCGCCGGTACCTGTCCGGCGAGCAGGAACCTCGCCCATAGTGCGTCCGCTTCCTCTCTGGCCGCCGCGGCGAAATCCGGACGATCAAGCACGACGGCGGCCACCGCGAGGGCTTCCGTGGATCGGCATCCCCATGCGTGCCAGGTCGCGTCGGGATGATCCAGCCGCGCGCCCCATGGTGCAGCCGACGCGCTCCCCGTCGAGAGCGGCACGAGCAGCTCTGCCGTCTGCGCGGCCAGTCCAGCGAGTGCGGGCGAGGGCTCGGCGAGCTGCAGCGCCAGCAATCCGAGCAGCGCCTCCGCTGTGGCCGTTGTCGATCCGCCGATCAGACGCCCGGCTTCCACCTCGCGCGCCATTCGAGCCACGGTGCGGTCCAGCACCGGACGCATGCGGGCCAGTTCGTTCCCGTGATCCGGGCCAAGCACTCGCACCGCTTCGCCGAGCGCCCACAGACCGCGCGCCGCCCAGTACGACATGCTCTTCTGGCTGCTCGTCGCGTTCCGATTCGGCCGCCCTTCGGCATCGATGAAGTTGACGAACTCACCGTCGCCCTGTTCCATTGCCGCGACGAAGCCGAGCAATCCGAGGGCTTCGTCTCGTGCGCGCACATCGCCCGTCATCTCGTACGCCCGCAGATACACGATGGCCGCGCGCGCCGCATCGTCCACGGCTGCAATCCCCTCGGAGTCGTCCCGCACAGGGGACGCGGTCGGGCGGTAGTCGGGCGCCTCCGCGTACAGGGCGACAACGCGGACAGGCTGGCCGTTGACCACCGCGTCCAGACCGAGGTGCCGCAGGTGCTCCAATGAAATGCGCAGCGGCGGCGGGGGGGGAGGGCCTTGCGGTTTCGCGACGGCCCCGCCGTCGCTGCCGCAACCCGCAGCGACTACCACCGCGGCGAAGATGCTCAGCGTCACCGTGACGACTTGCTCGCTGGGTCGCCAGGACGGGCATTCACAAGGAAGGGGCATCCGCATGCGACGGATCGGACTGATCATAGGGGAATCCCGCCCGCCCCGAGCGCGATGGCTGCCTCGAGCGAGGCAATGAGGTCGAGTTTCCCGACGCGTGCGGCGGCGACCGATACGTCGGCGGCGCCATAATAAATCAGCAAGTCATCGCCGAGCTCGATCAGGCCTTGCGGAAAGACAACGCGCACACCGGTCCTGAAGTTGGCCGGATCGACCTGCGGTATCTCGCCGAGCTCGATCTCGTACGGCGCTTCCGGCACGAGGGCTGGTGCGTCGGACACGTAGAGGACGGTTTCCGGGTTGTCCAGGTCGAGCACGCACCACCCCATCGAATAGACGTTGCCGTCCGCGATGGCGGTCGCGCCGTGGAAGGGGAACAGCCATCCGGGAGTCGTGCGGATCGGCGGCGCTCCCGCACCGACGCGGGAGCTTCGCCAGCTCTCGGGCCGCGGTCCGACCAGCGCCACGCCGGCCTCCGGCCAGTCCGCTTCGAGCGAAGACACCCTCGTGCACACGATGGCGGGCATCGGCCGGTGTAGGATCACGTACTGGCCGCCGACCTTCTCGGGAAGGATCACGCAGTTCTTGTTGTCACCTGCGATGCGTGGTCCATGTCGGCGATACCGCTCCGGCGCCAGCAGATCGTCGGTGGTGATGAGACAGACGCGCGGGCCGGCTGGCGAGTATCCGGTATAGGTGATCGCGTAGCGCCCTTCATCCTCGAGACAGGTGATGCGAGCATCCTCGACGCCCCACTCCTCGTACGGCGCCTCGCGCGCAATGGCCGGGCGATCCCACAGCTCATCGATTTGCCGGCCGTCACGCGACAGCGCCAGGGCAAGGCAGGATCGGCGCGTGTCCTCCTCGAATACACGGACGAGCAGGACAACGCGGCCGCTCGCGCGGTCGATGGCTGCCCCGGGATTGAACGACCCGCTCGCTCGCTTGAAGGAGATCTGCGACGGACGGATCAGCGGGTTCGTGGCAAGGCGCTCGAGCGGCGCGATCACGAGCGGTCTCGGGAGAGCCAGCTCGCATAAAGCCGCTCGAAGTGGGTGGCAGGCGCCGGGCAGCAGTCGTCGGCGCTCACGTCCACTGCGCGCGTGACTCCCGACCGGTAGTTGACGCCCAGTTCGAAGGTCACGGTTGCGACAGCCCTGCCAGAATCCGATCGAGTGACAGATCCGCGACGGCGGTGACGCCATCGGCGGCACCGTAATAGATGCGCACGAGATCGCCTTCCGCCAGCAGTCCGCATGTGAACACGACGTTCCCGTAGAAACCCTCGCGCTCGTACGCCGCCTCGGGCCGAAGGATCGGTTCGCGCGAGCGGGCGATCACCCGACTCGGATCGCGCCCGTCCAGCAGTAATGCCCCCAGCGAGTACGTGGGCGGCGATCCCGTCACGCCGTGATAGGTCGCGAGCCAAGCATCCTGATCGCCCGCCCGAACCCGGAACGGAACCGCGCCACCGCCCACCTTGGAGTCGTCCCAACTGCCGGGGCGTGCGGTCGCGACGAGCCGATGGCTGCCCCACGAGAACAGGTCGGCGGACGATGCAGCCCAGATCGCGGGTTCTCCGAACCCCGCCGGCATCGGTCGCTGCAGCGCGGCGTATCGGCCGTCGATCTTTTCGGGAAAGATCGTCACGTCGCGGTTGGAAGGCGGAAAGATGATCCCATGTCGCTCGAACGTTCGGAAATCGATGGTCGAGGCAAGGGCAGTCGCAATCCCGTACGGCGACACAGCCGTGTAATTGATCCAGTACGTGCCGGCCAGATGGGTGATGCGTGCGTCTTCGATCCCGTAGGATTCGTATGCCGTGGCTGGGAACAGAGCCGGCGCTCGCTCCACATCAAAATGGATCCCGTCAGTCGAACGGGCGACACGCAGATGTGATATCGACGTGAGCCACGTTCGGCCGCCGACGATCACCGTTCTCGGATCGCTCGCGTCCAGATCGTCGGTGTCCCGGGACCATCGCTCGATCTCGAGGCGGCCGGAACTGGCGTCGTACACTGGAGCGGCGACCTCGCCAGCCGAGACCTGTCGCGGCGCCTCGGCCACGCGCAATAGCAGAAGTACATCCTTCTCGTGCCGTATGACAGCCGGGTTGAAAACGCCCACCACTTCGAGCTCCGGCCTCGAGGGCAGAAGCATCGCGGGAGTCAGAATCGGATTCTGCGAAGCCCGGTGAGAGGTCATTACATGGAGTTCGAGGTGCCGGGCGCATCCCGGGTGCAGCTCTTGCCGGACCGGGCGCGTGTGGAGCACGAAGTTGTGCACCGCGTGCGCCTTTGTGAAGGACTCGCCTCTTCGCGGGCTGCTTGTCCGATTCCGCGGCGAGCGTATCATCTGGCGAGATGCCGTCGCACAGCGTACATCGCGCCTCGCACATCACCCCAGCGCCACGGGGACTCGGATGGACAAGCCGCGCCTGAGTTTCTGGCAGATGTTCAACATGAGCTTCGGGTTCCTCGGCATCCAGTTCGGCTGGGGGCTGCAGCTTGCCAACATGTCTGCGGTGTACGAGCGGCTGGGCGCCCGGCCCGACGAAGTGCCGCTGCTCTGGCTCGCAGCGCCGGTCACCGGACTCCTCGTTCAGCCGATCGTCGGCGCGCTGAGCGACCGCACCTGGGGGCGACTTGGGCGCCGCCGTCCCTACTTCCTCGTCGGCGCCATCCTCTCCTCAGTGGCGCTCTTCTTCATGCCCACGTCGAGCGCGCTGTGGATGGCCGCCGGTCTGCTCTGGATGCTCGACGCCTCCATCAACGTCTCGATGGAACCCTTCCGTGCGTTCGTTGCGGACAAGCTGAACGCGAACCAGCGAACCGCCGGATTCGTGATGCAATCGTTCTTTATCGGCGTGGGGGCCAGCCTGGCCAATGCGCTGCCCTTTCTGTTCAGTTGGATGGGCGTGGAGGGGAGCACCGAGAGCGGGATTCCCCTCTCGGTGAAGTACGCATTTCAGGTCGGCGCGTTCGTATTTCTGCTGGCTGTCCTGTGGACCGTGATCACCAGCCGCGAGCACCCGCCTGAGGACATGGAGGAATGGGAGCGCGAACGGCGAGCGCGGGGCGGGGCAGGGCACATCCTTCGCGAGATCGGCTCGGCGATTCGCGACATGCCAGCCACCATGCGGCAACTCGCAGTCGTCCAGCTCTTCACCTGGCTCGGTCTCTTCTGCATGTGGCTCTTCTTCGTGCCTGCCACGGCACGGCACGTGTTCGGGGCCACCGATCCACAGTCTGCGCTCTACACGCGAGGAATCGAGTGGGGCGGATTCACGTTCGCCTTCTACTCGATCACCTGCTTCCTCGTTGCTTTCGCGCTGCCGAAGCTGGCCGCCCTCACCAGTCGCAAGGCAGTGCACGCCGCCGCGCTCGTCTGCGGCGGGGTGGGCCTGCTCTCGCTCTACCTGATCCACAACAGATACATGCTCCTGCTCAGCATGGTCGGCGTCGGGATCGCATGGGCGTCGATTCTCTCCATGCCCTACGCCATGCTCTCCACGGCGGTGCCACCCAGGCGGATGGGCGTCTACATGGGGGTGTTCAACTTCTTCATCGTCATCCCCGAGATCATCGCCGCGCTCGGCTTCGGCCCCCTGATTCGTCTGGTCTTCGGTGAGGGCAATGCGAATGCACCGCTGTACGTGGTGATGCTCGGCGGCGTGTGTCTGCTCACGGCTGCCGCCTGCGTGGGACTTGTACGCGACGCCGGCGGCCGGGACGTACCGGAACGGGCAGTGATCGAGGGCGACGCGAACGCAGCCCTGTCCGTGCAGCAGTCGGTTCAACCCGTCCCGAGTAGCGGAGTCGTGGACGAACGATAGTCCTCTGTCTCTTGCGCGCAGAATAGGTGCGACCACTTTCGTGTCACCGGGAGGTCGACGCCCGGTACCTGGCCACGAGGTGTGCATATGAAACCCATGTACCTTCAGGATGTCGACACGCACCCGGCGACCGGGAGCCGAGGCGCGGGTTTCGAACAGATGCGCACTGCAGGAATCCCGATCCCGCAGGTCCTGCACCTGTTCGCCTACAAGCCGCAGCGTACCGATCACCTCTCGCGATTCACCCAGGACGTGATGCGTGGCCCCTCTCCACTGTCGCCGGGTCAGCGGGAGCTGATCGCCGCGCTCACGTCGAAGCTCAACGACTGCCTCTTCTGAATCGGCTCGCGT
The DNA here is from genome assembly GCA_050733695.1 of Gemmatimonadaceae bacterium. Lineage (GTDB taxonomy): Bacteria > Gemmatimonadota > Gemmatimonadetes > Gemmatimonadales > Gemmatimonadaceae > JBOHTO01. Next base: position 56,308 of record JBOHTO010000060.1, on the reverse strand, counting down.
GCCGCGGTCGCGGCTGAGCTACTCGGCGACAGAGCGCTCGTGCAGGCAGTGCTGGAAGATCTCGCCACGGCACCGATATCCGAGCGCGAGCGGGCGCTGTATGCCTTCATCACTAAAGTGAATGCCGACTCGACATCGATTGGTCAAACCGACGTCGACGTCGCGCGCGCTGCTGGCTGTCGGACGAGGCGCTGTACGACGCAATCACTGTTCACGCCCTGTTTCGATTCTGCAACACGTTGCCGGGTCGGGGCCGGCAGCTCACACGTTGCGCCGGTTCAGCTCGCGCACCGCATGGTCCACCGCGCGTGCCGTGAGCGCCATGTAGGTGATCGACGGGTTCTGGCAGGCGGAGCTCGTCATGCAGGCGCCATCGGTCACGTAGACGTTGGCCGCGTCGTGGAGCTGGTTGTTGGCGTTGAGCGCCGACGTCCTGGGGTCGCGACCCATCCGTGCCGTTCCCATCTCGTGGATGCCGAGCCCGGGCTCGGCGCCGAGCTCGCCCGGCTTGTTGCCGTCCCAGCTCTCCACATTGCGGCATCCGGCTGCTTCCAGCATCTCGGCAGCCTGCGCGCGCATGTCCTCGCGCATGGCAAGCTCGTTGGCCCCCCACGCGCAATCGATGCGCAGGATCGGAATCCCCCACCTGTCCGTCTGCTGCGGGTCGAGCCAGGCGCGATTCTCATGGTAGGGGAGGCATTCGCCGAAGGCGGTCATGCCCACCTCCCATGGTCCGGGGTCGTGCAGGCGCCGCTTGAGCTCCACGCCGATTCCCGGCTCGCCCACGCCACGCGTCCAGCCTGCGCGCCCCGCTCCGCCCTGATAGCCGTAGCCGCGAACGAAATCGAGCGCGTCGGAATCTGAGGCAGCGAGGTTGCGGAAGCGCGGTATGTAGAAGCCGTTGGGGCGATTACCCTCGTAATAGCGGTCGAGGAGTCCGGGCACGTCGCCGGCGGCACCGACGATGAAGTGATGGTCCATCAGGTAGTGGCCCACCACGCCACTCGAGTTGCCCAGTCCATCGGGAAAGCGTGGGCTCCTGGAGTTCAGGATGAGGCGCGTGGTGCCAAGCGTCGATGCGCAGAGGAAGATCACGCGCGCGCGGACCTCGTGCGTCTCGCCTGTCTCCGTATCCACGAACCGCACGCCAGTCGCCCGGTCGCGCCCTTCGTCGTAGAGGACGCTGTGTGCAAGGCTGTGCGGACGCAGGGTGAGTTTCCCCGTCCTGCGCGCGGCCGGGAGCGTGGATGACTGGCTGGAGAAGTAGGATCCGGTGGAGCATCCGCGGAAGCATGGACCGCAGTAGTGGCACGGCTGGCGCTCGCCGATCGCGCGCGTGAGGACCGCCGTGCGTCCGATGGTGAGATTGCGGCCGGGGAAGTTCTGCTCGATTCCGGCCTTCACGAAATTCTCTCCGGCGTTGAGCTGCATGGGAGGCTGGAACTCTCCGTCGGGCAGGTGCGCCAGGCCGAGGCGTTCGCCACTCACGCCCACGTGCGCCTCCACGTAGCTGTACCACGGCTCGATGTCGCGGTAGCGGATCGGCCAATCCACGCCGTGTCCGTCGCGCAGGTTGGCCTCGAAGTCCAGGTCGCTCCAGCGATAGCACTGGCGGCCCCAGATGAGCGAGCGCCCCCCTACCTGGTCGCCCTGTATCCACGTGAAGGGCTTGTCCTCGATGTACGGATGCTCGCTGTCCTTGACGAAGAAGTGGACCCCCGCCTCCACGAACTGGCCCGTGCGGGCCTGTACCTGGTAGTCCCTGGCCTGGGGGCTCTCGGGCGGGATGCGCCGTTCCCGCAAGGGAAACTCCCAATCCGGCTTGTGCTCGGTGACATAACCGCTGCCGTGCTCGACGTTACGGCCGCGCTCGAGTATCAGCGTGCGGAGCCCCTTCTCGCACAGCTCCTTGGCGGCCCAGCCGCCGCTGATCCCGGAGCCGACGACTATCGCGTCGTATTCTTCGCGTTGCTGAAGGAGCATGCGGCCGCTCGCGGTGACAGTGAACTGATCCGGCGTTGCCGTCAGGCCCAGGCCGGTGTACCGGGCGTATACGGGATGCCGCGGTACGGAACCATCGGGTTGACACGGAGTTCGCGCGTCGATCCCACTTCAGAGGTGTAATAGCCGACGACGGCGAGCTCCTTCATCATGCGGAAGAAGCTCTCGGGTCCTGTGTCGGTCGCATCCGGGGCCGGCGTCGCAGCGTCAGCGGGATTGGCGCCCGCTCCGGGTGGCCCGACCGCCACGTCCCCCTCACGCACACGCGGTGACGTCTCCGGCGCGCCGGGGCCCGGGTCCGGCGGCGGCGACTCGCTGAATGCGAGCCGGTCCAGCTCGGCCACGATCGCCGACTGCTGTGTACCGGTGATCTCGCCAAAAGCCTTGCCGTGCTCGCCCCGCGCCCTTGTTTCGACACGTGCGAGCCCGGCGAGAAAGCGCTCCCGGTCCTCTGCCGGATAATGGTCGCTCAGCATCGCGTCCACGAACTCATCCACGCGCGCGGCACGCGCGCCGGGCGTATCGGTTTCCGGGATGATCGCGTCGGCGATCGCGACCACCATGTCGCGCTGCTCGGGAGTGAGCGTGCGCGGCGCCCAGTCGACCGCCTTCGGCGCGTCGCCGCAGCCGGCGAGCACGCCGAGGATGGTGGGCGCCGAGAGAGTTCCGCCGAGCAGCAGAGCCGCGCGCCGGAGCGCGTCGCGCCGAGTGATGTCGCTGGTCATGCGTCCGTCCGCCAAGGGGTGCGGTCGTCGTTGCCGTCGCGCCACCAATGTGCAGGGCGTCCAACGCGCCGTCAAGCGAGCCGCGCTGACGCCAGTGCATCACGATAAGCCCGAGAGATTCACATCGCTGCCTCGAAGCGCAATAGCCGCAGCGCCACGCCGTCGCGCACGAAGTCGTCGATGCGTGCTTCCTCGTGCCAGCCGCAGTGTTCGAGAACCCGCGCGACCGGCAGGAGTGTTGCGTCATCGGGAAGCTCGGCGACGATCAGCCGCGCCCCGCGGGCAATGAGCAACTGTGCAGCCGCTTCGCACAGCTTCACACCGACTCCGTTCCGGCGCTGCGAAGGTGAGACCGCCACGCCGTGCAACTTCCCTGTCCCGGTCGCACCGCCTACGTCGCCGCAAACAACCACTCCGACTACCGCGCTCCCATGTACCGCGACCAGCGCGCACGCGTCAGTATTCGACCCCTCCAGTCCGGCAGCGCAATGGAGATGGTACACGGCACCACCAGCGTAGCTCGCAGCGCCATCGTTCGAGAGAAGCAGTGCACGCGCCGCGGCAACATCGCCAGGCGCGATGGGACGCACCGCGACGTCCCAGGCAGCGTTCACCGCGCGTCCTGCACCGGTTGTCGTGTCGTGGTCAGATGTGCAGTGCCCGTCCGAGCACGGCGAGCCCCGCCTCCTTCACCGCCTCTGACAGAGTCGGGTGCGCGTGCACCGTCACCCCGATGTCCTCTGAGGACCCGCGGTACTCGAAGGCGAGCACCAGCTCGGGGATCAACTCCGACACATTCGGCCCGATGAGATGCGCGCCGAGCAGTTCGTCGGTCTTCGCGTCGGCTATCAACTTCACGAAGCCCGCTGTCTCGCCATACGTGCGTGCGCGGCCGTTGGCGGAGAAGGGGAACTTCCCCACCCGATACTCGCGGCCCGATTCCTTCAACTCGTGCTCCGCAACCCCGATGGTCGCGATCTCCGGCCACGTGTACACCACGCTCGGCATCGACCGGTAATGCATCTCGGTCGTCCTGCCCGCGATGACCTGGGCGGCGACGATGCCCTCCTCTTCGGCCTTGTGCGCGAGAAGCTTCCCCCCGACGCAGTCACCGATCGCGTAGACGTTGGGCACGTTCGTGCGCATTCGGCTGTCGACGACGATCTCACCGCGCTCGCCAACCTCGAGTCCGAGCTCCCCGGCGTCGACGCCGCCGGTCGCGGGGCGGCGCCCCACCGACACGAGCACTCGATCACCTTCGAGCGTCTCACTCTTCCCATCTCGCTCGATCTCGATGCGAACGCCCTGCTTCCCCGAGCTTCCGCCGGTCACCTTCCTGCCGGTGAGGATCGCGAGTCCCTGCTTCCGAAGAACCTTGTCGGCTTCCCTGATGATGTCCGCGTCGTTCCCCGGGAGAATCGTGGACGCGAGTTCCACGATCGTCACGCGCGCGCCGAGCCGGCGCCAGACCGAGCCGAGTTCCAGCCCGATCACGCCGCCACCGATCACGATCAGGTGTCCGGGAACCTCCGGGATGCGAAGCGCTCCGTCGTTGGACAGCACACGCTCCTCATCGAACGGGAGAAAGGGCAGTTCGACGGGAACGGAGCCAGTGGCAATGATGACATCCGTGGCCCTGTAAGCCATGCCTGAGCCACCTTCCGCAGCGACCTCCACGATGTTTCCCGCGCGGAGCGTCCCGCGCCCACGCGCCCACGTGACCTTGTTCTTCCGGAACAGATACTCGATGCCGCGAGTGTTCGCGCTGACCACTTCGTCCTTGCGTCTGAGCATGCGGACGAGGTCGAGTGTGAGATCGCCGGCCGTGAAGCCATGCTCTTCGGCGTGCAGTCGCACGAACTCGTAGTGCTCGGAGGATTGCAGCAATGCTTTCGACGGGATGCAGCCGATGTTGACACAGGTGCCGCCGAGTGTGTGGTCCATCTCGACGCATACGGCGTTGAGGCCGAGCTGGGCGGCGCGTATCGCGGCGACGTATCCGCCCGGGCCACCGCCGATTACAACGACGTCAGCCGGAGTTGCTGATTCTGCCATGGGCGTGTTCGTGGTTGTTCACCGTGTTTCGGGAAACTGCGCAGACTCCCGATGCACCAAGGGTCCTGGCCGCGAAGAACGGAGCCCTTGGATGTTGCAAAACAAGACCTGACCCCGTCCCCCGCCCGAACGGCTGCGCGGATGAGTGGTGATGGTCAGCCCGTGTCCGGCGAAACTCTCACGGCCTCGAATCGGCCGGTGACCTCGTCGCCGCCCTGCACCGGACGGGCGTAGAAGGTTCCCCAGAGCCTCTCCCTCGTGATGCGGCCCTCCACCCTGGTGACGACCTGTGCGTTCACGGTGGGGCTGTAGTACGGACCGATGAGGGATATGAACGTGCTGTCGTTCGCCTCGATCAGCTTGACTGGAGCGGGAGCGACCGTGGTGCCGACGAAGGTCAGGCTCCCGGCCGCGCTGCCGTCGACCGAGACACTCTGCACCAGTGTCCACGGCGTTCCTGTGAGATCGCCTGGGCGGTATGAAGTTCCCTGCCATTCGCCGCTGTACAGTTCGTAGAGAGCGGGGTCCAGATGGAGAGGCGGCGTCGAGCGCGTGTCGATGGACGGGGAGGCGCACGCCGCGAGCGCGAGCACGGACAGCAGGATCGGAGTCGGGCGCATGTAACCTCCTTCAGGAGAGCAGCATTGTAGCCGGGTCCTCCATGTACTGCTTAACCTTCACGAGAAACTGCACCGAGAACTGTCCGTCCACGATCCGGTGGTCGTATGACAGGGCGACGTACATCATCGGCCTGATCTCCACCTGGCCCTTCACGGCAATGGGACGATCCTCGATCTTGTGCAGTCCGAGTATCCCGACCTGCGGATGATTCAGGATCGGGGTCGACACGAGCGAGCCGAAAACGCCACCGTTGGTGATGGTGAAGGTGCCGCCGGTGAGATCATCCATCGTGAGCTTGCCATCGCGCGCCCGGTTCGCGACGGTCGCGATGTCGTGGCTCAGTTCGATCAGACCCTTGCTGTCGGCATCCTTGATGGTCGGAACGACCAGTCCCTGCTCGGACGCGACCGCGATGCCCATGTTGACGTAGTGCCGGAAGAGAATGGAATCGCCATCGAGCTGCGCGTTGACGATCGGGACATCGCGCAGAGCCATGCACGCTGCCTTGATGAAGAAGGGCATGTACGTGAGCTTGACGTCGTGCTCCTTCTGGACCTTCTCCTTCATGCGCTCGCGGAAGTCAATGACGACGCTCATGTCTATCTCGTTGAACGTCGTGAGACTCGCCGTCGCCTGCTTCGCCTCCAGGAGATGCTCGGCGATGCGCCGCCGGCGCGTGCTCATCTTCTCGCGCGTTTCCCGCGCACCGTTCCCCGACGGCGCACCCGTTGTCGGAGCGCGCGACGCGCGTGGTGAAGCAGCCGGCGCCGCGTCGCTGCGGTCGGGCGCTCCCCTGGGCTGGGCGCTGTCGATGTGCTCGATGACGTCGGGCTTGCTCACGACGCCGCCTCGTCCAGTCCCGCGAACGGCTTGGGTGGCCACACCTGCCTCGGACGCTACGCGCCTGGCCGCCGGTGAGACCCTGGCCTCGCCGTCGGTGGACCGCGCGCCCGCCTTCTCTTCCGCCGAAACGACTTGCGGTTTCTCGTCCGCCTCCGCGTCCCCGGGTTCGTCCGGCCGTGCTTTCGCCGTTGCGCGCTCGGCCGCCTCGGCCGCCTCGGCCTTCTTCGGTTGCTTCCCCTTCCCGGTCGTGTCGCCCTCGCCCGGGCTGCCTGCGCTCTCATCGAGCTCGCCAAGTACCTCGTCGACCTTCACGATATCGCCTTCGGCCCTGGCCTGGCTTGCGAGCCTGCCCGCCTTGAGTGCCGGCACCTCCACGGTGATCTTGTCAGTCTCCAGCTCGACCAGCGTATCGCCGGCGGCGACGGGATCGCCCTCCTGCTTGAGCCAGCGGGCGACGGTTGCCTCGGTTATCGACTCACCGAGCGGCGGCACCTTGATGGATGTCATCGACGAGCGAGGGAAGGAGAAGCGGTTTGACTGATCGGACCAGGTCGAACATTCACAGGGGCGTCACCGTGCAATATAACCGTCGGCTTGCAGCGTGCGAGCGCTGACGATATCCGCACACGGCGGGCTCGATCGGCTCGAGCTCAGAACCGACATTCGGGTGCCCGAGATCACGGCGCCGGGACAGGTGAGGGTTCGCATCGTTGCCGCCGCACTGAATCATCTCGATCTGTTCGTGCTGCGTGGAATGCCGGGCGTCGCGATCGTCCCGCCGTGGACAATGGGAGCGGACGGCGCCGGTGTCATCGACTCCGTCGGCGACGGTGTGCATGAACTCACGCCGGGTGACACGGTGCTCCTCAATCCGGGCGTCAGTTGCCACCAATGCGAATACTGTCTTCGCGGGGACAACCCGCTCTGCGTACGCTATGCGATTCTCGGTGAGCACATGCCGGGCACGTTCGCAGAGCATATCGTGGTTCCCGCAGTGAATGTGCGCGCGATTCCGCGCGACATCCCGATGGACGTAGCGGCTGCCTTCCCGCTCGCGACCCTGACGGCGTGGCGCATGGTGATCTCGCGGGCACGGGTGCAGGAGGGGGAGGACGTCCTGATCCAGGGGATAGGCGGCGGTGTCGCGCTGGCTGCGCTGCAGATCGCAAAGCTGCGAGGTGCACGCGTGTGGGTGACATCGGGGAGCGATGAGAAACTCGGGCGCGCCCGCGCGCTGGGCGCCGACGAGACGCTGAACCATCGCACTCAGAACGTGGCCCGGGAGATCCGGGGCCGCACGAACAAGCGAGGTGTCGACGTCGTCATCGACAACGTCGGAGAAGCGACCTGGGAACAATCACTGGCGGCGCTCGGCAGGAATGGGCGGCTCGTGACCTGTGGCGGGACATCCGGCCCCCTGGTCGAGACCGATGTACGCCGGCTCTTCTGGAACCAGTGGACGATCATGGGATCGACAATGGGCAACGACGCGGAATTCGACGCCATCGTATCGGAGCTCACGGCCGGCCGGCTGCGCCCGCCGATCGATCGCGTGTATCCTCTGGAGCAGGGTCGAGCGGCTTTCCAGCGCCTCGAAGCCGGGGAACAGTTCGGCAAGGTCGTCCTCAGCGTTGGCGAGCGCTGAGATGCGCTTCGCACTGGAGACGCGGTACGCCGACTACGATACGAAGGGTCACATCAACAATGCGGTTTACCTGACGTATTTCGAGATGGCGCGCGCGCGCGCATGGCTTGATGTGATGGGTGGGGATTCGGACTTTCCCTTCGTGATAGCGGAAGCAACCGTGCGATACGTGAGCCAGGCGCGGATCGGGGATGCGCTCGCGATCGAGATATCCACCTCGGAGATCAGGACAAAGGCCTGGGTCTGGCGCTACCGGATCGTCGACCCCGGCGACGATCGCCTGATCGCCGAGGGAAGTACCGTACAGGTCATGTATGACTACGAGACGAGGAGGAGCATCCCGATATCCGCTTCGGTTCGGGAGCGTCTGCCGATCGTATGATCCACGATGGCGACGGTCATCCTCCCGCTGACGGTGGAGCAGCCGGCTCAGCCGCGGAGTATGATGCGGAGGAACAGCGTGCGATTCGGGATGCGTTCACGCGAGACGAGGGTGCGACGTGCCCGCGATGTGCCGTCGTGATGACCTCGCGTGCGATCGGCGGCGGTTCGTTCGGGCTCGGTTATGCCAGGCGGCGCGAATGGCTCATCTGTCCGCGGTGCAGGCGTAGCGCCATCTTCGATGTCCGTCGCGGAACCCGGAACTAGCGAAGAATCAGGGAGGAATCTCTTGAAGACAATCGCCATCGCGGTACTCGTGCTGCTGTTCGGTGGACGCGCCGGAGCCCAGGTGGTCGAGACGCCGGTTGCATTCGACAGCGCCGGGCGCGTGATGATCATAACGCCTCCCATCGCGGCCAATCTGGCGCTGCGGCCACCAGCATGGCGCATCACCGGCGACTACCGCGAAGCGCGACTGTACGCGCTCGGCAACGAGGGCTTCGTGATCGTGGTCACGCGTCCATCGGGCGTGGTGGAGCGTTACTCGCTCACAGCTTCCGAGCGTGAGTATCTGCGAGTCCGGACATCAACGCTTCCGCCCGATTTTCTTGCCGAGATCGCACAGACTGCGCGCGCGACGGCGCAGGACGCCGGACGGCGCGTGCGGAACAACGCATTCATCCGGAACCAGACCATCCTGGGGCTCGTGGCTTACGCGCCGGCATTCTCGGTCGCGATCTCCGACCATGATGCCGGTCAGGTCGCCGGCTACCTGCTCGTGGCCGGAGGGACGTTCTTCGCGGCGTCGGAGGTGGAGCGCCGGCTTCAGATCTCGCGGGCGCAGAACTCGCTCGCGACGGATATGGCGATAAAGGGGACGCTGAGTGGGCTCGGCCTCATGCACGCGGCCGATGCCGAATCGCGTGCGACTGCGGCGGGCGCGTTCGTGGGCGGCATCGCCGGAACCGCGGCCGGTCTCCATTTCGCGCAGAACATGACGGAGAACGAAGCGGTGGCAAGCGGTTTCGGTTCCAACGCTCTCATTCTCACGGCACTCGGCGTGATAACGGCTGCTGACGCCTCCGATGGCATCGATCTCGATTCCCGTGCCAACGCAGGCGTTCTGGTCGCCGCCGCCATTGCCGGCTATCCGCTCGGGTACCGATACGGCCGGTACGCGCCGTACATGGTGACCAGGGGGGATGTCGGGATGCTCTACACCACGGGCGCGATCGGAGTGCTGGCCGCAGGTACCGCGATCGCCGCGGCGGAGCTGGACGACGCGGCGGCGTGGGGGCTGGGGACGGTCGGCTTCGTGGGAGGCCTCTTCGCCGGGGATCGCATTCTGGTGCGGCGTTACGATCACACGCGCGGCGAGGCGGGGCTGTTCGCGCTCGGCGCGCTGGCCGGCGGTCTGATGGGTGCGGGGCTCTCGGTTCTCATCGACGGCGAGGATCCGAGTTCGGTTCTCACGCTCTCACTCGCGACCGCCGGCGCAGCCGGCGGTGCCGCTCTTTCCCATTTCTACGTCGCCCCACGCGTGGATGCTGGCGGTGCGTTCTCGCAGGTGAGGTTCTCGCCTGCAGGAGCGCTATTGGCATGGCTCGGCGTAGAGGGGCGCCACTCGTTGCTGAGCCTCCGGTTCTGAGCTGTCGGCGGCAAACCGTTTCCGCCGGGACATCAGCCCCGACCCTTCTTCGCGATGCCAGTGGTGCTTCCAGAAGGGCCGGGACGGATGCTGCAGATCAGGCGGACATTACCGAATCAACGTTGAACGAAACACCGAAGGCTGGTACCCCCGAACGACACACGAACACCTGACAGCAACACGTGGCACTGAATCGTCGGGAACTTCGTGGTGATGCTGATCCGGCCTAATACGGCTCGCAGGTGCCCTGCGAAGTATCATCGCAGCCGCTGCCTCCGGGTGGAGGCTCGCCCGCTCCATCTACCGAGCGATACGTCGTTCCGACCACCGCGCCGTAGCTCGACGTTTTCAGCGTGACCCTTACGTCGACGCTCCGATCGTAGCGACTCACGAAAACCGATCTGGTCTTCATATCCAGGCCAGCGCCCAGGCTGGACCAGCCATCGCAACCGCCGCCGCCTGGGCAAGTGCGATACTCCCAAACGTAGTAGTACGACGACTGGCGGGGGTTCGCCACGCCGGCAATGAGAGTCGCGTTGGCGTCGTAGACGGATCCGGGTCCGCTCAGCGTCGGACCCGTGATGCGGACGTCAACGGGACTCTCGACGCAATCCGGATCGCAAGCGCGTGCGTAGATCGTGGTCGTTCCGCCGGAGACGCCCGTGATGAGGCCCGAAGGACTGACCTTCGCGATTCCTTCCGCTGCCGATCTCCACCCCACGAAATGGCCGGAACGGACAGCTCCGTATTGATCGTGCACTGTGGCCGAAGCCTGCTGCGATCCGGTCTGGTCGATCGCGACCGACGCAGCCGTCGGCGTGACCGACGTGGCATAGGATCGCCCGTTTGCGCTGGTGGCCCATTGGCCCTCGATCGATGCCCAGCCGCTGAACGTGCCCCCATTCATTATCACGTGGGTTACCCCCAGGCCGGCTGCCTGGGACGCATAGTTGCTCTCGGCGGCCTCGATGATGGCGCCGACGAAATCGTCGTTGCCTTTCAGGAGGGCGATGCTGTTCTTGATCAGGTGCACGGCGAAGGCAATCGCCGCAGCGATCACTCTTTCCTTGCCGCCTTTCCTGGCCGAAACAGCGGCGGCGGCGGCTGCGGCGGAAGCGGCATCTGACAGGATGCCGGCAAGGTCCAGGTCGGTCTTGATCTCGCAGGATGCGTTGTCGTCCTCCCACATGAGGAGGTGGTATCCAGCCCCCGGGAAGCGGGCGTGATAGGTCTGAATCTCCCGGCGGTCGAAGAGGAGCGGCGCCCCCGAGCCGATCCTCCTGCTGAAATAGCGGCCATCCTGATTGTAGTATCTTCGAGGGTCGTACGCCCCTTCACCCGCGCAGGCCAGATCCATCCCCCACCTCGGGTTCTCCTCGCTGGTGGGACCATGAACATGTGTCTCCAGCTCGGGATCGCCGCGGAGCCACGGCTCATGAAGGTCGCGAACGTCCGCATATGTGAGGTAGAGCGCATCATCGGTCGAGCTCGTGGGAGAATTGCCGCCGCCGTCGTCTCCGGGATCCGCGATGAGCATCGTTCCGATCACCCGATCGTTCCCCTCGCCTGAAGGTCGCCAGTTCGCGGTGTCGAGCTGCCGCGAGAAGTCGGTTTCGACCGGAACAATGGAGAGGGTGGGGATGGCCGGTTTTTCCCATGCGGCGAGTTCAACCGCGCGGCCCTCGAGATCGAACGCTGCCGGGACGTCGGCATCCTTCAGAAGCGATGCCACCCACAGATCGCCGGCACCCGTCCAACTGTCGCGCTGTTCGCGCACCGGCATGTAGAACTCCAGCGGACGCACCGCCTCGATGAGCGAGCCCAGCGAGTCGCGACTCCATCCTGTGGCTTTCGCCATCTGGGCCATCAGGATGCCGCCGCTCCTGCCCTTCACGTACGAACGAAACTCGAGCTTGTGCTCGCGGGTGACCAGCGATCGCCGCATGTCGTTTCGCACCTGGTTCCGGAGCCCCTCGTTGTCCATGGCCATTGCGACTGCACGCGTCAACGCCGTGAGTGCAACTCTTTCAGGTCCCTGGACGAGCGCCAGGTGTGTCGAGAGCGGCGGACTGCGCTCAACCGCGACCGGGGAGTCGGAGCAGGCGGTCGCCGCCAACGCGACGCTCAGCAGAAGGAAGGCACGGCTGCGCGGTGAATCTATGAGAAAGGGTTTCCTGGCTTGTGTCATGGCAGACACCCTCGTGATGAAGGAACTGTTCGGGAATCGTCAGGTGGCGGCACGGTGACCGGCGTCTGACGTTTCGGGTCCGACCTGCAGGGGAAAATCAGGGAGCGAGTCGGACCCGGGTCGGGCAGGCCCAACGATGGGAGTGCCGATCGGCACCGCGCGGCTCGACGGCAGCTGCGTCTGGCGCAGCGTTCGGCTCTGCCGTGCCACCACCCCCCGGCTCGATGGCAGCACCGCCCGTCGCGGTGTTGGGAAGCGTGCTGTTGTACCACCACACAGCACGGCTGAGCTGTCGCTGCGCCTTCAGCTCGAATGGAATTGCTATCAGCGTGAGCGCGACACCACCCAGGGCCAGCCCGTCGAGCGATCCCGATTCGGCGACACCCACGCCGAAGGCAACAGCGCCAGCGATGTTGAGCAACCTGCTGGCTCGTTCCGAGCGAACGTACGGCTCCACGTATGCGGTGGCCGAGTCGCTCCGGGCGAGAACACGTTCGAGTTCATGTCCTCCCAGCCACCCGAGGCGCGCCACTTCGGATCCGTCCTTGCCGCTGACGAGGCGGGGCCCCCAGAAGTTGAACTCGACGCGAAGGGCACACGTATCGTACGTGCAGGTGTCCCGGCTCGTCGCCGCGGTCGAAGAGCCTCGTGGGAACGACCGGGGGCCCGGTTCCTGTGCCGCCAGGCTGGGGGCGGCGGAAGCGATGATCAGGAGTGCGGCTGTGAGCTGGACGAAGGGTCGCATATGTCCGGGGTCAAGGGGGGTGAAGGGGCAGGGAGCAACATTGCACGCGCGCGTCAGTTCGGCGACATCGAAACCGCGCGGGGTGAACCGGACTGGCGTTCGGGAGCCCTTAAGGCATTGTCAAGAGCCAAGTTACCATCCAGTTGCGAGTTGAATGAGACATCGCTTGAGGCTATATTCAACAGTCTGCAACTGGACACGCCGTACCCGCCCTGACGCCGAGCCCATGACAGTTCCGAACAACCGCGAGCGCATCCTTCCTCGCCTCATCGACGACGAGGTGAAGGAGTCATTCATCAATTATTCGATGAGCGTCATCGTCTCTCGCGCACTGCCTGACGTGCGGGACGGCCTCAAGCCCGTGCACCGCCGAGTGCTGTACGCGATGAACGAACTCGGTCTCGTGCCGGGCCGACCATTCAAGAAATCCGCGACCGTTGTTGGTGATGTGCTGGGCAAGTACCATCCGCATGGCGACAGCTCCGTCTACGACGCGCTCGTGCGCATGGTTCAGGAGTTCTCACTTCGGGCGCCGCTTGTGGACGGGCAGGGAAATTTCGGCTCGGTGGACGGCGACCCGGCGGCCGCCTATCGGTACACCGAGGCGCGGCTCACTCCGGTCGCGATGGAGATGCTCGCGGATATCGACAGGAGCACCGTCGATTTCACGCCCAACTTCGACGACCGGCTGCAGGAGCCGACGGTGCTCCCGTCGGGGATTCCGAACCTCGTTGTCAACGGCTCGTCCGGCATCGCCGTCGGGATGGCGACGAACATCCCGCCGCACAATCTGCGTGAGGTGATCGCGGCGGTCATACAGTTGGTCGCCAATCCGGAGATGACGCCGGGCGAGCTGAGAAAGCTCATCAAGGGCCCCGACTTCCCGACCGGGGGATACATCTACGGCCGCGCCGGGATCAAGGACTACCAGGAGACCGGCCGCGGGCGGATCGTCATGCGCGCGCGCGCGGTGATCGAGGAGAAGGAGACGAGCAGCAAGTCCCAGATCGTCATCACCGAGCTTCCCTACCAGGTCAACAAGGCGCGTCTCGTCGAGCAGATCGCCGAGCTCGTGCGGGACAGGAAGGTCGAAGGGATCACCGATCTGCGCGACGAGTCGGACCGCGACGGGATGCGCGTCGTGATCGAGCTCAAGCGCGATGCGATCCCGCGCGTGGTGCTGAATCAGCTCTACAAGCACACGACGATGCAGTCGACGTTCGGCGTGATCATGCTCGCGCTCGTGCCCGACGCGGCGACACGGCGCCTGGTCCCGCGCATCATGCCGCTCAGGGAAGTGCTCGATCACTACATCGGGCACCGCCACGAGGTGATCGTCCGCCGCGCGCAGTTCGAGCTCGACAGGGCGCTGGAGCGCGAGCACATACTCGAAGGGCTGAAGATAGCCGTCGACGCCATCGATGAGGTCATCGCAATCATCCGGAAGGCCAAGGATGCGCCTGCCGCGAGCGAGAGCCTGCAGAAGCGGTTCAAGCTCAGCGAGCGACAGGCGGAAGCGATCCTCAACATGCGCCTCGCCAAGCTCACCGGGCTGGAGATCGAGAAGCTCGAGGAGGAGCTGGCCGAGGTGCGCGCCACGATAGCCGGTCTGCGCGAGCTGCTCGGCTCGCGCGAGAAGCGCATGGAGTTGCTCACGACAGAGCTGCAGCGCCTCGCGGACAAGTACGGCGATGCGCGGCGCAGCGAGATAACGAGCGATGAGGGGGAGTTCACGATCGAGGACCTGATCGCCGAGGAGGACATGGTCGTCACCATCTCCCACTCGGGCTACATCAAGCGTACGTCGGTGTCCACATACAAGCGACAGCGGCGCGGAGGGCGCGGGCTCAACGGCCAGGGGCTCAAGGATGAGGACTTCATCGAGCACCTGTTCATTGCCTCGACGCACGACTACATCCTCATCTTCACGGATGACGGCCGCTGCTTCTGGCTCAAGGTGCACGAGATCCCGCAGGCGGGACGCGCCGCGAAGGGAAAGCCGGTCGTCAACCTCATCAACGTCACGCCCGATACGAAGATATCCGCGCTTGTTCCGGTGCGTGAATTCAGCGACACGCAGTCGCTGCTCTTCGCAACCAAGAACGGCACGGTCAAGAAGACAGCTCTCTCTCAGTACTCCAATCCGCGCGCCAACGGGATCAAGGCTATCAGGATCGAGGGGGGGGACGAGCTGATCGACGTCCAGGTCACCACGGGCATCAACGACATCGTCCTGGCCACGCGCAACGGCCTTTCGATCCGCTTCCACGAGGCGGACGTGCGCGAGATGGGACGGGACACAACCGGCGTGCGCGGTATCGACCTGAGGGACGGAGACGAGTTGATCGGGATGGTCGTCATCAAGCGTGACGCCGCCCTGCTGGTCGTGACTGAACGGGGCCTGGGCAAGTGCTCCGAGATTGACGAGTATCGCGTGCAGAAGCGCGGTGGCAAGGGCATCATCACGCTAAAGGTCGCCGAAAAGACCGGGCGTGCCGTCTCGATCAAGGAAGTCCTCCCCGAGGACGAGCTCATGCTCATCACCAAGCATGGTGTCGTCATTCGGATGCCTGTGAAGGGGATAAGGGTGAGCGGCCGCAACACGCAGGGGGTCAAGCTCGTCAACCTCGATTCGCGTGACCTGGTGACCGATGTCGCGCGTGTGGTGCCCGAGGACGATGACGGAGAGGGGGAGGGGGAAGGGGATGGGGGCCCCGACGAGCATGAAGTCGATTCGGTGGAAGCGGTGGGAGCCTCACCCGAGGAAGAGGAGTAGACAGTCAAGCGGCGAGTCGCGGGCCTGCGAGGCGCGATCGCGCGCTTTACCCTTCCCGGAGCGGATTGTACCTTGGCGGTGCCGGCTCGCTCCGTTCCTTTCCCTTCCCGTCTTCGCCAGCGACCACGGACGTGATGAGCGATTCCAGCCGTAGCGCCTCCCCGACCACCCCGCCCACACCCGGGTCCCCGCCAGCGCAGGAATCGCCCGCGCCGGATGGCGTCCATCGCCCCGCTGGGCCAGGGAATGGAGGAGGGCGAAGGGAGATCAGCGGCGTGCGGCCCGAGATTTCGCGCGAACTCTCTTCCAACTTTCCGCAGCTCGAGGAAGAGCTGAGGCGCGACAGGGCGGAGGCCCAACGTCAGGTTCTGCTGTGGCAGCGGTGGATACGCTACGCCGTGGTTCTCGGTGCCGCGCTGCTGATCGCTCTCTTTGGTGCCCAGATCACTCCCGGCGGGTGGTTCGCTCTCGGTGTGGCGTTCGCGCTGTACTTCGTCTTTCACGGACTCGTCGCGGCCTACGTCAGCCGGATCCGCCGTGACCGCATGCGCGACGGTGTACAGTTGCTCGTCCTGCTTGCCGATGTAGCGATGCTCTCGGCGCTCATCTATCTCAGCGCGACGCCCTCCCAGTTCCATCGCATCCTGCTGCTCGGCTTCCTCGTCCTGCAGCTCACGGTCTTCTATTTCGGTCGCCGACAGGGCTACTGGGCGATGCTGCTTGTCCTGTTCGCCTATCTGGTGACATCGCTGGCCGTTCCTCCCTATGTTCCCGGGCCGCAACCGCTTCCATTCGTCGTGCTGTTCAATTCGGGCCTCTTCCTCGCCGTGGCGCTGGTGCACGTGTTCACTTTCGGCGGCTTTCGCGAGCGCATGAACCACTTCCGCCAGGCGTGCAAGCGCGCCGAGCTGGGCGATCTGGCGGGAAGCTATACGCCGGACACCACACGCTGGCCGGACGATCTCACGCTCCTCGGACGCAGCTTCAACGACATGCGCGTGCGGCTGCTCGAGCAGATAGGCACGGATCCGCTCACGGGCTGCCTCAACCGCCGGGTAATGGAGACGCGCATGAACCGCGAGTGGCGGCGAGCCAACCGCCGCGATTCGACGCTCGCCGTCCTCGCGGTGGACGTGGATTTCTTCAAGAGGATCAACGACACGCACGGGCATCCGGTCGGCGACCTGGTCCTTCAGGAACTGGCCGATATCATGCGCACAACAGCACGTGATACGGACATCGTGGCGCGGTTCGGTGGCGACGAGTTCGTCATCCTGCTGCCGGATACTGGTTGGGAGGGAGCGCGGACCTTCGCGGAGCGTCTCCGTGCCAACGTGGACGGTCACGGTTTCGCGGAGGGCCCTGCGATGGTGAATCTGACTGTATCCGTGGGAATGGCACTCGCACGGGGGAGGGATCCGATATCCGTGGACGACCTGCTCCAGGCGGCGGATCGATCGCTCTACCGGGCGAAGGAAGGGGGACGCAATCGGATCAGCGACTGAGCCGGGCGCGAGCCAGAGCATGCCTTCTCCTTCATCCCCGGCATCCCCGGCATCCCCGGCATCCCCGGCATCCCCGGCCGCCGCCGATTCGATCATCACCCTCGATGCGGTTCGTGCTGCTGCCCGGCGTCTCCAGCCGGTAGCGGTCCGTACGCCCCTGCTGCCGGCCGTCGAGCTGGGCGAACGGCTCGGAGTTCCTCTCTTTTTCAAGCCGGAGATGCTGCAGCGTGGCGGTGCGTTCAAGTTTCGCGGCGCGTATACGTTCATCGATCAGCTCGACCCCGGGGCACGCGAGCGCGGTGTGATCGCGCCATCGTCGGGGAATCACGCGCAGGCAGTCGCACTCGCGGCGCGGCTGTTCGGCATCTCCGCCACCGTGGTCATGCCCACGACGGTCACCGCGGCGAAGCGCGCCGGAGTCGAGCGCGTCGGTGGACGGATAGAGATCGCCGGTACGACAACGCACGACAGGATGGAGCGCGCCCTCGAGATCGCGAGCGAGACCGGCGCGACGCTGGTGCCACCCTACGACGATGCAACGATCATCACCGGGCAGGCGACGGCTGGACTCGAGATCGCAGAGGACTGCCCGGAAGTGGAGACGGTTGTTGTTCCTGTTGGCGGCGGGGGGCTGAGTGCCGGCGTCGCCGCCGCGGTGAAGCTCACGATCCCGAAGGCGCGAGTGATCGGAGTGGAGCCGGCGGGTGCCCCCAAGCTCACGCGCGCGCGCGCTGCCGGAAGGCCGGTGCGGCTCGATGCCGTGGAGAGCATTGCTGATGGACTTCTGGCTGTCGAGATCGGCGCGATCCCGTTCGCGCACCACGAGCGCTTTCTCGACGATGTGGTGCGTGTGGATGATGACGCCCTGCGCGACGCAGTTCGCTTTCTCGTCGACCGGATGAAGCTTGTCGCCGAGCCGAGCGGCGCGATAACGGTAGCCGCCCTCATGACGAGCGCGATCACAGGTGGCGGTCCTACCGTCGCGTTGCTCAGTGGCGGGAACATCGAGTGGGACGGGCTTCGTTCCCTTCTGGATCATGCCTGAGCACAGGGTCGTGGTCGCGGATGACGATCCAGCGATGCGGTCACTTCTCTCATGGCTGCTGAAGGAGCACGGCTACGAGGTGACAACGGTGGAGGGCGGCATACAGCTCCTCGAGGAATTCCAGCAGCAGCAGCAGATGCCGGACCTGGTTCTGCTCGACATCATGATGCCAAAGGTGGACGGTGTGGAGGTGCTGCAGCGGTTGAAGCGCGATCCGCGCTGGCGTGACGTGCCCGTGCTGATGGTGACCGCGCTCCCGCCGGAAGAAGCTGCGGTCAAGACGCTCGGACTCGGGGCAGCGGACTTCGTGCGCAAGCCGTTCCGTGTGGGCGAGTTGCTCGCCCGAATCGAGGCCCAGCTCCGTGCGCGGGACGCTCTGCGAGCCGCGCGTGAGGCTCTGCGCGTCACGGAGGAGCAGCTCGAACGGGCGCGCGATGGAGCCGAGCGCAGCAGTCAGCTCGTCGATATCCTGCGCGACATCACCGGTCAACTGTCTCCGCCGGAGATCTACAGAAACCTCGCGCGGCGGGTCGCAAAGGAACTCAACGTATCGCGCTGCTCGATCATCCTCGGTCGGCCGGGCGATCGGACGGGGATCGTTGCGACAGCATTCGAGGATCCGAGTCAGACGGGAAAGGAGATCGATCTCGACAAGTACCCGGAGCTGCGACTCGCGATCGAGCAGGGAGTCGCCGTGCTTGTGGATGATGCGCAGACGAGTCCGATCTATTCCGGCGTGCGGGAAGCCTGGGAACGGGAAGGACGGCCGGTCCCGCTGCGCTCGGCGATCGCGCTTCCATTCACCCTGGACGAGGAGCATTTCGGCGTCCTTTTCCTCCGGTCCACGGACGAGGAATTCGCACAGGAAGACGTCGATTTTGCCGGAATCGTTGTCAACGTTGCCCTGGCCGCAATCCGGCGCGCGAAGGTCATTGAGCTGGCGCGTGCCGATAACGCCCGGCTCGAGGCGCTGTCCACAACTGACCCCCTGACGCTGCTCCTCAACAGACGCTCGCTCGTTGACCGCCTTGGCACAGAGCTGGAGCGCGCCCTCCGGTACGGCACCGCACTCACCCTGCTTCTTGTCGACATCGATCACTTCAAGGGGGTGAACGATACGTACGGTCATCTCGTGGGCGATGACGTGCTGCGCGAGGTGAGCTCCCTGCTGCAGCACGCGGTGCGTACCGTCGACATCGTCGCGCGCTTTGGCGGCGAGGAGTTCGTGATCCTGCTGCCGGAGACCGGCAGGGAGGGAGGAGTCGCGTTTGCCGAGCGCACGCGGGAGCGGATCGAGTCCCACCTCTTCGGCGGTGCACACGGCGCGGCGTTCCGCCTGACGGCGAGCGTCGGCGTCGCCACTTTCCCCGATGACAAGGTCAGTTCCTCCTACGATCTGTTCGCGCGGGCGGACGAGGCACTGTATCGCGCAAAGGCGGAAGGTCGTAACCGCGTGTGCACGTGAGGCGTTATCCGGCGTTCGACCCGCCGGAGTACGTCGCCTGGAAACCGCACAGGCGGGAGGGAGCAGCGTATCGTGCGACACTCGACGCCGATCCCGCGCGCAAGCGCGTGATAGCCACACTCGGGCGCGACCGAATGCTGGCGCTCTACCGCGGACTGTTGCGCAACCGACTCTCCGATATCGCGCTCAAACGCTTCGTCCGGCAGGGTGTGATATCGAAGGCGTGGCTCGGCACGGGCGAAGAGGCGGCGACGATCGGACCCGTGCATGCGCTCGTCGACGGTCTCGTGGCCAGTGGCGGCCGGGCTGTCGTCGCTCCCATGATTCGAAACTCCGGCGCATGCCACGAGATGGGCATGCCCATCGCCGACATATTCCGATCGTACATGGGGACCGGAGATTCGCCATCGTGTGGACGAGATGGGCATTACGGAGACATCGCCCGCGGCATTCTCCCTCCCATCAGCCACGTTGGCGACGTCGTCCCGGTCGTTGCAGGGATCGCGCTCGCCCTGCAGCTACGTGGCGGCCGCGACGCACCAGGTGGAGTCGCGCTCACATGGATCGGCGACGGGAGCACCAAGACGGGTGTGGCGCACGAAGGGTTGAACTTCGCGGCAGTGAGAAGACTGCCGGCGATCTTCATCATCCAGAACAACCAGGTCGCGCTCGGGACGCGACTCGAACAACATCACCTGGCGGCTGCGGGGTCTCTGCCCCCGGGGTCACGCGGCAGCTTTGCAGACTGGCCTGCTGCGTACGGCATGTGGGGCGGGATCTTCGACGGGAACAACGTCCTCGACGCGTATGCACTCACGGCGCTCGCCGTGGAACGCTGCGCGCGCGGTGAGGGACCTGCACTGCTCGTCGCGGAGACGTTCAGGATGGGCGGGCACGCCACGCACGACGAGGCCGAGGCGCGGCGGAGCTTCAGCGCGGCCATGTTCGAGCAGTGGGGCAGGCGCGACCCTGTCGGGTTGTACGAGAGCTATCTCGCCGGCACAGGTGTCTCCGCGGCGACGCTCGGGGAGATCGAGCGCGCGGTCGAGCAGGAAATCGAAGCTGCGGAATCGACAGCACTCGCCAGCCGTGCGGAGAAGATGCCTTCCCCCGAGAGCGCTGTGGGCAATGTATATCATGGCGATGCACAGGCCACGCGCTAGCGTCCGGGGATGCGTGCAGGGCGTCGTACTTGCCCTCTGCACGCTGCTCCTCACGATCGGATGCGGCGGTGACGCTCCCCCGCCCCCCCGGCCGCAGGAACGCGAAGCTGGCACGCCTGGCGACACGTTGCCGAACACCGACACCGCCGGCGACACTCTCGACCCGGGCGCCCTCACGGTCGGCGTCATCACGGTCAACACCGGGTCGCGCGGGATGGCCGCGCGCACACGCTGGGCGCTTTCCCCCGACCGGCGCACGGTGATCGCGGTCGAGGATCCGACCGCGGTCGAGAACGAGCCCGAGCCGAACGGCTTCGTGTTCGCGACGGAGCATGTGGCGCAGAGCATTCGCGTCGACAGCGTGTGGGACGTCGCGCCCTCGCCCGACTGGCGCAGCGTGGCGTTCGGTCGCGCGTTCACCGTCATGGTGCGGGGGGCCGGCGACGAGGTGACGCCGCCGCAGTGGCGCGATCTGGCCGAACGTGCCGGGTTGAGCGTCGACTCGGCGCGCGCCGCCGCGTTCGAGAGCAGCAGCATGAACATCGCGTTCGGCCTCGCCCGTCCGGCGATCGCGACGTTCACCCGGAACGCTGGGGCGGGGGCGGGTACCGAGTCGGGTGAGACACGAGCCATCGCGGTCGCCGGGGGGTGGCGCGTGCGCTGGAGCAGCGATGGCGAGACGCTCGCCCTTGGCCGCTCTCCCATGTATCGAACCGATGACGCACCACCGTCAAGCTGGATGGCCGTTGATGTCGCGCGTGGCGTGGCACTGGGCGAGCTTCCGGCGGCGACGGTTCTCGACAGCGTGCAGTGGATCGAAGGACCGGTGCTCGACATCTCCATTCCCATCGACATGGCCACGACGAGAACGATCGCAACCGACAACGGTCCAGTGGAAAGCTCGGGCGGCCGGATCCGCTCGCGCGGGCGCGTCATCGGCCCGGGAGTGGCGGTCGCGGCAACGCGCGGCGGCATGTACATCGTCGCACTCACTCCGCGCCCGGATCGCGCGGAGTTCGAAACGCCGACGCAGCTCACAGTCTACACGGTGATGCCGTGACCGTGTGTGCTACACTGCACGCCGCTGCTGCGTATGCGGGGGTCCTGCTGCTTGCGGCGCCCCCGAGCGCGGGCATGGCGCAGTCGAGCGACGCGCATACGTACCAGCCCGGAATCGACATCGTCGACTACTCACTGCACTACGATCTCCCTCGCGAAGGTCATCGCATAGCCGGGCGTGCAGAGCTCGCTGTGCGCCGGACCGCGGCCACGGACTCGCTCATCCTCGATCTCATCAGGTTGCGGGTCGACAGCGTGCTCGTTGCGGGCCGGCCGGAGGCATTCCACAGGGACAGCGCCACGATCCGCATTCCGCTACGCGTGTCGCTCGCGGACAGCTTCACCGTCGCGATTCGATTCCACGGCGAGGTCGAAGACGGCCTGATCATCAGAACCGATTCCCTCGGGCGCTGGATGGCGTTCGGCGACAACTGGCCCGATCGCGCGCGACACTGGATCCCGAGCGTGGATCATCCGAGCGACAAGGCGACGGTAACCTGGACGGTGCGCGCACCCGGAGAGCGCCGCGTGGTCGCGAACGGATCCCTGGCGCAGGAGGCACCGATTACGGGAGAGGACGGTGATGGCTGGACCATCACTACATGGCGCGAGTCGCGACCGATCCCGACGTACCTGATGGTGTTCGCGGCGGCGCCGCTCGCCTTCCACGATCTCGGACCGAGCGCCTGCGGCGAGAGCGAGTTCCCCGGGTGCGTGCGGCAATCGGTGTACGTTTTTCCGGAGGCGCTCGACTTTCTGCCCGGCCCGTTCCGGCACGCGGACGGGATCGTCGAATTCTTCGTGGATATGGTGGCGCCGTTTCCGTACGAGAAGCTCGCCCACCTGCAGTCGGCGACGCGTTTCGGCGGAATGGAGAATGCCAGTGCGATCTTCTACGGCGACCGCGGCTTTCGCGAGCGCACGATGGGGCCGGGCCTGATAGCGCACGAGACGGCGCATCAGTGGTTCGGGAACTCGGTGACCGAGCGCGAATGGGCGCATCTGTGGCTGTCGGAAGGATTCGCGACATACTTCGAGAAGCTCTGGGTTGAGCGCTTCCAGGGCGATTCCGTGTTTCGCGCTGCCATGTCGGAGATCCGGACCCAGATCGAGAAGTCGCCCGCCACCGCGCTCCGTCCCGTGATCGACACGGCACAGGCCAATCTGCTGGCATTGCTGAACACCAACAGCTACCAGAAGGGCGCGTGGACTCTGCACATGTTGCGGTCGCTCGTCGGGGACTCGGCATTCTTCGCCGGCGTGAGATCGTACTACGCCGCCAACAGTCACGGCACCGCGCTAACGAGTGATCTCGTCGTGGCGATGGAGGCAGCCTCGGGACAGGAACTCGACTGGTTCTTCGACCAGTGGCTGCGGCGGCCGGGCGTCGCTGAGTTGACGACTAGCTGGAGTTACGACAGAGACTCCGGGCGCGTCATTCTCGATCTTGCGCAGGGTGGCGCGTTCGCACCCTACCGCTTCCCGCTCACGGTCGAGCTGCGCGGTGCGTCAGGCGGCATTCAGCGCGTCACCGTCGACGTAGCGGCGGAGCGCGAAGTGCGCATCCCGCTTCCGATCGACGTTCCGGAACAGCCCGTCGCGGTTGTCCTCGATCCGGACGTCGAACTGCTCGCGACGTTCTCGACCGGTAAGCCATGGTCGCAATGATGCATCATATCGCGCTCCTTCTCGTACTCTCCTGCGCCGTCGCGCGTGCGGCGACCGCGCAGAACTACATAGCGCGCGCGGACTCGCTTTTTCGCAGCGGGCGTGTGTTCGCGGCGGAGACGCTGTACTACTACGCTGCTCGCCGCCAGCCGCGCGATCCCGCCGCCCGGCTCGCACTGGGCAGGTATCTCGCCGCGCGCGGGGCGCTCAAGATCGGTGCGGTGCTCATGGAGGAAGCGCGCTACTTCGGTGGCGATGCGCGTGCTGTCGCGCTCGCGCTCGCGCCCGTGTATGCTCGGCTCGGCGACTACAGCTCGCTCGCGGCGCTGCCTGGTTCACCGCTGAATACTGCCGAGCGAGAGCGGGCGGAGTGGCTGGGAGCGCATGCGCCCTCGGTCTCCGGGCCGGACACGGCGTTCGTCCCGCTCCTGTCCGGCGGCGATGGCGTCGGCGCCATCGCGATCGTGATCCGCGGCGACAGCGTGCTCGCCAGCATCGATCCACGTGTGAGCGGGCTCGTTCTGGACAGCTCGTGGGCCGGGAAGTCCGGTGTCAGGCACTTCGCATCCACTTTCGAGGCGGATCCGAGCGCGTTCGCGGGTGTGACGGCGGAGCTGCAGATCGGGGCAATGAACATTCTCAATACTCCGACCCGCTTCGACGCGCTTGCCGGACCCGATCGCGCGCTGATCGGGCTGGATCTGATCGGGCGGCTTGCGCCGACCTTCGACCCTGGTCGTGGGACCATCCTGCTGAGGCGAGACGGCCGAGTGCCGGACAGTGTTGCGGGGCGCAGTGTCCCGACGCTGGCGTATCCCACGGGACTCTGGATCATCGCCCAGCGCGAGCTGTGGCCGGTGGGCAGCGCGCACACCCAGGCACTGCTGAACGGTGCGCCGTGGACCCTGGATGCGCGCGACGGCGAGATTCTTCTGCACGGCGGGCGCTAGCGCCAGCGAACGCTCAGCCGGGCATGCGGGAGAGCTCGACGGCGAGGCAGTGATCCTGAACGACATCGATCCCCTCGCGTGCGAGCCTCTCCGCGGCCGCGTCGTTGCGGATGCCGAGCTGGAACCAGACGACGGCGGGCCTCTTGGCGATGATGTCGTCGACGTGGGGCGGGATGTCCTTCGGTCTGCGGAAGACGTTCACCATGTCGATCTCGCCCGGGATCTCCGCGAGCGATCTGTACACGCGTTCGCCGAGTATTTCGGTTACTCCGGGGAAGTAGACCGGGACGGGAACGATCTCGTAGCCGGCCTTCTGTGCGGCTGCCGGGACCGTGTACGCTGGTTGTCCGGTTTCCGCGGTCTTGATGCCGAGCACGGCGATGCGTTTCGTGCGCTCGAGTATCGCGCGGATCGCATCCGTGCCGTCGATGAGATGCATGCGCCAGTTGGTCGGGCTATCGTTGGTGGTCATGGAGAAGGGACTGTGCGAGTAACGTGCGCGCGGGTTGCAATGCCTGCCTGGCGCAGGCGCGCCCTGCTCCCCTCCCGCCCGGTCGGTTAACTTTCAAAGCTGTCGCGCACGCTCGACATCAGGAGACATACACAATGCGGATGCTCGTTCTCGGGGCGGGGCTTCAGGGCAGCGCCTGTGCCTATGATCTGCTCCAGAACCCGGAAGTGGAATCCGTTCGCCTCGCCGATCTCCACGTGGAGCACCTTCCCGAGTTTCTCGCTCCGTACTCTGGAAGGAGACTCATCCCCACTCGACTCGACGTGAGGGATCGCGATGCCATTCTCGCTCTCATGCGCGAGAGCGACGCTGCGATGAGCGCGATTCCGTACTACTTCAACCTCGACCTCACCAGGCGAGCGGTCGAGGCGGGCGTGCACTTCTGCGACCTCGGCGGGAATACCGAGATCGTATTCCAGCAGCGCGAGCTGGACGCGCGAGCGAAGGAGAAGGGGATCACCATCGTGCCGGATTGCGGTCTCGCTCCGGGGATGGTGAACATCCTCGCGCAACTCGGGATCGAGCAGATGGATCAGGTCCACTCCGTGCGCATCTACGTGGGTGGCCTTCCGCAGCATCCGGAACCGCCGCTCAACTACCAGATCGTGTACTCACTCGAGGGCGTCCTCGACTATTACACGACGCTGTCATGGGTGCTACGCGACGGCAAACGCACTCAGGTTCGCGCGCTGTCCGAGTGCGAGCGTGTGGACTTCCCGCGGCCTGTGGGGGAGCTCGAGGCGTTTCATACCGCGGGCGGACTGTCGACCATGGCGTTTCGCTATGAAGACACGATTCCCACCATGGAGTACAAGACACTGCGTTACCCCGGCCATGCGCGCATCATGCAAGCGATCCGGGAACTCGGCCTTCTCGACCTGCAGCCGGTGGACGTGAAGGGGGCGAAGGTCGTGCCGCGCGATGCGTTCATTGCGGCCGTGGAGCCCCGGCTCACCAAGCCGAAGGGACGTGACCTGGTGGCGCTTCGTGTGATCGTCGAGGGAACGGCGGGCAGCGAGTCGAGGAAGCTGGGGTGGGAGCTCATAGACTACTACGACGAGTCCCGCGGACTCAGCGCGATGATGCGGACGACCGGCTATTCGCTCTCGATCACGGGACAGATGCAGGCGCGGGGTGAAGTCAAGCCGGCTGGCGTGTACACCCCGGACGAATGCATCCCGGCGGAGCGTTACATCCAGGAGCTCGCGGAGCGGGGCGTAAACATCAGGGAGATTGCTGTGTGACCGTGTTGGCGGTGCATCGACAAGGTCACGAGCGGCGGTGAAAAACGGATTCCCGCTTTCGCGGAAAAGACGACATTGGTGGGACGATGGCGCGGCGTTCGTGAGCCTTGGTGGGTGATTGGGGCGAGGACGGCGCTGGGGTGGTGGTGGTGGTGGTGGGGCTTGGTGAGCGCTGCGGGAAAGGCGGCGCTCGGCTTACTCGCGGACGAACGACGCCAGCGTCGCGCCCATGCGGTCGATCGTCTCCCTCGCGCGCCAGCGATCGCGCCCGTTGTAGAGGAAGGCGAAGGCGATCACCTCACCGTTCAACGCCGTGGTGTAGCCGGCCAGAGAGATCACTGAGCTCGTTGTACCGGTCTTGGCATGCAGATTCCCCTGGGCCGCGGTCGATCGCATACGATTCCTTAGGAGCTCCGACTCGCCCGCCACGGGCAGCGAAGCGTGGAAGGTCGAGGCCCAGGGCGCCGCGTGCGAATACGCCAGAAGCTGGATGAGCGCGCGCGGCGTCACCTTGTCCAGAGTTGAAAGTCCGCTTCCGTCGGTCGCGTAGACGGAGCCGCGTTCTGCGCCGACCTTCGTCGTCATGAAGCGGCTGAGGTCCGCGTAGGCGTGCTCCGCCGAGCCGATCCCCTCCTTCTGCGGGCCGCGCGCTGCGTTGCGGAAGATCAACTCCGCATAATGGTTGACGCTCTCGCGGTTCATCACCGAGAGGAGACGGGCCAGGGGCGGCGAGGGGAGCGCAGCAACCCGGACCGCATTGGCCGGCGTCCTTCCCAGCCGGACGTTACCCTCGATCGTGATGCCCTGCTCCGCGAGCGCGTCACGAAAGGCGCCGGCCGTGAAGAGCGCCGGCTCGCGAATCACTACCTGGTAGCGGCGCGGAATCGAACGCGTGCCGATCCAGCCCCGTACCTCCAGCTCGTTGTCCCCCGTCCGACGGACGACGATGTTCCCGCCACGGCTCCCGGCGCGCGTCTTCACGGCGTTGTGCAACGTCATGACGCTCGAGCTCGGCTCGATCTCCCCGCGGGGTGTTCCGCCGCCCGCAGAAGGTGGGTGTACCGTCACCCACATCACGTTCTCGTTCACCGACAGGGCCGAAACGGGAGCCGCATAGCCGTAACCAAGATTGCGCGCGCTCCATCCCTCGGGGATGCGGCGTTCCTCGAAGGCGCTCGCGTCGGCAATCACGTCGCCCTGCACGTGCGTGATGCCGGCGTCCACCACGAACCGGGCGAGCAGTTCCAGCGGGATATCGGCATCGCCGCGCAGGAAGCGATTGGAAAACGCCGGGTCACCGCCGCCGCGCAGGTACAGATGTCCGTTGACGAATCCCCCGCCGAGCAGTTGCCCGTCGCGAAGCACCTCTGTGCTGAAGTGGTAGTCAGGACCGAAGCGGTCGAGTGCGAGCGCCGCTGTGAACAGCTTCATCGTGGACGCCGGAGCGAACAACTCGCCGGCGCTGCGCGAATACAGCGTGTCTCCGCGTGTAAGAGAGACCACCATCACGCCCCAGTCGCCGTTCCTGACGCGGGCCTCGAGCATGGTCCCGATGTTGGTCTCGAGAGCGGCAGCGGGCGCCGGGCTCCTGTCTCCCCCGACCGAGGGTTCGCGTCTCGGGCTGGGGCGCACTCGCTGTGGCCGCTGGCCTGGCATGGCCGAAACGGCGGCCGCGGGCGTTGCCGTGGTTGTCGCCACCGCGGCCAGAGGCCCATGTGCCGGGTCGGCCGGGCCGGCCGGGCCGGCGGCGTGCGCGATGCCCGCGATCGTGGCAGTTCGCGGCAGGTCGTCCGCGATCGTCGGACCACCGAGAATGAGGAATCCGAGCGCGGATAGCGCGACAAGAGGCCCAACGCGCGTCAGACCCCCCTTGAACGGTCGTTCACGTCGTCTCATACGGATGGAAAAGGGCAACTAGCGTTCCATGGGCAGAGTAATGTGGCGGTGGCTCAGGTACGACATCCCGATACTGCACCGTATGGTGCAGTATCGGGATGTCGTAAAACAAGACCTGACCCCAGGTGCGGATCCCATTCCGCATCGGGGAGGCTCAGACTTTGAGGAAGATCCCCCGCCGGTAAAGTAGCGCCAGCGCACCGAGCCAGAGCGTCACCGTAAGGACTGCGAACGCGAG
Source organism: Gemmatimonadaceae bacterium (assembly GCA_050733695.1). GTDB lineage: Bacteria > Gemmatimonadota > Gemmatimonadetes > Gemmatimonadales > Gemmatimonadaceae > JBOHTO01. The sequence goes on along the minus strand of JBOHTO010000060.1, from coordinate 27,936 downwards.
GGATGCGTTACGCGGCTCGAGCCAGGAGGCGAAGAAAGACCGATACATCGCCGACTGCAGCGAAACCGTCTCGCCGTGGTACTGCACCCTGATCACGGAATATATCAGGCGGGCAAGAAGTCCGGAGCCGACAAACGCCAGAATCGGATTCATCCCGAAGATGACGAACGGCTTCGTCCACCAGGTGATCCGGTGCTGGTCGATCAACCACATGCACGTGCCGATGGCCGTGCACGCCATTCCCGCGGTGAAGACGACGTACGAGCTCGTCCACAGGTTCTTGTTGATCGGAAAGACCCATCCCCACATCTGTCCGACAACCATCCCGATCGAGCCAACGGCGAACAGTGCAGCAACGCGCTCGGCGAGCGGGCGCGGCGTGGCGATCCAGCGCCCGGCAAAGTAACCGAGCAGGGTGGTACCGATCGCCGGAATCGTCGAGAGAATCCCCTCGGGATCCCACGTTCCGCTCTCGGACCAGAGATGCTCGCCGAGCAGCAGACGGTCGACGTACGCCGCCAGGTTCGCGCTGCTGTCCGACAGGAGAAGCGCGCCGATACCGCGCCCCGGAACGGGCACGAGCGTCATCAGGAACCAGTAGCCGAGGAGCAGCGCGGCCAGCATCGCGACCTGTTCCTTGAGCGTGGTACGGAGCGTGATCAGCGCGGCGGCGACGTACACGACAGCTATCCGCTGGAGGACGCCCGGAATCCTCAGTCCGAGCAACCGGTCGAGGTCCCATGTGGGTGGCCAGTAGAAGGGGAAGGCGGCGAGGAGAAGGCCGAGGAGGAGTATGACGCCGCCGCGTTTCAGTATCTGGCGTATGATGGCGCCGTCGCTGGCTCCGCGCGCGCGGCGCGAAGAGAGGGAGAGATGCGTCGTGACACCGACTATGAAGAGGAAGAAGGGGAAGATCAGGTCCGTTGGAGTCCATCCGTGCCATGCGGCGTGCGCGAGCGGCGGGTAGATGGCACCCCAGCTCCCCGGATTGTTGACCAGGAGCATTGCGGCGATCGTGAGGCCGCGGAAGACGTCCAGTGAGAGCAGCCGATCGTGCCGCGCCGGTGCCGGCGCGACGGTAGTGGTGATGCCGCCGCCCGGCGCCGCGAGTGCCGCGCCGGGCGCGTTCGTGCTCACGGACTCACGCGCTGTCGGCAGGGGAGCTGGGAGCGGTGTCTTCGGCGTCGGCCTCGGCGGTGACTTCGCGCCAGACACCGACGTTGCACACGAGCTCGACTTCGCGCGGCGGTACCTCTATGCCATCCATGTTCCCGCCCACGAACGCACCATCGAGCCGCACTACCGCATCATCGTCGTCCACGCGCTCGACTCCACGATACCGTACGAGCAGCGTTGCGAAGTCGCCCACCTCGGCCAGCCGGTCTCGGACGGCCTGGCGTTGCGTGGAGTCTTCCGGATAGAGGTAGGTGGGGCCGCGCGATCGCAGTACGGCCTGTCCGGCAGCCGGGAGCGTCGTACCATCGCCCACGGACGCGAGGAAGCGCGTGGGTCGCGGGACCACGCTGTCCACGAAGACGTGGACCGCTGCCGCGATCGCGCTGTCGCCGGGTTCGGCGCACGCTACGACCGCGGAGCGCCCACCTGTATCGGCACCGTCCGTGCACGCGCAGACGAGCGCGAGAGCGAGCGATGCGAGAGCCGGGAACTTCCTTTTGGGAGTCATGCAGTCATATTGTCATTTCAGGGCGCATTTGTCGAGTGAGGGCGCTCGACCCCGACCGATCGGTTCGCCGGGGCATGAATGCCGGTGTCGAGCGCGGCCGGAGCGATTCCCGGACAACGAATGGAGGCATGGTGGCCGAGTCGGCGCGACATTCGATTCTGCGTGAGGGGCTTATCACCGGGATCATCGGTGCAACGAGTGTGGCGGTCTGGTTTCTGATCGTCGACATCGTTGCCGGTCACCCGCTGTATACGCCGCGGGTGCTGGGCGCCGCCCTCACGAGCGTGCTGGGGCCGGTACCGGTTGGCGAGAGTGCGTTCGTGCACATCGCGCTGTACACCGTTTTTCACTACATCGCGTTCGTCGCCGTCGGCATGCTTGCGTCGGTCGCGATTCGGTGGTCGGAAACCCAGCCGACCGTGCTTGCCGGCTTCCTGATTCTCTTCGTCGCCATCGAGATCGGCTTCTACGCTCTTGTGGCGATGCTGTCCGAAGCCGAAGTGCTTGGCGTGCTCGCCTGGTATCAGGTGGGCGCCGCGAACCTGCTCTCTGCGTTGCTCATGGGTGTGTACCTGTGGAAGCGGCATCCAACGATCGGGCGGGAACTGGGGCTCGTACTGGAGGGTGGAGAGTAGAGGCCGGGTTCCCGGGCATCGGCGCATCCCTTCCGTCGTGGTTGTCCGAATCCTGCCCTGCCCACCTGAAGAACACCACGGACATCACGCACCAGAAGAAGAGTCCACCGGGAATCCACATGATGAGCCCCCCGACGAGCTGGTCATCCATCGGACTCAGCCCCCAGAGGCGGGGCGCGCTGGCGTATCCGGGATACAGCAGCACGTCGGCGTACGTGATATAGATCGCCACGATCGACATCGGGATGCTGAGCAGGAAGCAATATAGCAACTGCCCGGGATACGACAGGCGCGGCAGCTCAGGCAGGGGCCCGAGGATCGGCCACCACATGAGCACGGCGGCGGCCATGAATGTCAGGTGCTGCACTATGTGCACCGGATGGATTGCGACGGCCGTGTTGTACAGCGCCGGGACGTGCCACGCGATCACCGTCAGGTTGAAGCTGGCGAAGCACGCGGCGGGCCTTGTCACGGTGCGTGCGAGCGTGGCGATGGGCCGCGACCGCAGGGCCGGACGGAGCATCCACCCCGGAATGGCGAGGAGCAGCAGCGGAGGCGCCACGAGGGTGAGCAGCAGGTGCTGCACCATGTGGGCGCTGAACAGATAGTAATCGCTCAGGTCGTGCAGGGGACCATTGAGCGAGACGAAGATCACCAGCAGTCCGGCGAGAAACGACAGGACCTGCCATGCTGCGGGTGAGCGCGGAGGCGACGACGATCGCGTTGCGCGAGGATCGCCGTGAAGAGTGTCAGCGCCCCCGGTCGGGTCGGGTCCTGCGCGCGCGCGCCAGAGGTAGAGAGCACCGAGGAAGGCCAGACCGATGACAGTGCTCCAGTGAATCGTCCATTCGGTCCATCCGATGCGCGCCGCAGCGTGCAGCAGCGGCGCGACGGCGGCCGGGCTCACGCCGTGCACGCGGACGTCAGCCGCCCATTCGTACCGCTACCTGCCCGAAGAGGAAAAGCAGCGAGACGATGGCTATGACCGCGATTATGAGCGGACCCGAAAAGAGCGCGCGGAACAACTTGTGGTCGTACCTGAGGTGCATGTAGAAGAGTACGACGATGGCGAACTTGACGGCCGACATCAGCAGCATGGACGGCACGTACACGCGCGAGCTCTCCCACGCGGGAATGTAGTACGCCGATACCTCGGCGGCCGTTATCACGGTCAGTATGAGCGCCACTTTCCAGTAGGTTGACCACGTCGGGTGCGCGTGCTCCTCGCCCGAGACTCCGTGGTGCGCGACCGGGTGATCGGCGCCGGCCTTTGCCGGATGGGAGTGTTGATCGTGAGCCATGAAGAACCTGCTACTGTATCAGGTAGATGAGCGTGAAGATCGCGATCCAGACCACGTCGACGAAGTGCCAGTACAGGGCACAGATGTCGACATTGAGAGCGTCTTCGGGCCCCAGGCCGCGGTGGAAGTCGATCGCGAGCAGCGTCAGCAGCCAGATCACGCCCGCGGTCACGTGCGCACCGTGGAAGCCGGTGAGCGTGAAGAAGGATGACCCGAAGAGGTTCGTTCGTAGCGACAGCCCTTCGTGTACGAACGCCGTGAACTCGTACGCCTGAAAGGCAAGGAACGTTGCGCCCAGCAGTGCGGTGGCGAATAGCCAGAGACGGGATGAACCCAGTATCCGTTCTCCACGCGTGCGCTTGGGAACATGCCTGTTCTGAACCGCGGCCAGCGCGAGTACCATTGCGAGCGACGACATCAGCAAAACGAAGGTGGACGCCGATGTGACCGGAATGTCCAGTATTCCGCCGAATGTCTGTCCGGTGGTCGGATCGGCCCAGGCCTCGTGCGGGAAGGGGCCTTTCACGCTCCTCCCCTTGTAGATCAGATACGTGGAGATGAGTGAGGCGAAGAGCATGCACTCCGAGCCGATGAACGCCCAGATCGCGATCTTCCGGTTGTCCAGCCCGGTCGTCGTGTAGTGGTGCCCGACGTGCTCTTCGTGCGCCGTTACTGTCGTTGCCAAGATACGGTCTCCATGATGCGATGGTGCTGCGGCTGCCATCTTTTCCGCGTGGTCGCCCGCCCGTTCCAGTGCTGTTCTAGTGCTCGTTCTCGAGTGGCGTGAGGAGCCAGGCGTACAGGCCGCCGACGAGTATCGCGGCGCCGGTGAAGATGCAGCCCATCCCGAGCGCCTGGCGTTCGACGTGGAGGAAGAGCGGCCCCGTGAACATGATAGTCATACCGATTGCCGTGACGAGCGGCTTGATCGTCGGGCTTGGCATCGGAATACCAAGGTCACGCGCCGAGCGATGCTCATCCTGCTCCTCGTGCATGGGCACGCCGATCTCGTCCGGACGGTGCATGTGCTCGGCCACCGACACTCCGGCATCGCGCGACTGCGTTGATGCAATGCCGTGCGGGATTCCGGCGGTGCGCGCCGGCGCCTTGAGATCCCAGAGCGGGTAGCGCGACGTCACGCGCGGAATGCGCGCGAAGTTGTACTCGGGTGGCGGGGAGGGGATGGACCACTCGAGCGTGCCGGCACCCCATGGATCGTTGCCGGCCGGCGCGCCCGAGCGACGGCTGCGGAAGAAATTGATCACGAGGAAGAGCGTGGCGAGGGCGAGCAGATACGCCCCCCAGCTCGACATCTCGTTGAACAGGTCCCACCCCTGGCCCTCGTCGTACCGGTACGTGCGCCGCGGCATTCCCAGCATGCCCGCGAAGTGCATCGGGAAGAAGGTCAGATTCATCCCGATGAAGGTGAGCCAGAAGTGCCATTTCCCGAGCCTTTCGCTCAGCATCCGCCCGAACATCTTCGGATAGTAGAGATAGATGCCCGCGAAGAGGCCCATTATCGACCCGCCGAAGATCACGTAATGGAAATGGGCGACGATGAAATACGTATCCGTCTGCTGCAGGTTGGCCGGCGGCGAGGAATGCATGATTCCGGAGATGCCACCGATCGTGAACAGGAAGATGAAGCCGATCGCGAACAGCATGGCGGTGCTGAAGCGTATGGCTCCACCCCACATGGTGGCTATCCAGTTGAAGATCTTCACACCGGTCGGTATCGCGATCAGCATCGTCGTCACACCAAAGACAGTGTCGGCGATGGGACCCATCCCCACCGCGAACATGTGGTGCGCCCAGACCCCGAATCCCAGGAATCCGATCAGGATCCCGGAGTACACCATGATCGGGTAGCCAAAGAGCGGCTTCCGGGAGAAGGTCGGTATGACCTCGGACACGAGTCCGAACGCCGGGAGGATGAGGATGTAGACCTCCGGATGGCCGAAGATCCAGAACAGGTGCTGCCAGAGAAGCGGGTCGGCACCGGCCGCGATGTTGTAGAAATTGGTGCCGAAGAAACGGTCGAACATCAGGAAGACGAGCGCGACCGTGATCACGGGAAAGGCCAGGATCAGCAGGAATTGCGTGACGAAGGACATCCACGTGAAGACGGGCATCCGCATCAGATTCATGCCCGGCGCGCGCATGTTGATGATCGTCGTGATGAAGTTGAACGCGGCCGCGAGGGAAGCGATGCCGAGGATCTGGAGCCCGAGCACCCAGAAATCGATATTCAGTCCCTCGGAGAATGCGCGCGACGTCAGCGGTGCATAGCCGAACCACCCGCCATCGGGTGCGGCGCCGAAGAACCACGACGCGTTCATGAACAGGCCGCCCAGCAGATATACCCAGTAGCTGAACGCGTTGAGCCGCGGGAAGGCCACGTCCCGCGCACCGATCTGTAGTGGGATGAGGAAATTGAAGAATGCAGCCGAAAGGGGCATGACCGCGAGGAAGATCATGGTCGTGCCGTGCATCGTGAAGAGCTGGTTGTAGACCTGCGCCGAGACGAGCGTGCCGTTGGGGCCATGGAGCTGCATGCGGATGATCTCCGCCTCCAGTCCGCCCAGCAGGAAGAAGAAGAGCGACGTGTAGAGATAGAGAACCCCGATGCGTTTGTGATCGGTTGTGGCGAGCCAGCTCCAGACGCCGCGTTGTTCGCCGGTGTAGGTGCTCGTGTATGTCGGTGGAGCAACAGTCGTGGCCATCTACCGGCGATCTCCTCTTTCTGCTCGTTCGGTCGTGCTCATTCCCGCGACACGTTTCGTCGTTCCCGCGACACGCTTCGTCATTCCCCGCGACATTCTTCGTCATTCCCGCGAAAGCGGGAATCCATTTGAAACTGTACCACGTCACACTCCGCCGGGAACCAGATCATCTCAGAGCGCTGAGGTAGGCTGCGATGTCGGCAATCTGCTGATCAGTAAGCGCGCCGGCGGCGCCGGTCCGCGAATCCACCTCGCCCTGTCCCTGCGGAGGCATTATCGAGCCCGGTTTCATCTTCTGCGAGTTCTTGATCCAGAGCGCGAGGTGGCGCGGATCGTTGGGGTAGAGCCCTGCTCCGATCGTCCTGCGCGATCCCACGTGCGTGAGGTTGGGACCGATGACACCCTGCGAATTCGGATTGCCTTCGATCATGTGGCACGCGATGCACGCGTTGCTCGAGTATATCTGTCGTCCGCGCGCAGCGTCACCGCTCTCCGGTGGAACCGAAAGCTCCAGCCCTTCGGGTATGGGCGTCGCGGGTACGGCGTGCCGCTCCATTCGCTCGGCCGGGAAAGTGTAACCGGCCGGTGCGGCCGCGCTCGAGATGGTGTCGGGAATCGCGGACGCGTAGGTTGGTGCTGTCGTGTCGGGCGTCACGCCAGCGGCGAGCTGCGCGCGAACCGTATCGCCTGTCAGCGCGGCAGCGGCCGCTGTCGTCGCGCTGTCCGCGCCGGCGTCCCCAGCGGCTGTATCAGCGACTGGGGCCGGGAGTGTTGCGGCGCTCGGCGCGCCTGTTCCCGGCATCGCCGCGGGCGATTGCTGCAGCTTGACCCAGCTCTCGAACTCTGCCGGCTGAACCGTGAACACGCGGAACTTCATGTTCGCGTGCGAGTCGCCGCAATACTCGGCGCAGAAGCCGTTCCATGCCGAGCTCTCGAGCGTGGAATCGGGAGTGAACCAGAGATAGTTGGTCCGGTTCGAGATCAGGTCGCGTTTGCCCCCCAACTGCGGAATCCAGAACGAGTGAAGCACGTCCGCCGATTCGAGCGAGAAGTTGACCGTGCGTCCCACAGGCAGGTACAGCTCGTTCGCCGTGGTGAAACCGTACTGCGGGTAGCGGAACTCCCACCACCACTGGTGACCAATGACCTCGACCTGGAGGGCGTTCGGAATCGCTTCGGCCTGCGTGCGGAAGATCGTCCGGACAGTCGGGATCGCGATCAGGATGAGGATCGCGGCAGGCGCCAGCGTCCATGCGATCTCGAGCGCAGTGTTGCCATGTACCTGCTTCGGTTCCGGCGTACCGGGCCGATGCCGGAATCTGATGATCGTGAAGAGAAGTGCAACTTCGACCACGACAAAGACGATCGTCCCCCACAGGAGAAGGGTGTCCCAGAGCGCGTCGATGTCGCGGCCGAACTCCGTGTGCGGGGTGAACGTCGTATTGGGGTATTCCTGCGCGCACGCACCCAGCGCCAGCGCCACCACGACGGACAGGGCGGCCGCGGCCAGCCGGCGCGCGCGGTGATTCACGGGCATTCCATTTTCCTGTACCGGCGTTAGCGGCTTACCAGGATCGGCATGCCGCGGGCTGTCAGAGCACCGTCAAGTCTACCGGCACCCCGGAATGAAATCAAGGAAGTTTGAAGGCGCGGGCACCTGCATTCGGGCGTGCGCAGCAAACCGCGTTACGGGGCGCAGGGAGCGAGGAGCTGCCGTGCCGCATTGCGACCCGATGCGACCGCACCGTCAAGACCGCAACAATGGACGCCAGCACCGGCCAGAACAAGGTTCCCGGCGACGAGCGACGCGATCTCCCGGCACGTCGAGCCATCGATCGCACCAGGTCGCCACTCCGTGAGGGCATTCGGCCAGCGCGCTACCCAGCTCCGTTCGTCAGATGGCGGGCCGCCGCTGATTCCGATGACGGGAGCGATCAGGTCGTGCGCGCGCACGGCCCACCAGCGATCGCTCCGCGTTGCGATATCGCGTGCGTTCGGCCGGAAGAAGGCGCGCAGAAGACACCATTCGTCTGGTGCCCGGTTCGGAAGCTTGGACGAGCTGAATGCGCATGCACGCAGCTCGGGCGCGCTGCCGCTCACCCCGGGAGCGGGCCCTGCATGAGGGACGATGAAGCCGCTGGCATCGAGCGAATGCGAAACGTGCGACCTCCGGTACGCGAGTGACACGGTCACGCTGGAGCGCACGTGAAGGGCGCGGAGCGCGCGAGCACAATCAGGCTCGCTGCGTCCGAGCAAATCGGCGGCATCACGCGCCGGCAGAGCGACGACGGCCGCATCGGCGATGAACGAATCGGCCTCGGTCCGGACTTGCCAGCCGGTGCCGCGTTGCTCGAACGCCGTTGCACGAGCTCCGAGGCGCAGATCGACTTCATGCTCATCTCGTTTCAGCCACGCAACGAGCACATCGACCAGCTCGCCCATCCCGGCGGCGAAGCTCATGATGCCACGGCCGAAGCCGGAATCGGCGGCACGCAGTCCGATTCGTCGAGCCGCCTCCCCCGGCTCCAGCGAGCCCAGCTCTCCATCAACCAGCATGAAGCTCGATCGCGCCCGCTGATTCACGATGCGCTCGGCCATCTCGAGCTCCCGGCAGAGCACTGGCACGGCGCCACTCGCCGCGGTGAATCCTTCGGCGCCGTGTTCGATGGTGAATCCGTCCGTGTGCTGCGTGCGTATCTGCCCGCCCCAGCGCTCGGCACCCTCGAGCACGGTCACGCGTGTACCCGCGCCAGCCAGGATGAACGCCGCGGTGAGCCCCCCGAGACCGCCACCGATGATGACCGTGTGCATGCTGGGCGAATATACGGCGAAGTGGTGATAGCGATGTTGAAGCGCTCTCCGAACGGCTAGATTGCCCGGTCACCGTCCGCGGCCGCGGACGAACTTATGCCCATGCCAATGTCGAACTCTCCCGTCGCCCCAACCCGCGTCAGCCAGGAGGCCAGCGCCGCGCAGCAGCGGGCGGCAGTTGCCAACGAGCCGCGCTTTCTGCGCGCCTGCCGTGGCGAGCGCACCGATCGCACGCCAGTATGGTTCATGAGGCAGGCGGGTCGCTACATGCCCGAGTACCGCGCGATTCGTGCGAACCACACGCTGCTCCAGATCTGTGCGCAGCCGGAACTGGCGACCGAGGTGACTCTACAGCCAGTGCGCGCGTTGGGGGTGGACGCCGCGATAATCTTCGCCGACATACTCCTCCCGCTCGTGCCGATGGGGATCAATCTCGAGTTCGCGGCCGGCGAAGGACCTGTGATCCACAATCCGGTGCGAACACCGGGAGATATCGCTGCGCTTCGCGCTGTGGAGTCGGGTGAATCGCTCGCGCACGTGCTGCAGGCGATACGCATGGTGCGGCGGGAGCTGGCGGATCGCACGCCTCTCATCGGGTTCGCGGGGGCTCCGTTCACGCTCGCGAGCTACCTGATCGAGGGCGGCAGCTCCCGCCAGCAACTCGCCACCAGGCGGCTCATGCTTGCCGATCCTGCCGCCTGGCATGCACTGCTCGGCAAACTCGCGATCGTGGTAGCTGATTATCTCGCGGCACAGGTGCACGCGGGTGCGCAGGCCGTTCAGCTCTTCGATAGCTGGGTGGGCTGTCTGTCTCCCGATGACTATCGCGAGTACGTGCTGCCGCACACGCGCCGTATCTTCGCAGCCATCGAACCGCTCGGCGTTCCCATGATCCACTTCGGAGTTGACACCGCGACCCTTCTGCCGCTCATGCGCGAGGCGGCGGGCGAGCGCAGCGTTATCGGAATGGACTGGCGAATCCCGCTCTCGGACGGATGGGCGCGGCTCGGCGCCGGCGCCAAGGTCCAGGGCAATCTCGATCCGGTTGCGCTGTTTGCGCCGCGCGCGGAGCTGGAGCGGCGCGTTCGCGCGGTGCTGAAGGAGGCGGCGGGGCGGCCGGGGCACATCTTCAACCTTGGGCACGGGATCCTGCCGGGGACACCCGTCGATAATGTCCGCTTCGTGGTCGACCTGGTTCACGCGTTGACGGGGGCTGACACGAGCGCAGCGGTGTTGCCGGCTCAGGCGACGTTCGGCGCGGAGGGCGCGGAGGGCGCCGGGCGGGATCGATAGCGTGACGGAGACCATTGGCGTGCTCGTGATGGCCTATGGGGGCCCGAACTCACTCGAGGAAGTCGAGCCGTACCTGATGGATGTGCGCGGGTTCCGGCCGACGGCGGCGCGCATCGTTGACGAAGTACGGGAGCGCTACCGCACGATCGGCGGACGCTCGCCGATTCTCGAACGAACGCGGGCACAGGCCGGCGCGCTCGAGCGCGCACTGAACCGCGGCGGCGGCAGCTGCGGAGGTGGCGGTGGTGGCGGTGGTGGCGGTGGTGACGACGGTGGCGGCGGCAACGAACGCCGCGGTCGCTTCCGAACGTTCGTCGGGATGCGGCACTGGCATCCATACATCACGGCTGCCCTGGCCGAGATGGAGGCGGCGGGTATCAGCCGCGCCGTGGGGATCGTCATGGCGCCGCATTACTCGCGGATGAGCATCGGCGCCTACTTCGAGAAGGTGCAGCAGGCCGGCTCGCGCGTTTCGGTTGCGCCGATCGAACGTTGGCATCTGCTCCCCGGCTACCTGGACGCGCTGGAGGAGCGCGTCAGGTCCGCGCTCGCCCGCTTTACCGCCTCAGACCGAGACGGAGTGATGGTGGTCTTCACAGCCCACAGTCTCCCCGAGAGAATCCGGGAGTGGGACGACCCGTATCCGCGCGAGCTCAGCGAGACTGTCGACGCTCTGGTGCAGCGTCTGGGCTCACAGCCGCACGAGCTCGCATATCAGTCTGCCGCCATGACGCCGGAGCCGTGGCTCGGCCCCGATGCTGGCGATGTGATCGCGCGGCTCGCGGGTCAAGGAAAGCGGGATTTTCTCATCGCGCCGATCGGGTTCACCACCGAGCACGTCGAGATACTGTACGACATCGACCACGAGCTGATGCGCCGAGCGGCGGGGCTTGGCGTTCGCCTCGAGAGGATCGAGATGCTGAACACCTCCCCGAGGATGATAGAAGGGCTCGCGGGGTTGGTTGGCGAGAGGGCCCGGGCGGACGGGTTAGCCGATTCTCGGTAGCGTATCCTGCCGGGCCGACCGCGACCCAATGTCATTCCTCATTTCCCCCCTCCATGTCCACCGTATGCTGCTCCTTCACCTTGTTCTGCGCCATCTCGAGCTGAATGCGTATCTGACCGACTGCCTCGCGTAGTGCGCGAACCTTGGCCTGCTCGTTACCGCCCCGTGTGGCCACCAGGATCAGGCCGGTCACGATGTCGGAGATCATCCCGAACTGTCCCTTGAGCTGTCCCACCAGTGGTGTTGCCGCGCGGCGGATCTGCAAACCGTAACTCGCGATCGACTTCTCCTGTCGTTGCGCCATGGCCATCTGCTCCACGAGACCGTGCACACGCTGGAGCTGTGTCACCGCGTCCTCGAGGGTATTCAGCTTGGCGATGCCTGCGCCGTCGAGCTTCGTTCCCGCCATCCGGTGCCTCCCTGTGGTGCGCTACTTCACCTTCTCCAGCCGTGGATTCGGCCGGGTTTCGCGCCCTGCACGCGCTACAGGCTCGCCGTTCCGTTCCACGATGTCGGCCACGAACTCGAACCGCCCGGCCAGCACGGTGTCGCCGACAGAATAGGCATCCACCGGCACGCCCTCATCCTCGAACGCCCGGATACGCTCCAGGGTTACCGCTCCGGCGACGACTATCTTCACATCGCCAAAGCCCTCGGCGTCCAGCGCGTTGCGAACGTTCCACACGAGCCGGGGATTCACCCCCGTCGGATTGAACGTCCCCATCTGGGGAATGATCGACGCATCCACCAGGTGTTCCGGCGTGTCCAGCCGGACACCCCACAGTCGCGCCTCCAGTGCGCGCGCCACCTCGAGACTCGTGCGCACGCAGTCATTCTCGTAATCCACCGGTGCCAGTATCGGAACGTCGGGGTCAAGACGCGCAGCGAAGCGCCGCGCGGCGGCCGCCGTGTCACCGGCGTGCGCAGCGATCAGCGTGTGCGGTACCAGCCCCTCCGCTACGGTGCCCGATGCGCGACCCTGCGCCTCCGTCGAGCCGCCGCGTGCCCCACCGGCGATCACGGCCTGCCCGTCTCCTGCCTGGACGCGCCAGTGGTCGTGCCGCGCGGAGTGAAAGAACACGGTCTTCGGACGTGCGGCATCGACGAGCGCACGCGTGCGCGTTGTGATGCAGGTGCGCCGGCAAAGGACGCCGATGATCAGCGTTTCGAGATACGCGAATGCATCGTACGCTCCCTCCACCGTCAGCACCGGCGTCCATGCGTCTATGCGTTCACCCTCGAACAGCGCGTGAACGGCGAGTGAACCCCAATCCTCCGTGCAGAGGCGCAGGATCGCAATCACTTCATCTATGCCACCGAGTATTGCGGCAGTCGAACATGCAACGTGCATGGTTACGCGCGGTGGCTCGACTTCCAGCGCGGTGAGCTCGCGCGAGCGCAGCAGGTGCGGCTCGGAGTATACTCCCGCACGAATCTCGTCCACCGGAAGATGGAAGGCCGCCGGATCGAGGCGCTTGCGTCGTCGCGCTGGCATCTCCGGCCTCAGTGCCTCGCTAGCCCTGCTCGGCCCGTCGCGGCGCCGTCATGGCGTCCGGGTTGAGCAGATGGTCGAGCTCCTCGCGCGTCATCAGCCCGCGCTCGCAGACGATGTCATACACGCCGCGTCCGGAATCGAGTGCGATCTTCGCGATCTCGGTCGATGTCTCATAGCCGAGTACCGGTACCAGCGCGGTGACGATCCCGATCGAGTGTTCCACGAAGTAGCGCATGCGTTCGGGATTCGCGGTGATTCCCTCCACGCAACGTGTATGCAGAACGCCGCACGCGTTTCTGAGTGACTGGATCCCGCGCAACAGGCGAAACACGATGATCGGCTCGAAGACGTTGAGCTGAAGCTGCCCCGCCTCCGCTGCGAGCGCGACTGTCACATCGCCGCCGATCAGGTCGAAGCACACCTGGTTCACGACTTCCGGGATGACCGGGTTCACCTTGCCCGGCATGATCGACGAACCGGGTTGCACGGGCGGCAGGTTGATCTCGTTCAATCCGGCCCTCGGTCCGGAGCTCAGCAGCCGCAGATCGTTGCAGATCTTCGAGAGCTTGACCGCGCAGCGCTTGAGCACGCCCGAGAGCTGAACGAACGCGCCCGTATCCGCTGTTGCTTCGACGAGGTCAGGCGCGGTCATGAGCTCGATGCCAGATATCGCGGTGAGGTGACGTCGGACGAGCTCCGTATAGCCGGGCGGAGCATTGATGCCGGTCCCGATCGCCGTCGCACCCATGTTGATCTCGCGAATCAGCGCCTGTGCCTCGCCCAGCCGGTCGACATCCTCCAGCATGGTATGCCCGAATGCCGCGAACTCCTGACCCAGCGTCATGGGCACGGCGTCCTGGAGCTGGGTGCGCCCCATCTTCAGATGTGGTGCAAACTCCATCCCCTTGCGCAGGAATGCCTCCGCGAGCGACCGCATCGCGTCCCGCAGCCCATCGATCGCGCTGTGCAGGGCGAGCTTGATAGCCGTGGGATAGACGTCGTTGGTGGACTGGCTGAGGTTGACGTGGTTGTTGGGATGCACCCTCGCGTAGTCGCCGCGCCTCCCGCCGAGCAGCTCGAGCGCACGATTGGCGATCACCTCGTTGGCATTCATGTTGGTGGATGTACCCGCGCCGCCCTGGACCATGTCCACGAGGAAGTGTTCGTGATGCCGGCCAACTCGCACCTCGCGCGCCGCGCGGATGATGGCATCGCTGATCGTGGAATCGAGAAGGCCAAGCTCGGTGTTCGCCAGTGCGGCGGCCTCCTTGACCGAGGCGAGCGCCGAGATGAGCGACGGGAACTCGCGCAGAACGACGCCGGAGATGGGAAAGTTCTCCAGGGCCCGCAGCGTCTGGATGCCGTACAGCGCGTCGTCCGGCACATCGCGCTCGCCGAGAAGGTCATGTTCGGCGCGCGTGAGCGACCCGGCGAAGCCGATCATCCGCCCTCGTCCCACCAGGGTGGCATCCGCGCTCCGCAGCCGGCGCGAGATGACACGCGCGGCGCGGGCCACGAGGCCCGCGTAGAGAGTCGGGCGGTCGCCGAGCATGTCGCGAAGCGTGTCGGCGTCCAGCACGAATGCGGTGACGGCGTCCAGGGCGCGGCCGCTCGTACCGTGCGGGGAATCGTCGAGCAGCAGCCCCTCGCCCAGCGCTTCGCCATCGCCCAGTGTGGCCAGGCGCACTGGTGTACCGCTCAGGGACTTCTCGATGGCCACGCTTCCGGCGGCGATGAGTGCGAGAACTCGCCGCGGCTGCCCCTCGGCAAAGATGAGATCGTGCGGGGCGTACTCGCGCACCGTGACGCGGCCGGCGAGGTAGGCGAACTCCGACTCGGGCAGTCCGGCGAAGAATGCAAATCTGTGGAGCTGGTCCAGGGGAGTGCCGGTGCTCATCGACTTCGGAACCTACTCCGGCGAGCGCAACGACGCCAACGCTCGCCATATGCGCCGCAAGGCGATAGAATCCGTGACATCAGGACAAGAACCCGGAGGAGATCGTGTCCGTCACTCGCCGTACCTTCCTCGGCGCCGGCGCAACCGCCGCAGCCGGCCTTGCCTTCCCGTCGATTGCGCCCGCGGAGTTCCTGCTCGGCGGCGGCCTGCCCGGCCGCGCGGGGACGCCCGAGCGCGACGCGATGCGTCTTCGCCTTGCGCGGCCAGCGGTCGTCGCGTCCGCGAACGGTCTGCGTGGAGTGGAGAAGGCGTACGACCTCATCGCCGGAGGTTCCGATCCGCTTGACGCCGCGATCGCCGGTGTCAACATCCAGGAGCTGGACCCGGAGGACCAGTCGGTGGGACTCGGCGGGCTGCCGAACGCGGACGGCATCGTGCAACTCGATGCCTCGTGCATGCACGGTCCCACGCACCGCGCGGGGGCAGTGGGTGCGCTGGAGGGGATCGCAACGCCGTCGCTCGTCGCGAAAGCCATAATGGACTACACCGACCACATCATGCTCGTGGGCGAGGGCGCGAAGCGTTTCGCGCTGAGCATGGGCTTCGAGGAGCAGAATCTCCTCACCGAGGAGTCCCGTCAGGACTGGCTGCGCTGGAGAGCGCGGCTGAACCCGAACGACAACTGGATCGACCACGACGAGGATGTGACAATCAACTTCACTACCGGCACGATCAACATGAACGCCGTGAACGCCGCCGGAGACATCGGATCCGTCACGACGACGAGCGGACTCTCGTGGAAGATCCCGGGGCGGGTGGGCGACAGCCCGATCATCGGAGCGGGCCAGTACTGTGACAACGCCGTGGGCGCCGCCGGTTCGACGGGTCGCGGCGAGGCGAACATAAAGGTGTGCGGCGCGTTCCTCACGGTGGAGCACATGCGCCAGGGGATGTCGCCCGAGGATGCGTGCCTCGAGACGCTCAGGCGCACGGTTGCGATGACCGAACCGCGGTTGCTGGGTGCGCGCGGGCGCCCCCGCTTCAACCTCAATTTCTACGCGCTCGCGAAGGATGGCCGCACCGGGGCTGCATCGCTCTACTCGGGTGGCCGCTACGCAGTCGCCGACGCCAGCGGAGCCCGCCTTGCCGACAGCGCGTATCTGTACGAGCGCTCGGAGTTCCCGAGAAGCGGCTGAGCGCCACCATTCTGTACCGTTCGCCGTCAATCCCGGGGGAGTGGGAATGCATGTTCCTTGTTTCGGCGCGCGGCCCGATGGCGTCAGGGGTCAGGCGGGCGCGAGAACTCCGCGCCGGCCTGGAGTTCGCGCATCGGCGTTCCCGGATTCCGGCGCCGGGTGCCGAGTGGCCGGGTTGCCCGGGCCCGGATCGCCATCGAGGCGGAACGTGGCCGCCAGCTTCGCCAGTCGCTCCGCCTCCGAGCTGAGTCGGGCTGCTGCAGCGGCGATCTCCTGAGTGCTCGCGCTCTGCTCCTCCGCCGAGGCGGCTACCTGTTCCATGGCAGCCGCGAATGATTCGGTTCCGCGCGCGAGCTGCTCGATCCGCATCGTCGTATCGTTCACGAGATCGTTCGTCGTGTTCGCCGCCTTGTCGATTGTTGCTGTCCAGGCTTCCGTGTCCGCGACGGCGCTCTCGATCTGACCGAAAGAGTCGAGCCCCTGCTGAGTCGCAGACAGCACCTCCCGCACGGTATCGACCGTGCGTGCGCTCGACTCCCGCGACTCCGCGACTCGCGTCAGCACGCCCGCCACGAGTGCCTCCGTGCGTTCGGCCGCTTCCGCCGCGCTGGTCGCCAGACGGCGCACTTCCGTTGCCACAACGGCGAAACCCTGTCCCTGCTCGCCCGCCCGCGCCGCTTCCATTGCCGCGTTCAGCGCGAGCAGCCTGGACTGCCGCGCCATTTTCTGAACGAACGTCACGAAGGCACGCACCTCCTCCGACGCTCCTGCCAGCGACTCCACCGCCGCAGCGCTGGACTGTATGTCGCTCTCCAGATGCTGCAGTGCGGTGGCGTTCGCATCCAGGCGTTCCCGACTCTCGCCCGCCAGCGCGCGAAGCTGCGTGTTGCGCGCAACACCTTCGGATGCACCCGCGTCGAGCTCGGCGGCGATTCCCACGAGACGTCCCGCATTTCCGGCCAGCTCCTGAAGCGTCTGCGCCATCTCGGTCGACTGATGGCTCAGGTCTCCCGAGGTATGCGCCATCTCCTGGGCCGCCGACGCCATATGCTCCGTGCCGATCGTTATCTCGGTTGACATCGACGCCGTCTCCTGCGAGGAGGAGCGCAGAGCCAGCGCGAGCCGCCTGAGGTCCGCGATCATCCGGCCCGTCGCGCGTGTGAGGCGACCGATCTCGTCCGTGCTTTCCGTGGCGCCGACGCGGACCGCGAGGTTGCCTCCGGCTACCGCCTCCGCTACACGCGCGAGTTCCGCCGCAGGGGCGCTCACACGTTTTGCGACGTCGTGTCCGACGTAGAGGAGACCGAGCAGAACGAGAGCGAAGAGCGTGATGGCGATGCCGGCGAGCCAGGCACGCGCGCTCCAGAGTTCCGATCGTGCTCGGCTCTCATCGAGATGGGAGACCAGCCGCCAGCGTCCGTGATTGACCGGAAGTATGGCGGCGCGCTGGAGCACACCCTCTGCATCGTATCGGATGATGGAGTCCACGCTCGCGTCGGCGAGACTCGCGGCACCTGGCAGCGGTCGCATGCGGGGCTCGTTGGAGGAACTGGCAATCACGTTGCCGGCCGCGTCAACGAGATCGACAGCGATACCGGCTATCTCGCTCGCGCGCGCGAGCCCGTCGTCGACCTTGGCAAGGTTGAAAGCGACCTTGATGACACCGAGTGGCGAGTCGCTGCCGGTCTCCCTGATGGCCGAGGAGATCGAGAGGACGGTTTGCCGCGCCGACTCATCGTAGCTCGCGTCTGCGCGGGACAGGCCATCGCGCACGGCCTGCTGCCACCATGATTCGTCGCGCTGCACGAAGTCGGACGTGCGCTGCGTGGTCACGACGTTGTAGCCGTGGGCTTCGGTGACGAGAATCTCGGCAGCGTCCAGCGATGCCTGGGCATCGCGGAGATAACGCTCGACTCGGGGCGCCATGGCAAGCGACCGCTCGCGATCGAAGCGGATCTCGAGATCGTCGATGCGCTCATCGGCGAGTCCCAGTGTACGGGCCCGCGCGCTACCGGTGCTCACAGCGTCGACGATGGCGGGTGATGATGCGAGCAGCCTGACCTCGCGCTCGCGCTCGAGGAGAAGCTGCTCGATTATGAGCGCGGATCGGCGCGAAGCATCGAGGAGGCGCGAATCCGCCTGCCTTGCGAGGAAGCGCGAGACGACCACGCTCCCGCCCCAGGCGAGCGGTATCAGCAGCAGAAGCGCGAGCGCTCCGACGAGGACGACGATCCGGCCCCGAACGGAGCTCACGGCGATCGGATCGCGCTCACCTGCCACGCCCAGCCCGTCGGTGCCAACCATGTCCCGGCCTCGCTGCACTAGATTTCGGACTTCTCTCTTCTCACACTTGCCAGTGGGTCGGCGCGCATCGCGCAGGAACGGGCGCGGGGCCCCTTGGCCATCCGACATGACAGAAACGATCCCTCCCCGTGCGCCTTCGCCGTCACTGGAGAGCGACGGCTATGATCCGGCCGTCGTCGAGCGGAAGTGGCAGGAACGCTGGCGCGAGCGCGGAACGAACAGCGCTGATCTCGACCGCGGGCCCCGCCCGTACTACTCCCTGATGATGTTTCCCTATCCATCGGCGGAGGGGCTTCACGTCGGCAACCTCTTCGCGTTCACGGGGAGCGACATCCATGGACGATTCCAGCGCCTGCAAGGGCACACTGTCTTCGAGCCGCTGGGCTACGACGCGTTCGGCATCCACTCCGAGAACTACGCGCTCAAGGTCGGTGAGCACCCGATGGCGCTCATCCCGCGGAACATAGCCAACTTCAGGAGACAGTTGGAACGTGCGGGTCTCATGGTCGACTGGAGACACGCACTGTCCACGACGGACCCGGACTACTACCGGTGGACGCAGTGGATATTCCTGCAGCTCCTGAGGCGCGGGCTGGCATACAGGAAGAAGGCGGCCGTGAACTGGTGTCCCTTCGACAAGACGGTGCTCGCGAACGAGCAGGTGATCGATGGCGAGTGCGAGCGGTGCGGAACGCGCGTGGAGCAGCGGTTTCTGGAGCAGTGGTTCTTCAGGATAACCGACTACGCCGGCCGCCTGCTCGACAACCTGGATCAACTGGACTGGTCAGAATCGACGAAGACCGCCCAGCGCAACTGGATCGGCCGCTCCGAGGGTGCGTCGATAATTTTTCCGATCGCACCGCCGGCAGAGGTGGACCGCTCAGCGGCGCAAGGCAGGGCTACGCCCGCGGATGTGGAAGGCGCCGGAATCGAAGTGTTCACCACGCGACCGGACACGATCTTCGGAGCTACGTACCTCGTGCTGGCGCCGGAGCATCCTCTCGTTGATCCACTCACCGGTATCGCGCAGCGCGGGCAGGTCGCGGCCTATCGCGAACGCACCGCCGCCCAGGATCTCATCGCGCGAAAGGTGGGTCGCGAGAAGTCGGGCGTCTTCACGGGATCGTATGCGGAAAATCCCGCCACTGGCGAGCGCGTGCCGATCTGGATCGCCGACTACGTGCTGATGGAGTACGGCACGGGTGCGATCATGGCCGTGCCAGGGCACGACGAACGCGACTTCGAATTCGCAAAAGCGTTCGGGCTCCCGATCGTGCGCGTCGTCGCGAGTGCGGAAAGCGACGCTGGCTCGCCGCTCGCAGAAGCGTACACGCAGAGCGACGAGGAGGGCGCGCGCCTCGTCAACTCCGGCAGCTTCGATGGACTTCCGGTGTCCGAAGCAGCAGCGGCTATCGTGAGCTGGCTCGTCGAGCGCGGGGCGGGGAAGGGCGTCGTCAATTACCATCTGCACGACTGGTGCATCTCGCGCCAGCGTTACTGGGGCCCGCCCATCCCGGTGATCTACTGCGATATGTGCGGCCTGCAGGCCGTTCCGGAGAGTGATCTGCCCGTCCTGCTCCCCGAGGTAGAGGATTTCCGCCCCGATGACACGGGCATTTCGCCCCTCGCCCGGCACGCGGACTGGTACCACGTGTCCTGCCCGGAGTGCGGCGGGCAGGCGCGTCGCGAGACCGATGTGTCCGACACCTTCCTCGACAGCGCCTGGTATTTCCTGCGCTACCCCAATACGGAGTTCGACGACGTTGCCTTCGATCCCGCACGCACGAAGCGCTGGCTGCCCGTCGACTCGTACATCGGTGGGAACGAACATGCGGTGCTCCACCTGCTTTATTCGCGCTTCATCACCATGGTTCTGCACGACGCAGGGTTTCTCGAATTCGAAGAACCGTTCACACGCTTTCGCGCGCACGGCATGATCGTGCGCGACGGAGCGAAGATGTCCAAGAGTCGCGGCAACGTGGTGGTACCCGACCGATATATCGACGAGTGGGGCGCCGATTCATTCCGTACCTACCTCATGTTCCTCGGTCCGTTCGAGGAGGGAGGTGACTTCCGTGATCGCGGTATCTCGGGAGTGCGGCGCTTTCTCGACAGACTCTGGGCGTCCGTGGCCCAGGCGATCGCCGGCGAGAGTCATGTGGAGCCGGATGCGGCGGTGCTGCGCAAGCTGCATCAGACGATCCGCAAGGTCGGTGTCGACACGACGCGTCTCGGCTACAACACGGCCATCGCGGCGATGATGGAATACATCAACGTCGTCCGTGCGCACGAGCGACTGCCGCGGCGCGCCGAGGTCGAACCGCTGGTACAGCTCGTCGCGCCGTATGCGCCGCACATCGCCGAAGAACTGTGGGAGCGCCTGGGCCACGCGGGGAGCGTGTTCGCTGGCGGCTGGCCGAACTTCGATCCGGAGCTGGCGGCCGAAGGGGAGGTCGAGCTCGCGGTACAGGTGAATGGAAAGTTGCGCGGGACCGGGCGCGTGCCGCGCGGGAGCGGTCGTGAGGAAGCAATCGCGGCAGCGCTGGCGCTGGAGGGAGTGCGGAAATTCCTAGCCGGGGCGCCGAAGAAGGTGATCTTCGTGCCGGACCGGCTGGTGAACTTCGTGGTGTAGGGCGGCGGGCGCGCTTTGCCGCGCACTCCATTTTCACGGTGATGACGCCATCCAGCCCCGGCATCCTCCTGAACGCGGGACGCGATCTCTCACCTTGACGACGACGCCAGCCGAGGCAAGAACGACGTTCGCGCGCGCCTACAGCAGCCTGCTCACCCAGTCGCCTATGTAGTAGCCGACAATCGCAACGCCGAGCCCCACGACGAACATGTCGATACCGGACCGGATGATCCCCCGCCCAGTAAACACGGACCTCGCCGCGCCGACGACAAAGTGCGAGAGCATGGCCACGGCAAACGAGAGGGTGACGGCTGTCCATCCGCTGGTGAACAGGAACGGGAACACCGGGATGAGTGCGCCCACCGCGGTCGCCGAACCCGTAACCCAGCCCTCCCTGAGCGGAGACATCGCCGCGCCCCCGATCTTGAGCTCCTCGGCCACCTTCTCCTGCAGCATGCGGGGGGGATCGTCCAGCGCACGCGTCGCGAGAGAGTGTGCGGCTCCGGGATCCATTCCCTTGGCCTCGTAGATGAGGGCCAGCTCGTCTCGCTCGAGCTCCGGCATCAGCGCGATCTCATCGCGCTCCATCGCGATCTCGTTGGCGTAGACCTCCTGCTCGCTCTTCGCCGCAAGATATCCGCTGGAGCCCATCGAGAGGGCATCGGCAATCAGTCCCGCGACGCCGGCGACGATTATCACCTCGTGCTGCGTCGCGGTCGTGGTGGTCGCGCCGAGCACCCCGGCAACCAGACCGAAGTTCGCCGTCAGTCCGTCATTGAACCCGTAGACGACGTTGCGGAGAAAACCGCCGGAACCCGTGCGATGCCAGGGCTCAGCCTCGCCGCCGGAGAGCGATGCCAGCGTGCTCGCGTGCTCGGCTGATTCGCGCGCGAGCAGCAGCGATTCGTCCTGACCCGGCGCTCCGCCCGGCATCGATCGGTGCAGGTCCAGATAGCCCCGGACCTCACGCCCCTCCTCACGCAGGAGGAACGGCAGGAGAAAATCCGGTCCCAGGCGGTTCCCGAGCCAGGCCAGGGCGCGGGCGCGACCGCTCGGCCGAAAGGACCCGGGCTTCCGGCCGTGTTCCGCCAGCAGCTTGTCCCAGATTGCGACGTGGCGATCCTCGACCTCGGCGAGGCGACGATACACGTCGCTGCGTCGTGCGTCGCGCCCGTGCTCCGCACGCGCCAGCACCCTGTAGAGAAAGGCCGCGTCGGCCTCATCCCGCCAGTGGTGCTCGAAGGTGGCGAGGTCCGGAGGGCCGGGTGGGTGGGGCGGCGATGGATCGATCGCGGTCGGCATGGGATCAATATGGCGGGTTCGGGGCGTCATCGGAATCGGAGCGCTGCACAGCGCGGAAACCCCTTGCGGAAACCCTTCACGAAGGTGTTGTGTCGAACCACGCAGAAAACCACACCTGCGAGGTCACATGCTACGCGCAACTGCACTTCTCACCTGCCTCATCGCGTCCGGCGTTCTGTCGATGCCGGCCGAGGCTCAGCGAACACGAACGAGCGAGGCACCGCGCGCGCGCGCGTTCAGGATGCTGTCGCCGGACGTCGATTCCGACCGCGCCGTGCTCGGCGTCACGACCAGTTCCAGCAACGAGCGCGACACCCTCGGGCTGCTTATAACCTCGATCACGCCGGGCAGTCCGGCGGAGGCTGCGGGGCTCGAGGAAGGGAACCGCATAGCGACCATCAACGGCGTGGATCTGGCGCTCGCCCCTGCGGATGCGGGCGAGCCGGACATGCGTGGACTCGTGACGCGGCGGCTGTCGCGCGAGATGGGGAAGGTCGAGGCCGGTGATGAGGTGAAGCTCAGGGTCTGGGCGGATGGGCGCTACAATGAGGTGACGGTTCGGCCGGTCGCGGCGGACGAGTTGCCGGGCCGAGAACGGCTCACACGAGAGGAGCGCGAGGAAGCCAGAGCCAACCGTGCGGTCGTCGGACTGAATCTGAGCGCGAGCGCCACCGTCCGTGATTCGCTCGGCGTCCTCATAGTCCGGGTGGTACCTGGCGGACCGGCGGAGGCGGCGGGACTGCTCGAGGGGAACCGCGTCGCGGCCGTGAACGGGGTGGACCTGCGCGTGGCAGCGGCGGATGCAGGTGATCGCTACATGAGCAGCGCTCGAGTGAACCGTTTCACGCGCGAGGTCGGAAAGCTGGAGGCGGGCGATGCCGTCGAGTTGCGCGTATGGTCGGATGGGGCGTTCCGCGACATCACGATGACGACCGCCAGGAGCGAGGATGTCTACGAGGACGGAGGCTGGCGTTTCTTCACGGGTGAAGGCGGCGGCGACTTCATGATCGCACCCGTCCCGCCGGTTCCACCCATTCCGCCACTCGCCCCGCTGATGGATGGAGTCCGCATTCTCAGGCACGGGCATATGGGTGATGTGCAGGAGGCCGTTGTTCGGGCGCGTGCCGCGTCGGACGCGCTGGGTGCGGCTCAGGCGATCATGATCGAGCCGGCCGTGCAGGCTGCGCTGGAAGCGGTGCGCATCCGCGAGCACGTGATCGTGCAGTAGCCCTGGCTGGCGGTGTGCTCAGAACGCCGGACCCAGCACGACGGCGTTCAGCACCAGTTTGTCGAGTGCGCGCCACCAGCCCCGGAACATCGGCTCGTTGGCAAAGAGGATCACGTGGCCGTCACCGACGCTTTCCTCGATGAGGAGCGCGGTGCCGCGCAGGAGCCGCTCGGTGTTGTCGGGCCAGATGAATCCCGCTCGGTGCAGCGTGCCCGTCGCCGGGAAGACGGCCACGTTCGTTCCCTCGCGGGAGAGCTTGTAGAAGTCATTGCCCTGCATCATGACGGTCATTCGGGGGGTCTCGTAGCCGAACGTGAGCCAGTGTGTGCGGTCCAGCTCGACGTCGAAGTGACTGCCGGGGAGTGAGACCGGATCGTCGTTGCTTGCCGTCGGGCTCGTGACTGCGATCAGGTCGTCGAACGCCTTGTCCGGAACCCGGGCGCGAACACGCTGATCCTCGGCGGCGACGTCGCGTGCCGGACTCGCAGCCGGAACGCCCGCCGTGTCGGGTGCGGCATCGTCTTCGCTTCCTACGCGCCGCGCGCTCGTGAGATCGACGTTGCTGCTGGCGGCCCATGCGGTCGAGCCGCCCATGGTCAGGAGTGTGCCACCGTTCTGCACCCAGCGCTTCAGGCGTTCGACGCCGCTATCATCCAGCCGGTCGCGCAGCACTCCGGCCGAGGCGTCGGGGATGACGATGACGTCGAGGTCGGTGAGATCACCGCCCGAGAGATAGTCGAGTGTGATGGGCATGAAGCGAATGCCGTAGCGACGCTCGAAACCCCACCATATCGCGCCATACGACGTCTGACCAACGCCGTCTCCACCCACCAGCGCGACCTCCGGCATTTCCAGGCTGACGATCGGTTCCGAGCCCACGCCGTACTGCCCTTCCTCGGTGTATGCGGTGTTCACGCCCACGACCTCGACGCCGCTCTCCCGTGCGAGCTCGTCGATTCGCGAATGCAGAGACGAATCGTTGCGCGCGACGCGGACGACGTACGTGCCGCGTGGCCAGCTTCGCCCGCCTGCCTCGATGGGGAACCGCGCGACCGCCACGCGAAACTTTTCCCGGAGCAGATGATAGGCGAGTCGGGGAGCGCCGCTGCGCTCGGGTGAGAACACGTACGCCGTGCGGGCACCCGCGCCAGTGATGACGCCCCGCGCGAAGTTTGCCGACGGAAGCTCACCGCCGCTCGACCGGGCTCCGCTTCCCGCTCCCCTCGCGCCCGCCTCGTCGCCGGTGCCTGCCGGCTGGAGCGCTTGTGGAAGCGCCGGCTCTTCACCGGGCAGCGACAGCAGGTCGCCGGAGACCGTGCCGGCATCTTCCGTCCACCAGGCGTCCACGCCGAATGTCACCGGGAGCGACCACGCGGTGACGTCGTAGAACTCGTATCCTTCGCGAACCCCGCGGTCGCCGCGGCGCAGATTACGGCGATAGCGCTCGATCTGCCGATCGGCGAACGCGGGATCGAGCGCCGGCGAGGGCT
This sequence comes from Gemmatimonadaceae bacterium, assembly GCA_050733695.1. Lineage (GTDB taxonomy): Bacteria > Gemmatimonadota > Gemmatimonadetes > Gemmatimonadales > Gemmatimonadaceae > JBOHTO01. Next base: position 2,939 of record JBOHTO010000060.1, on the reverse strand, counting down.
CGAGAATGGCCCTCGCCACTTTACCCTGCGGCTGCGCGAGATCGACGACGTACGCCCCAGGATCGAAGCGCCTGGAATCCGCATCGCCGCCGGCATACGAATGCGCACTTGTCGAGCGGAAAGCGGTGCTTGCCCGGCGCACTTCGATTCCTGCGCGCAGGAGTGCCGCAACGAGCTCGGCCGCGCGGCCCGGATCACGATCCGGGATCAGGACGATGCGCTTCATCGTCTCCGTGCGGCCATCCTCGATCGCCTGGCGGCGGAATCGCACATAGTCGGCGACTCTCTCCGCGCGCCTCGCTGCCACTGTTTCGATCGTCGCCATCCCGGCCACGAAGTGCTTCACGATTCCGTCGCGGAAGGTCAGGATGGTGCCATCGTCGCGTTCCCAGCGAATACCCTTCCAGCCGCCGCCGTCGGTCTCGTATGTCATGCCCGTTGCGCCCGTCAGCGCTGGCCACACGTCCCAGTAGCCCGGATAGTAGAGATCGAAGACATCGCGCACGTAGTACGTCCATCCGTAGCGATCGAAGGCGTCGGCGTTCCCGCGCCCGATGATGTCCAGCCACTTGTTCGTGAGCGGCCCCAGGTTCTCGTTTACGGGACTCGCTGCGGGCGGGAAGAAGTACTGTTCAGTCATCCCATGCTGATCGATGGCGACCATGGGATGCCAGCGCAGCATGGCACGCACGATCGCCTGCACCTCGCGCTGCGATGTCGCGAGCACGTCGCGGTTCATGTCGAACCTGTAGTGGTTGTAGCGGCCCTGGATGCTCCACGGTTCGTCGTGCTCCATCGCACCGGGATCGGGATGACTCACGCCGATGGAGTTGTACCACACGGCGAAGCGCTCGTGACCGTCCGGGTTGGAGCTCGGATTCAGGATCACGATGGCGTCGCGCAGGGCCGCGAGCGTGGCAGGCTCGTCGCTCGCGGCGAGCTGGTAGAGATGCGTCATGGCCGCTTCGAAGCCGGGCGACTCGTTGCCGTGCACCGAGTACGAGATCCATATGACGGCCGGCGTACGTGCGGCGATCGCGTCGGCTTCGTCCGGGGACAGCGTGCGCGGATCCGCGAGCGCGTCCAGGTCGGCGCGTATGGCATCGAGGCGCGCGATGTTCTCCGGCGAGGAGACGATGAACAGCCGCATCGTTCGGCGCTCGTAGCTGGAGCCGAACTCCTCTACGCGCACGCGGTCGGGTGCCGCCGCTGCGATCGCGAGGAGGACTCGCTCCTGCGCCGCGTACTGTGTGTTGAAGTCACCTATGCGGTAGCCGAGTATCGTTTCGGGGCGGGGGACGTCGGTGCGGTAGGGCCCGCGGTCGTAGAAGGAGAACTCCTGGGCGGGCGCGGCATCCTGCGCGGCGGTCGGTGTGGCGACGAGGGCCAGGGGGGCCAGGGGGGCCAGGGGGGCCAGCAGCGTGGCCGCGGCGAGAAGTGAGGGGAAAGCGCGCGTGGTCGGCATGGCGAGTGAGTGCGTTCAGGACGGTGCAGCTTCGACGGACAGCGGGAGAATGGATCCCCGCGTTCGCGGGAATGACAGCATTTGGTGGTGGCTATGGCGCGATCAGAATCAGAACTCGATCTGCGTTCCGAGCTCCACGACGCGTGTGGGAGGGATGCCGAAAAACTGTGTAGCTGAGCGTGCGTTGCGCGACATGAGAGCGAAGAGCTTCTTGCGCCAGCGCCACATGGGGGAATCACCAGTCGATATGAGTCGCTCCCGGCCAAGGTAGAAGGACGTATCGCGCATGCTCGTGGGGCAGCCCTTGGCAGCCGCCCACTGCATGATCTCGGTGACGTCCGGATCCTCCATGAAGCCATAGTGCGCTGTCACGCGATAGAAGCCCAGCCGCAGCGGCTCGACCTGTACGTGCGCCTCGTCCTCGACCTCCGGGATCTCCGCCGACAGCACCGACATGAGGACGACCTTCTCGTGCAGCACCTTGTTGTGCTTGAGGTGATGCAGCAGCACCGGCGGCGCGCCGGAAGGATCGGAGGTCATGAAGATCGCGGTGCCGGGCACCCGGGCGAGTTCACGCCGCGCCAGGTCCGCCGCGAAGAGATCGAGGGGCAGCGCCACGTCTCGGAGGTGCTCGTTCAGGATCTGCCGCCCGCGCTTCCAGGTGCTCATCACCACGAACACGATCCCGGCAACCACGATCGGGAACCACCCGCCCTGGGGGATCTTGATCCAGTTCGATGCCGCGAACGCGACGTCCACCGCGAGGATCGGCAGAGTCACGACGGCGACCTTCCAGAGCGGCCACCGCAGCCGGCGCCACGCCAGCGAAGCGAAGAGCAGGGTCGTGATCGTCATCGTCCCGGTCACCGCGACACCGTAGGTAATCGCCAGGTTCGAGGCGTTCTGGAAGACCAGAATGAGACCCACACACGCGATGGCCAGGAGTGTGTTCACTTCGGGGATGTAGATCTGGCCCATCCTCGTGCGCGAGGTGTGCATGATCGTCACCCGGGGGCTGTACCCGAGCTGCACCGCCTGCTGGGTGAGGGAGAACGCCCCCGAGATGAGCGCCTGGGACGCGGTAATCGCCGCACCGGTCGCGATCACGACCATGGGATACAGGAACCAGCTCGGAACCAGGCGGTAGAACGGGTTGGAGACGGCGGACGGATCTCGGAGCAGAAGCGCGCCCTGCCCGAAGTAGTTGAGGAGGAGGGCGGGGAGAACGATCGCGAACCAGGCGAGCCGTATGGGGCGCTTGCCGAAATGCCCCATGTCCGCGTACAGCGCCTCACCCCCGGTCACTACCAGGACCACCGAGGCCAACAGCGTGAACCCGGTGAGGCCGTGGTCTCCGAAGAACCGAACCGCGTGGATCGGGTTGACCGCGGCCAGGATTCCCGGCTCCCGGACGATGCTCGCCAGGCCCAGCAAAGCGATACAGGCGAACCAGATCGTCGTGACGGGCCCGAAC
>JBOHTO010000059.1:0-1696 GCA_050733695.1 Gemmatimonadaceae bacterium | reverse complement strand
GACTGGTGGAGCGCGCTCACGTCGAGGGTCTCGCGGCAGCCCAGAAGAATCGAGCCGGCTGGGACGGCACCGTGGTCGGCTACGACTTCGCGATCGCCGAGCAGTGCGCCCAGTGGCGTGAGTGCCGCGCCTACGTCGACGACTACGGTGCGCTCGTGCTCGCGGTCGAGTACCGCAGGAGGCCGTTCCGGCGGGCCTGTCGACGCTGGTCCGGCGAGATCGCGGTGGTCCGCCGCGACCTCGCGCTGGCTGGGGACGGCCTCCGTCGCTGGTGCGCGTAGGGCCCCAGGACTGACGATCCCGACTGTGCGCGTTCACCGCTACGGGTGAACCGGTCGTCGTCGACTACGCCTAGCGTCGAAATGTTGCCCGATGCCGCGGGCGGAGACGGGGCGAGAGGAGACACCTGATGACGTCAGGCGTGGAGACCGGACGGATCACCACAGACATCCCGGCCCGGCTGGACCGGTTGCCGTGGTCGCGCTTCCACTGGCTGGTGGTGATCGGGCTCGGGACCGTGTGGATCCTCGACGGGCTCGAGGTGACCATCGTCGGCTCGATGTCCGCGGCGCTGGAGCCCGAAGGGACGGGCCTCGGGCTGAGCAGCTTCGACGTCGGCCTCGCGGGGGCGGTCTACGTCGCCGGCGCCTGTATCGGCGCGCTGTTCTTCGGGCAGCTCACCGATCGCTTCGGACGGAAGAAGCTGTTCCTCATCACCTTGGGCGTCTACACCGTGGCCACCGTGCTCACGGCGTTCTCGATGAACCCGACGTGGTACTTCGCCTGCCGGTTCCTGACCGGTGCCGGCATCGGCGGTGAGTACGCCGCCATCAACTCCGCGATCGACGAGCTGATCCCGACGAAGGACCGCGGCCGCGTCGACGTCTCCATCAACGGTTCATTCTGGGTCGGCGCCGCCGGTGGTGCGCTCCTGACGATCCCGCTACTCGACCCGACGTTGGTCAATCCCGAGTGGGGCTGGCGGCTCGCGTTCGGGCTCGGCGCCATCCTTGCGGTCGGCATCCTCATCGTGCGCCGCAACGTCCCGGAGTCGCCCCGCTGGCTCTTCATCCACGGTCGCGAGGACGAGGGAGAGGAGATCGTGCACAGCATCGAGGGGCAGGTGTCCGAGGAGACCGGGCGCGACCTGGAGAGCGTCTCGGAGACGATCACCATCCGGCAGCGCAAGACCATCCCGCTCACGATGATCGCGAAGACCGTCTTCACGCTCTACCCGCGCCGTACGGTCCTCTGCCTGTCGCTGTTCATCGGTCAGGCCTTCCTTTACAACGCGTTCTTCTTCACCTACGGCGACACCCTCGGCGAGTTCATGGGGGTGGAGCAGGTGGGCTACTACATCGCGGTGTTCGCGGTGAGCAACTTCGTCGGGGCGCTGGTCCTCGGGCCGCTCTTCGACAGCATCGGGAGGGTCAAGATGCTGACCGGCACCTACGTGATCTCCGGCGTGCTGCTGGGCATCACCGGGCTCACGCTCGACTCGTACACCGCCGTCACGCTCACCCTCATGGGCTGCATCATCTTCTTCTTCGCGTCGGCAGGGGCCAGCGCGGCTTACCTCACCGCCAGCGAGGTCTTCCCGATGGAGACCCGGGCCTTGTGCATCGCGTTCTTCTACGCCGTGGGCACCGCGGCCGGCGGCATCGCCGGGCCGCTGCTGTTCGGCAAGCTCATCGAG
>JBOHTO010000058.1:0-3836 GCA_050733695.1 Gemmatimonadaceae bacterium | reverse complement strand
GCTTCGCCCTGTTCCGGCATCAGAGGGCGCCCCAACGGGCGCGGCTTCCCCGCACGTCGATGTGCGCGAACGGACCGTGCGAACTGTTGGCGCGGTACACGCCGATGCCGCCCACGAGCGCGGGGTACACCTTCTCCACCCGCTCCGCCGCGTCGTGCAGCACCTTCGCATCGCGCGTGTTCACGCGACCATCGCCGTTGAGGTCATCCATCCGCCCGTCGCCGTTGTTGTCGACGAAGATATCGGCCGCGTCGCCGTACATGTGCCGGCTGAGCGAGGCCCGCCCCGCTGTCTGCCCGCCATTGGCATTGTACTGCGGCGTTCGGAAACCGGACATGACGACCATGCGCTCCACCAATACATCGCGCGCACCAAGCTCGTCGATCACCAGCTCGAGCTTGTCGATGAGTTCCGCGCGGAGCACGAGGTACTTGGGCCATACTGCGCGCTGATCGTGCGTGAGGAAGTCGCGCAGGCGGAAGTGATCGGATATGCGCGTGTCCTGATTCTCCGGCGTGACCACGATGAACCCATCGGGATTTCCGTACGCCTCCGAACGGGGGGCACGCCTCTCGCCCGGCCAGTAGCCGATGCGATAGTCGCCGATGCGTCCATTGTTCTTGCTGTCGAAGGGGACCAGCGTGATGTAGGCGAAGGAGCGACCGGTGATGTCGTCGGGCACCGAGTATATCCCGGGAATGCTTGCGGCCGAGTCCCCGAAGAGACGGGCGAATACGGAGGTCCCGGGCGAGCCGACGGATGGTGCGGGTGAGGGCGCCAGAAAGCGCGCGTGCAGCTTCCCGCTCAGGCCGAAGAGGGTATCGATCCCGAGAGCCGCGAGCAGCGACGAGCCGTCTGCGCGCGCGGAGTCAGCCGCAGTATCGGCAGGGATCGTGACCACCGCCGGAGCGGCAAAGATGAGGTGGTCGGAGGCGGCGCCACTGGCCGCGACGACCGCGGCGGCTGTGACACCCAGAAATGCGACCGCGCGTCCCACGGGGCGCGCGCGCCCTGGAGCTTGCTGCATCGACTGCCCTCCCTGGCAACCTGACGTGCGACGGGCGGGGCCCGGCGCCTCACGGCTTTGCGTACCGGCGCAGAGCGCCGGCTTGCCCTTGGCAAGGAGCCCTCGACCGGACAGTCCGGAAACGAGGGACCAACGAGAGTGAAAGATAACGCGGCGGCCCTCCGTATACAGACGATCCGGGAGGGCCGGCGGTTCTTCGTCTGACCGTTCGGTCAGGACCCCTGCCTGCGCGGAAACAGAAGGGAGCGGCTAATAGATGTAGACAGGTGTTCCCACGGGCACCATCCCGTACAGCTCCTCGATGTCCTCATTCCGAAGCCGTATGCAGCCATGGCTGACCGCCTGGCCAATGGAGGCCGGGTTGTTGGTGCCGTGAAGGGCGTAACCGTCGCCCAGAAGCAGGCGGTGGGTACCGAGGACGTCCTCATAGCGACGCTGGTCGGTTCCAAAGGGTGGAACGATCATGTTTCCGCCCACGACTATCTCCTCACCTTCGACGGCGCCGAGCACCGTCTGGCTACCGTCGGGATTGACCTTCACGACGTTGTTCCCTTCCACGGTGATGATGGAACCGTCTGCCGCTGGGATCGGCTCTCCGCGCGTGAGCCGGACCAGGCCGACGCCCCGTTTGCGCGCCTGCTCGACGAAGTGCCAATCGGGTGGGACCCAGACGGGATCCTCTTCCTTGCCCTGGACGACAAGGCGTCCGCGCGGCGTCTCGAACTTCCAGTTGCTGGATCCTCCCTCCCGGACCAGGGTCTTGCCGCTGCCGACGGCGACCTGCGTCGTGTACAGCGTGGAATCGGCTTGCTTGAGCCACACGCGCCGTTCCTCGATGCTCACGACCAGGTATGGGGAATCCTTCGGGAGCGTCGGACTCTCGTCGAGTATCGCGGCGAGGCTGTCGGTCGTGGCGCCCACGCGCATGCGCACGTCCTTGAGCAGCTCGACGTTGTCGTTGAAGACCATGCGAGTGACGTCGCGCTGGTAGCGCACGTCGGCCGTGGTCGCCAGGAGCACAGTGCTGGCGGCGAAGATGAGGAAGACGCCGCCGATCAGCCCCCAGGCCACGCGTCCGCCGTGCGTCAGGAAGTGTTTGATTGCCATGCCCCGTCCCTGTAGAGATTCTGTCATTCCCGCGAGAGCACCAGCGTCGTTCCTTCCCCGCGAGAGCACCCAACGTCAGCATCCGCGAGAAAACACCCACCGTCGTCATTCCCGCGAATGCGGGAGTCCATCTTTCAACGACTCGACGCCGCACTCCTGATAAACCCTGCGGGCGCCCGCGTTCCCGATCAGGCGCAGGCAAACGCAAAGCAGCCGCAAGCAGCTCTTCCTGCAAACCCGTTCAGTAGAAATACACCTTGACACCGGGCGCGAGATTCGGAGCGATCGCGTTCGCATCCTCCTCGCTCACCCGCACGCTCCCGGGAAGAACGTACGAGGAATCGTTCAACGGGCCGGATTCCGGCATCGAGTAGATCACCGTTCCTCCGTTCAGGATCACGGCCGCGGGACCCAGAGCGCCAGCGATTTCGCGATCCCCGGGCACAGCGAGCCCTCGATCGCGATACACCCAGGCGGGGACCTCCCACGCATCATCGCCGTCGAGCACCCTCTCCACCGTCCGCTCACCGAGCGGTGCGGCGAGGTGCACCGTGTCGGGTGGTGTTCCAACCGTCTTTTCCTCGCCCACCGCGATGCGCATCCGGCGCAGTTCCGCACCTTCGCGCTGGAGGTACATGACGCCACTGTCGACCGCGATGGCGAGGTTGAGCCTCTCGTCGAGCTGCGCCTGCCGGCGGATCAGCTCCACCATGATCGCCAGACGATTCTCGGTGCTCTCGAGCAGAACGTCCGTCCTGCGCTGCTCGACATCGGTCATCCCCGAGCGGAGGCGCTCGATCTCGTTTCGGTAGGCTACATGCTTGTATACGAGCCAGAAGTCGACCGCGAGCATGACGAGAAGAGCGATCCCCATGGTGGCGAGGATACCCGGGTACGCCCCCCGGAAGTCCTGCCATCTGGCGCGCCTTCTATCGGAGGCATCGGGGCGTTCGCCGGTTCGGCGGTCGCCGGGCATTTTCTCCGCACTGGCATCCGAGCTTTCGGTTTCAATCATTTCGAGGTTGTGAAGCGCGGTGCGATCGCGACCGCTGATAAAAGCGGTGCGATCGCGACCGCTGATAAAAGTGGATTCCTGCTTTCGCAGGAATGGCGAAGGCAACGCAACTGACGGAGGGTTGTGCCACTGACGGAAGGCTACGCCACTGACGGAAGATTGCGCGATCGAGCGCCCGGGACCCGGACGATCAACGCCGCGCGATGGTGATGAGGTCGAGCACGGGCACGCCGACGGGCTCGCTCCGCCCGTCGCGCACGCGCGCCGTGATGACGACCTCCGAGAGCGCTTCGATCTCGCGCGCCGCCTGGAGCAGCGAGGGCGGAATCGCCAGATACAGCAGTGCGTTCTCGATTCCCGGACCCCGCACAAGGAGATATGGCTCGTCGGGCGCCAGCCCAGTTCGCAGCGGATCGGCCCGCTGCAGCGCGAGCACCTGCACCTCCCATCGGACGACCATCCCATCCGTTCCCTCGGGGTCCGAACGCAGATCAGCGGCGCTGAGATCGGCGCGCATCGCCGTGTCGGCCGGGAGCACGGCCGACGCTGGTACCCACCCATCGACGCGTACACGGATCCATTCGCGCTCGCGCGCCACCGCCTCGACCCGCGCGCCCGGCTCCAGCCGCGCGATCACCGCCGCGTCCGGCGCGCGGCGGAGCGAGACCGCCGCGCCCGTCACCAGGG
>JBOHTO010000057.1:0-16120 GCA_050733695.1 Gemmatimonadaceae bacterium | reverse complement strand
GACCGCGCGTTCGACGCATACATCGCCTTCGAGCCGCTCGAGACGCATGCTCGCGCCCGCAATCCCGGGCTGGTGGCGTCCATGGAGCGCCACTTCATCGACTTCAAGGGCGCACTGCGAGCGGGAGAGCTGCGTGCAGCCGAGCGTTCGCGCGACGCCATCGAATTCGGAATGCCCGCGGTGCTCGAGATCGCGCAACCGACGGGCGGCGGATGGGGTGCCTTCCTCGCATCGTTCCTGATCATCCTGCGCGAGGGCCTCGAGGCGATTCTCGTCGTCGGTGCGATCGTCGCATTCCTCATCAGGACGGGACATCGCAAAAAGCTGCGAGCCGTTTGGGCGGGAGTCGTGATCGCGCTGGTCGCGAGCGCCGTGACGGCGGTGATGCTCCAGACACTGCTGCGCGCGATGCCGGCGACACGGGAAGTGATCGAAGGGGTAACGATGCTCATCGCTGTCGTCGTGCTCTTCTCGGTGAGCTACTGGCTCATCTCGAAGGTGGAGGCCGCGAGGTGGCAGCGCTTCATCCGGGAGAAGGTCGGGACGGCGCTCGAGCATGGGGGAGGCAAGGCGCTCGTCACCGTCGCCTTCCTGGCGGTCTATCGGGAGGGAGCGGAGACGGCGCTATTCTATCAGGCGCTGTTCGGTGAGGGGACCGGGTCCGTTGTGCCGATCCTGCTCGGAATCGTCGCCGGGGGAGCTGTTCTCGCGGTGATCTTCGTTCTCTTTCGTCGCTTCGGTCTCAGGATTCCGCTGCGCCCATTCTTTGCCGTCACCAGCGTACTGCTCTACTACATGGCGTTCGTCTTCGCCGGGAAGGGGATCCGGGAGCTCCAGGAGGGGAACGTCGTTTCCATCACGCTCATCCCCGGCTTCCCGCAGGTGCCCGCGATGGGCATATTCGCTACCGTGGAAACGTTGCTGGCGCAGCTCGCGCTCGTCCTGCTGTTCATCTTCGCCCTGGTGAAGACGTTCTGGCCGTCGCGCTCGGTGGTGCTTCCCACGGCTCCGCCGGAGGCAATGGCGGCACCGTCGGTGGCGTCGCAGGTGGCCGAGCTGCGCGAGAGCACGACGCGACTTCAGGCGCGCGTCGCGCTTCTGGAGAATGCGAGCGGCGGGAACGCGATCGGCGACGATGCGGCCGCCGCAGAGCCGAGGCAGGCCGGCAGCGAGCGCTGACTCCCACCCATCTTCCGATCCTTCCCTGATGTTCCCCCAATCCGATCTGCTCTTCGCGTCGGCCTTCGGCGCAATCCTCATATTCTGCCTGCGAATCGTGGACGTGTCGTGCGACACGATGCGCGTGCTCTTCGCCGTGCGCGGCAAGCGGGTGATAGCCGGTTCGCTTGGATTCTTCCAGGCGCTGATCTGGATATTCGCGATCGGGACCGCGATGCAGCACCTGGATAGCTGGATGCACATACTTGGCTACGCCGGGGGATATGCCGTCGGGACGATGGTCGGCATCACGATCGAGCAGAGCGTTGCATATGGGCTGGCAGCCGTGCGCATCGTGTCGCGACACGGCGGTGTCGAGATTGCCGAGGCGTTGCGCGACAAGGGCTACGGAGTCACGGAGTTTGGTGCCTACGGGCGGGACGGACGCGTCGAGGTAGTCAACTCCGTCGTGCAGCGCGCGCACCTCGATGAAGTGATCGAAGTGGTGGAGCACTGGGATCCCGAGGCGTTCGTCACGGTGGAGGAGCCCCGCGTTCTGCGCGGTGGTTCCTTCGTATCGCGCGAGTGGATGACGCGCGGCCCGACGATTCGCTGGAAGCGGACGCGCCAGCGCGCCTAGTGGGGCGTCACTGGAGTAACGGGAGCATGCGTGTTGCTGTCTGTCGTGTCATATTCGCCACCACGATGGATCTCATACTGTCGGGCCGACAGCGGGGCTTCCTCCTTCGAAGTACACCATGATGGAAGTCTATTTCAACCTGTCAAAGACAAGGGGGCTTCCCTTACCGCTCATCCGCACGGGCCTCTTGACGTCCACATGCCAGAACGAGCATATTAGCCCATGCCGCCCACCCCGGCGCTGAAAGCCGTCGAGTGGATCGGTCCGCCCGCGAGGATCTGCGCGCCCTGCCGGACGAGGTCCAGGACGCCTTTGGCTACGCCCTGCACCAGGCACAGATCGGGAAGCATCATCCGGCGGCCAAGCGTCTCAAGGGCACCCTGGGCGGCCTGATCGAGCTCGTGGAGGATTTCGATGGCGACACCTATCGCGCGGTCTACACCGTGAAGCTCGCCGGTACGGAGGACCGACTGATGGCCACTCGTGCTACGCGATCGGCGCGTCAGAAGCGCATCGATGCCATCCCGGTGACGCGCGGGAGCGGCAATGTCTTCGCGGACCTGGGCCTGCCCAATCCGGAGGAGCGGCTCGCGAAGGCGCAGCTCGCCTCGCTGATCGACGACGTCATCCGGGAGCGCGGCCTCACCCAACGTCGGGCGGCGATGATCATGGGGATCGATCAACCCAAGGTGTCGCACATCCTCCACGGTCGCCTGGCCGGCTTCTCGACGCACCGCCTCATCGACTTCCTCACTGCCCTGGGGCGGGATGTGGAGATCGTCGTCAGGCCTGCGCCCAGGTCACGCAAGCGTGGGCGGCTGCACGTCGCCGCAGCGTAGGTCTCTCACGCACGCACTGGCCTCGGGCCCCAAAACTCGCATCATCGGCTCGAGGGCAAACCTATGATGGAGTTGCCCCGGTTCGGTGGACGATTTGCGACTGGGTTTCAAGCCGCCTCCGATGTGCGCCTGATGTGGTTCCTCTCGTAATTGATCGGGGACTGTTGCCCGGGGCCAGAGTGCCGACGTGCGGGTGCGCTGCCTCAGTTGAAATGTCGCTCGCGCGGTGGCAGACTATCTGGTAGGAGGAACATGCGCGAGCGCATTCTTTGTCGAACATCTGCCCAGGGACCGTACCCGAGAGGAGCCGTCGGTGCAGGCGCGATGTATCCCCGCCGGGACTCGTCGCTGTCTCTTCGTCGAGCGTTTACGCTCCTCGAGCTCCTCGTCGTCATCGCTATCATCGCCATTCTCGCCGGGCTGGTTGCTCCGGAGATCCTGAGCAACACGAGTGACGCGAAGACTCAGGCAGCACGCAGTCAGATCGAGATGCTCGGACTCGCGCTCGACTCCTACCGCCTCCACACCGGCGACTATGGGCCCACCAGAGCACGGACGGGTCTGGCGACCGTACGTACGCGAGACCCGAGGGCGATTTCGGCGAGTTGCGCTATGATGCGGGGACGGGCAAGTACACGCGCCGCTATCCGGACGGCACCACCGTCACTTTCAGCGGCGCGGGTATCATGGAGAGCGTGGAAGATCGCTTTGGAAACGCTACCGTGTATGGCTACACCGGCACGCAGCTCACGAGTATAGCGGACCCGATCGGCAAGATCACCGAACTCTTCTACGGTGTGAGTGGCTCCTATGGCGCGCCGGGGATGCTTGCATACGTCCGCGATCCGGCGGGCCGAACGACGTACGTGAGCTACGATCCGGCTGGAAACGTCTCGTCCATTGTCGGACCCGATGGCGTAACCGCGCTGACGGCTTCCTTCGACAGTGATCACCGCCTTCTGAGCCACACGGATCGCACGGGAGCCACGACCAGTTTCGCGTATGACGATTATGGCGCTGTCGCCACTGTTACGGCACCAGAGATATTGACGACCGATGCCGGAACCCATCGGCCGGTTACCAGCATTATCTCACTTCGGGCAGCCGTGCTACCAGCGGCAGGCTTCGGAACATCGAGCAACCCGGCTGCGAGGTTGGAGACCGGCGGAGCCCACCTGACAGTTTCGACGGAGGGAGGCGCACCCATGCGCATCTGGGTGCACCGCTCTGGGGCTCCAACGCGCATCGAGCGGGAAGATCCACAGGGGAAACTCCTGGTGAGTGCCTGGTCGCGTAATGAGGATGGCCAGCCGACTTATGCTTCAACGCCCTCCGGCGGCAGTGCTGCTTACGCGTGGAACTGTGCTGCCTCAGTTGAAATGTGACTCCTCACCTCTCCATAGTTTGGAGAAACGAGGAGCCCATGACAGGCAAGAACGGCAGGTCACGCCAGCGTCGCCAGTTTACATCTGAGGAGAAGGCGAACATCCTCCGCCGGCATTTCGTCGATAAGGTGCCGGTCTCCGAGCTCTGCGACGAGTTCCGGATCCAGCCCAGCCTCTTCTACGTCTGGCAGAACCAGGCCTTCGCGAACCTGAGCGCTTTGCTCCAGGACGGCCGCACGCGGCGCGGCGAGGAGCACGCCCTCAGGCATGAACGACAGCGCACTGCCGCGCTCGAAGCCAAGCTGGTGAAGAAGGACGCCGTGATCGCCGAGGTCTCGGAGGAGTATCTGGCGCTGAAAAAAAACTTGGGGAGAGCTGAGGCAGCGATGGGTGCCTCCCGATCTCCGCGACGAAGTGGTCGACTTCGTCACCTCCTTCAGCCGTCGAACCGAACGTCCGGTTTGCTGGGTGCTGGACCGGCTGGGCGTTGCCTCTGGCCAGTTCCACCGGTGGACGAAACGCTACGGCAAGGTGAACACCCACAACGGCCTCGTGCCCCGCGAGCACTGGCTCACGCCAGCCGAACGCCAAGCCATTCTGGACTACCACGAGAAGCATCCCCTGGAAGGCTACCGACGACTGGCCTACATGATGATCGATGCCGATCTGGTCGCCGTCAGTCCGGCCACTGTGTACCGCGTGTTGCAGAGAGCGGGCGTCATCGAGCGCTGGAATCACCGGCCATCGCGCAAGGGGACGGGCTTCGTGCAGCCTCTCCGGCCCCACGAGCACTGGCACATCGACATCACCTACATCAATATTGTCGGCACCTTCTACTACCTGTGCGCGATCCTCGACGGAGCGAGCCGCTTCCTCGTGCACTGGGAACTCCGAGCGTCGATGACCAGCATGGACGTGGAGATCGTACTCGAGCGCGCACGCGAGCAATATCCGAGCGCTCGCCCGCGGATCATCAGCGACAACGGTCCCCAGTTCATCGCGAAGGACTTCAAGGAGCTTGTCCGGCTCGCCGGCATGACCCACGTGCGCACATCGCCCTACTATCCGCAGTCGAACGGGAAACTGGAGGCATGGAACAAGACGCTCAAGTGCACCACTATCCGGCCGGCGTCTCCGGACTCACCCGAGGCGGCTCGGCAGCTCGTGGCGCGCTTCGTCGAGCATTACAACATGCACCGGCTCCACAGCAGTATCGGCTACGTTACGCCCGCCGACATGCTTCGTGGTCGCACCGAGGAGATCTGGGCCGCACGCGACCAGAAGCTAGAAGCTGCTCGGGCACGCCGTCGTGAGGCCCAACAGAAGATGCGCGAGGAAGTGCGCCAGGAGATGGCTTCGTAGAATGCCCCACAAGCGACGATCGCCACGCCGGCCAGGCCGCAGCATACCGCTGGTGCAACCCACTTCCGATCACTCAGCTCACCCTTCACCATCACCGTCCATCCCGATTTCCTTCATGCACGACCCGTCCGACAGTCACGTCGGAATTCCAAAGTAGTTACACCCCGCGAGTCACATTTCCGCTGAACCACTACACACCTATGACAAGGTCGGGAATCCTACCAGCAACGGTGCTGTGAAGGAGAATGGCAACCGTCTCGTCGCGATTGACGATTACACGCTCACGTACGACGCAGATGGGAACCTCACGAGCAAATACAAGATGTCGGTCGTAAACCAGACCTGGAGCTCACCCGGTTTGGTAGACACCTTGGTTTAACTGACTTTCAGGATCTCCGTCTCAAACTGGATTGGCGAGCGGTAGCCAAGAGACGAATGCCGCCGCTGCCGATTGTACCAGACTTCAATGAACTCGAACAACTCGCGGGCAGCCAGGGCGCGCGAGGCAAACAGCCCAAGAGCAAGCAGCTCCTTCGTCAGCGTCGCGAAGAAGCTTTCCACGACGGCGTTGTCCCAGCAGTCGCCGATCCGACTCATGCTCTGGAGAAAGCCCGCTTCCGTCAACAGCGCGCGGTACGCCGCGCTCGCGTACTGCACACCGCGATCGGAATGATGCAGTCCACCGCGCGCACCTCGATGCTTGAGCGCCATACGGAGGGCGCTCACGGCAAGCTCGTGATCCAGCCGAGTGCGCACCGACCACCCGACCACGCGGCGCGAGGCGAGATCCAGAATCACGGCCAGGTACAGCCAGCCCTCGCGCGTGGGGATGTACGTGATGTCAGCCGCCCAGGCGGTGTTCGGCCCGCCCTGGTCAGCCACGCCAAACCGCCGCGCGAGCCGATTCGGTGTCACCGGCTCGCGGTGACCGGACTTGGTAGTCACGCGATAGCGCTTCGGCGTGATCGCCCGGATACCCTCCTGCCGCATCACGCGCGCGACCCGCTTCTCTCCACAGCGAATGCCATGAGCACGAAGCTCCCGGTGCACTCGTGGACTCCCGTAGGACCGACGACGACCGGTGTGGATCGCTCGGATCCGAGCGGCCAGCACGGCGTCGTCCTTCACCCGCTCCGCGAGAGGCTGCGCACGCCACTTGTAGAATCCGGCCCTCGACACCTCGAGCACCCGACACATCGTAGTGATGTGGAAGATGCACTCGTGCGCGCGGATGAACACGAATCTCATCGTGCATCCCTGGCGAAGAAGGCGAAGAAGGCCGTGGCTTTTTTTAGGATTTCACGTTCCTCGAGGAGTCGGGCGTTCTCCCGCCTCAAGCGTCGATTCTCTTCTTCCACCGACGGCACGGTAGCCGTCGCCGCTTCCCCCTCGGTCGCCCGAGCCTTCCGCCGCCAGTTGCGCAGGGTTTCCAGATGCACCCCCAAGTGGCGCGCCACCTCAGCGATCGGCATCGTTCCAGACTCGGCGAGTCGAACCGCTTCTCGCCGGAACTGCTCATCAAACCCGCGCCTTCCCCTTTTCTTCATCTCCCACCTCCTGCCTCGAATCTCGATCGAGGCGCTGGAGGTGTCCACTATACCGGGGGAAGTTCAACCTTTACGTGGAACAGCCTGGGTCAACTGACGCAGACGGTCACAGACGGAGTGACAACGACGTACGGCTACGATGGATGGGGCAGGCGCGTGAGGAAAACCACAGGCGCCGTGACCACGAGATACTTGCATGACGGCGACGATCTGGTCATGGAGCTCGATGCCGCGGGGAATCCCGTCCGTGAGTACACTTACTATCCTGGGACGGACAGGCCGCACAGCGTGAAACGATCCAGCGATGGGGCGATCTTCTATTATGTGACGGAGCGACCAGGTCACGTGACAGCCCTGGTCGACGCGAGCAATCAGGTCGTCAACACCTACGAGTACACGCCTTTCGGGAAGGTCGTTAGCGCGACAGAGCAGGTTCCCCAACCGCTTCGTTTCACCGCGCGCGAATACGACTCGGAGACCGAGCTCTACTACTATCGCGCACGCTACTATGACCCTGATATCACGAGGTTCATCTCGGAGGATCCGATCGGACTCGCGGGCGGAATCAATCCTTTCGCATATGTCGGCAATGATCCCATCAATCGCCGAGATCCTACTGGGCTCACGTGCTGGGGCATGTATGAAGTACTATACAGGACGCGCAATGGCGTGCGCAGAGAAATAAGCCGTCGGCTGCTTTATCAGGTTGCTGAAAAAGTCGTAATGGGGGATGGTGCTTGCGGTGCTCGATGGTTATTCTGTCGCAACTTCAACGGTGAGCGTGCTCGATGCGTGGTGAAGACCGGCGACAGGATGTGCTCTTCAGTTATGTGTTGATCGAGGACAGGATACCCGCGGATCACCCGCTGCGCGCCATGCGTGAACTGGTCGAGCCCGTGCTCACGGCGCTCTCGCCGCGCTTCCAGATGATGTATTCTGCGATCGGCCGCCCGTCGATCCCACCCGAGCAGTTGCTGCGCGCTCTCCTGCTCCAGATCCTGTTCACGATCCGGAGTGAGCGGCAGCTCATGGAGCAACTCAACTACAACCTGCTCTTCCGCTGGTTCGTAGGCCTGAATCCCGATGACGCCGTGTGGGTCCCGACCGTGTTCACCAAGAACCGGGATCGGCTCCTCGAGGGCAATATTGCCGAGGCGTTCTGTCAGGAAGTGCTCAGGGCCGCTGAGGCCCGAGCGCTCCTTTCGCATGAGCATTTCTCGGTCGATGGCACGCTGCTCGAGGCGTGGGCGAGCCAGAAGAGCTTCCGCCCGAAGGATGATCAGACGCCGCCGCCCTCGGATGGGGACCGGAGTAACCCGACGATCAACTTCCGGAAGGAGAAGCGCTCCAACACGACGCACCAGTCGGTGACGGACCCTGATGCACGGCTCACCCGGAAGAGCAAAGGCACGGCGGCCAGGCTCTGCCACCTGGGGTCGACGCTTATGGACAATCGTCACGGGCTGGTCGTGGCTACCGATGTGCGGCCACCGAGCTACGACGCCGAGCGCGAGGCGGCGGTCGAGTTGCTGAGTACTCTGAGTACGCTCGATCCCCGAGAGCGGCGCCGGACGCTCGGGGCGGACAAGGGCTACGACACTACCGACTTCATAGAAGGCGTACGGCGGTGCAACACGACTCCCCACGTGGCGCCCAACATTCACCAGACGAGGCCCCGGAGCGCGATCGATGGTCGTACGACGCGGCACGCCGGTTTCGAGGTCAGCCAGCGCAAGCGGAAGCTGATCGAGGAGAGCTACGGCTGGGGCAAGGTGGTGGGGCTGTTGGGGAAGCTTCGACATCGAGGGCGGAAGAAGGTCGGGTGGATCTTTGCCTTCACGAATGCAGTGTACAATCTCGTGCGAATTCGCACGCTGATCCGCGTCGGCGTGTGCCGGTGAGGGGCCGAGTGCGCATGATCGAGGTGTCAACGGAGTGGGATCCAAGCCGAGTCAGCATCGCACGGGGTCAATTTTACGTTTCCGCGTCGATAAAGAGCGCGCACGCCGCAATAACAGCACTGCTTCTCAAAGGTTTTTCCGCAACCTGTTATAGGTTCGGCGAGTGTGACCCAGAGTACTATGAGCCAGATGATGATGACGAAGAAGAAGAAGAACCGACTGGTTCAGCCCCACCGCAGCCGCAAAGTGATGAGCCATCAACGCTGGAAAAGCTCGGGCGTTGCACTCTTGACTGTGAGTTCTTCAAAATTTGACACCATTATTCTCTAAATTCTGACACCGCTGAGAGCCTTCCTATTGATTGCGGTCTCCACGACGGGACGTGTCCCGTCCCGACTGGAGGCCCGAGGAGGATGCTCAGGATGTTGGATCGACATGCTGTCCAGGAGTTGCTCCGCGCGAAGGTAAAGGCGCCGGAGATCGCAAGGCAGTTTGGTGTTTCGCTGAGCACGGTGCGACGGATCGCCCGTGAAGAAGCCGTCGAGCGTGCGGACCCGGCGAGCACGCGGATCGTGCACCCGGTGGGTCGACCGGGGATTGTGGACGCAGTGCGCGAGCGCGTCCAGGCACTTCTGACCGAGGATCCGGAGCGCCCGCCGGGTGAGATTGGCCGACTGTTGCGCGAGGAGGGGGCGCCACTGGGCTTGAGCACGCTGTATCGCGTGCTCGCCGCTGTGCGTCCGACCGTATCGACGCCGCTTATGGTGCGCTTCGAAGGCGTCGCGGGCGAGTTTGCCCAGTTTGATTTCGGCGAAGCGATCGTGCGGCTCACCGAGGGCACAAGGCGCACGGTGCATTTCGCCGCCTATCGCCTCAAGTACTCGCGCTGGATTCACGTCGTGCTCGTCCCGAATGAGCGAATCGAGGCCCTTGTGCGCGCTCTCCTGAACGGCTTCGCCGCCGCGGGGAATGGGGTGCCGCTCCGCGTGGTGTTTGATAATCCGAAGACGGTGGTGCTGCGGCGCGAGGAAGGCCGTCCGGTGTGGAATGCGACGCTCGCCCAGGTCGCCATCGACTACGGCTTCACCGTGGAGCTCTGCGCGCCACGAAGCCCGGAGCAAAAAGGCGCGGTGGAGAATCTGGTCGGTTTCGTGAAGCGCGCCTTCTTTCGAGCCCGGTGCTTCACCGATCTCACCGACGACGTGCCGCGTCAGCTCAGCGAATGGCTCATCGAGGTGAACACGGTCCGGCCGTGCCGGGCGACGAAGGAGATTCCGGCGGCGCGGCTCGTGGCCGAGCAGGTGCGCATGAAGCCCCTCGCCATTACGCCGGGTGAGTACGGGCTTCGCTTCGCCGTCACTGTGGGGCCCACAGCGATGGTGAGTTTCCAGGGGATCCGGTATGCGATGCCAGCAGGCGCGTGCGGCATTCCGGCCACGCTCTGGCTCTATCCGGACCGGGTGAAGGTCATTACCGCGGGGAGCAGGCACGAGGCAGTGCATGCGCGTTTCCCGCACCACGGTAGCGTGAGCTATTTGCCTGGACAGCGCGCCGAACAGCTGGCGACAGTCGCGGGGAATCGCAAGCGGCTCTACTTCATGCGCGAGCGCATCCTGGAGCTCGGCCCGGTGGGCGAAGGCTATCTCACGGAGCTCGTACATCAGCGACCGCACACGTGGAAGGGCGATGTCGAGCGCCTGTTCGCGCTCCTGGAAGAGCTCGGGGATCCTCACTTCCGGCGCGTCCTGCAACAGGCGCTCTTTCGCAGCCTGATCGGCGCCGAGTACGTCGTGCGCCTGGCGGGCCGACTGCCGGCGAGCGATACCGCTGCGGAGGTGGGCTCATGACGCGCCGCCGTCGAAATCCCTCGCCGAACACGCCCCCGACACCGCTGCGCGATCTCGATGGCATGCTCAAGCGCCTCCACCTGCCGACGGTGCGCCGACTCTATCACGAGCTGGCGACCCGCGCCGAAGCTGAGGGCATGAGCTATCGCACCTACCTGGAAATGCTCATCGCCGAAGAGATCGCCCACCGGGCAGAGACGCGCCTCACGCGCGCCGTGCGGAAGGCGCGTTTTCCCTTCTTGCGCACCATCGACGACTTCAATTTCACCTTTCAGACCGCGCTCAAGCTCCAGATGCTCGGGAGCTACCTGGGGCCCGAACTCGTGAGCGAGGGGAAAAGTGCCATCTTCAGTGGGCCGAGTGGCACCGGAAAGACGCACCTCTCGATCGCGATCGCCTACCGCGCGATCCAGCATGGCTTCGAAGCCCGATTCGTCGAGGCCGACGTATTGATCGCGACGCTCTCGCGCGCCGCAGCGAAAGGGCGACTCGACACTGCGCTCGCACCCTTCGTGCACCCGCACGTGCTCGTCATTGATGAACTCGGGTATCTAACCCACGCGACGGACGCGGCGAACGTCCTCTATCGCGTGATCAATGAACGGTATCTCCAGCGGCGCCCGATCCTGCTCACCACCAACAAACCACTGGCAGCCCTGGGCGATGTCTTGCATGATGGCGACCTGGCCGAAGCCATTCTCGATCGCCTGCTCGAGCGTGGCGTCCATTTCACCATGCGGGGACGTTCGTACCGCACCCGTCACCTTACCGAGGAGGAAACAACGACCCGTCGAACCGCGTGATCGGAGCCCCATCCGGCGAATTCCGGCTCATCGGCCAGGAAACCATCGCCGTATTCGCCCGCTGTGGCCCGATCCTCACCCCGGCCAAGGTCTCGGTACCCCGAACTCTGGCCAATCCCGGCGATCACGGGGTGTCAGAATTTAGAGAAAAAGAGCGTCAGAATTTAGAGAACGCACATTGACCAATTGGGCTTGGGAGAGGCTGCATCCGGGGCAGCAGCGGCTTCTGGAGCCAACGTCTTTCCTACGCGAGGAAAGCCAGCTGGTGCTATCCCAGGAACTTCCGTAGCAAGCCGTGCGGCCAGCGCAGTTTTCGGCGGCGCGAAATTACCGATCCAGGTGCCGACGCTCATTGGTTTTCCGGGGGTTGGGAAAGGTGTCGCCGTGAGGTTCACAAGCAGTGCGGCGCGCGTAGTAGGCCGCGGAATTCCTGTGGTTGGCTGGGCTCTGCTTGCATATGATGCTGGGTCAATCGCTTACTGCACGTTGAGCGATGAATAAGTTCAGCATGTACCGCTTTCTTGCGCCTTTTCGATCGCGACGCCAAAGTCGGCTTCGCGAGCAGCGAAAAGATGTAACGTCGGAGGTGTTTTCACACGGCATCGAACCGGGGTCAAGGCACGAT
Source organism: Gemmatimonadaceae bacterium (assembly GCA_050733695.1). Taxonomy (GTDB): domain Bacteria; phylum Gemmatimonadota; class Gemmatimonadetes; order Gemmatimonadales; family Gemmatimonadaceae; genus JBOHTO01. The sequence goes on along the minus strand of JBOHTO010000057.1, from coordinate 4,013 downwards.
GAAATTACCCGATCGCTATGGAACCATCTGAGGGAGCAACAAGCATTCGTCGAGGATTTCAGGCCCGATCCCCAGGACAACTTGGCGGAGATTTACGCCATGGGGCCGGAAGAAGTTCGCTACGATATGGTCGATCCGATCACGGAGCAGCTTGGTCTGGACCTCAGCCGCTATGATTTCCAGGGGTTTGACTTCGCCTCGCTTGAGACGCCCTCCGATGTGGCCAGATTTCTGATGAACCTCGCCAGCGAGAGGGGCGAGGCGTTGCATGAAAGTCGGCCGCGCAGTTCCCCATAGCCTATCCTTCACGCCCGAACGAGCCGCCTATCCACTCAAGCGCCACCCAATGAGTCACATTCGCGCTTAGCCGGCACACCGGTGGAAGGGCTTGCTATACGAGTCCGGGATCACGGGCCTCTACTACAGACGCAGACGGGCGACTCGTGGAGCAACTCGTGCGGCGTGATGCCCCCGACGACCCGGTGAACTGGACGGACACGCTGCGTTACGAGGTCCTGCGTTATGATGCACGAGGCAAGGTTCTCCTCGCCGCCGACAGTGTGAACAACTCGGAGGATGTCACGACGCACACGTGGCTCTATACCGGACTCGGTCACGTGCGCGAGAGCCGGTCGACGTCGGAGACCGATGGCGGGAACTCGCTGGTGCGTTACGAGCAGACGACACACAGCGCTCTGGGCGACATCCTGACACGCTATCTTGAGGCAGTATCGACAGGGCAAGCCCGGGCTGGGAGGTCTCGGTGAACCCGTCGCCGACGCTAACCTACGAGGCAGCCACCGGTCGTCTGCTGTCGCAGACCGATGTTGTGGACATGGAACCCGACGATTACACGCAGACTGACCTTTACCGCTACGACGCCTCCGGCAACACAACGGTCGCTACACAGGCTCGCGGCTTGTACATGCCGGCCTATTTCGCCGATCGCATCACCTATTACGGGAGCAACGAACGAATTCGCGCCGTTGAGGCACGCGGATTCAGCAGGGCTTCGTTCGACCCGGCAACGCTGATCGACGCGGTGGTTGCGTTTGACGAGTTCCGGTATGACGCTCTCGGCCGCAGGGTATGGGCCCGCACGCGGCGGAGATGCGCCGACGAAATGAACGGAGATTCGCAGACAGGCGAGTCCGAGGCTTGTGCCCTGAGCACCGTCGTGTGCACGGTGTGGGACGGGGAGCAGACGCTGTACGAGATCAGGATGCCCGGGGCCGATAACACTCCTGTCGAGGTTATGGAGAACGACACGGCGGTCGTGGCGCGCAATGCCTTCTGGTACAGCGATGATCCATTCTGGGACTCGGGTCGTTCGTTCGGGCGTGTGGCCTATGTGCACGGCGGCGGGATCGACAAGCCGCTCGCGGTCGTTCGCATGAACTACACGGACAGCAAGAACCAGGGCGGTGAGGTGGTCGGGCAGGCTGTGTGGGGACCTGTGACCATACTTCCGCTCTGGAGTTCGCGCGGTCAGGCCGATCGCGGATCGTTCGGCGGCGGGTTCAGGCACGCCTGCCTCAGTTCGGACACGACGAACACGGGCCGGTGCATGGGTATCGTATACACGGCGGACTATTTCCCCTACGCCCGGAGCGGTACGGCCGCCTTCGCCTGGCACGGCTCGCTGCTCGAGGACAAGGCGGACGCGACCGGCACACTGGATCGGCGGAACCGGGCGTACGACCCCGCGACCGGTCGCTTCGCGCTTGGCGGAGGCGCACGAGCCGCGGGCCGAAGCCGTGGGGGGTGGCATCATCAGGGCGACGAGACGCCCGGGCGCGAGCCATGAGGGAGTCGAGCGGGTCGAGAGTGTGGGTGTCGCTGTGAGTGCCGAGCGTCGGGCGCGACAGCGGGTCGAGCATCACGAGGAGTGCCCGGCGCCGGGTGTCGAGCATGGCGTCGACGAGCTTGAGCACGGCGCGCTGATCGGCGGGCGGGAGCTTCCTCGATGCGGCGGAGCCGCCTGAGGAGCCGCCTGTCTTGGGGGAGCGCTGCTAGCCGATCGGGGTGATGCGAGCAGCTCAGGGGTGGAGACCGTGAGGGCGCGCGCGTCGATGAGCCGCGCGGTGGGCTCGGCGTCGCCGGCCTCATGCCGGCAATGACGCGATTGCAGACGTCCACGGCGCTCCCCAACTCGAGGAGGAGAATCGCTTTTGGGGGCCGTTGTACGCGCGCGGCGCCCGGCTCCCGTCTGGTCGCGACCGCCGGGCGAGCAGCAACTCGGCGCGGCGCGCGAGGGCCCAAGTCGCGACACACGCGCCGCACGTCCGTGACCGGCGCTTCGTCAGCCGTCGCCGAGACTCCGCGCCAGCAGATCCGAGACGCCGAGCACCGGCGCCCAGCGCGTCAGCGTTCCGCGATCGAGCATATCGCCCTGCAGCGCGACGATCGCAAAGGACATCACGCCACTGACGGTCAGAGATCTCTCCACCCCGGCGGTACCACTCCAGCTTGCGCAGCATCGTGTGCTCCGCGGTGTCGATCCAGAGCGTCCCCGCGGGCGCCGAACCCACCGGTGCGGCAATACGCCTCTGGAGTCGCTCGCGCTCGAACGCGTCGGTGCCGGCCACGAAGAAATCAACCTTGATTCTCGCCCGCACGTGCACGGCGTTGAACGCGTCACCGGCCCTTACCGCATCCCGGACCGCATCGTCGTCGACGTAGTAGTCAGGACGGAGCGCCCCGACCAACGGCGCGATCACCTCCGGCGAGAGATCGGTGACGACGTCCACATCCATGGTCGCGCGCGGCTCACCGTGGACGGAGCTCGCGAGCGACCCCCCGATGACATACCGGACCTGAACGCTCTCGAGTCGACCCGCGACGTCGAGTGCGATCGCGAGCACGTCCGGGAGCGGTTCAAGGCTCACTGGATGCCGACGACTGCACCCGCGCGGCGAGGTCCGCGCCGAGTCGGCGCACGACCGCTGCACGGTGGAGCGCATTCGGACCGAGCGACGGGTACCGGCGACGCAGGCCTTCCCGTTCGAGCCAGAGCACCGCGGTCGTCAGTGCCTGGACCTGCGCGAGCTTCTCCGCCGGCGACATCGTGCGCCAGGCGGCGACCTGCACGGCACCGGCGGCAGCGGAGGTGTCGACGGAGAGCGGGGCGCGCATCCACGCAATCTGCGGCCGGCCGACGCGGAGCGCCACACTTGACCTCACAAGCCTAGTACTTTCGCAGCACGCCGACGACGATGCCCTGAATCGAGATGTCGTTCTCATGCACGTACGTAGGTGCCATCGTCTCGTTGGCGGGTTGAAGTCGGATGCGGCCGTCCCGCTCACGGTAGAACTTCTTCATCGTGGCCGAGCTGCCGTCCAGCATCGCGATCACCATCTCACCGTTGTCCGGACTCACCCTCTCATTCACGACAACGAAGTCGCCGTCGCGAATCTGTTCCTCTATCATTGAGTTTCCGCGAACACGCAGCACGTAGTGACTTCCCTTGCCCCTGCGAAGGAATCCGTCGGGCACCGGGAACGTCTCATTGCTCTCCGGCCGAGATGACACACGTCCGAACCTCGCCCTATTATCCGCAGTCGAACGGGAAGCTCGAGCGCTGGCACGAGTCGTTCAAGAGCGAAGGCTTCCGACCCGGCGTCCCGCTCTCGCTCGACGACGGCCTGCGCGTGGCGCGGCGCTACATCGAGTACTACAATACCGCGCGCCTGCACAGCGCGATCGGCTACATCACTCCTCAGACGCGGCTGGAGGGCCGCCAGGCTGACGTGTTCACCGCACGCGACCAGAAGCTCGAAGACGCGCGTCGTCGGCGCGCCGAACGCCGCCACCGGATCACCAATCTCTTACCCCAGACTGCCTAACTCCGAAAGCCGATTCTCCATTTCAGGCTGAACCAAGACAGAGTTTCTCGCCTTCCTCAAGGACATCGACGCCAGCGTCCCCGTCGATCTCGACGTGCACCTCATCCTGGACAACTACGCCACACACAAGCACGCCAAAGTGCGCGCCTGGCTCGCCCGGCATCCGC
>JBOHTO010000056.1:0-72721 GCA_050733695.1 Gemmatimonadaceae bacterium | reverse complement strand
GTGCAACTCCTGCTGCAGGGCGAACAGCGCGCGACATCGCTGCAGTACACGACAACCGACAACTACCTCGCTGCCGTTGTCATGCCGGTCGAGGAGATGCGGCCCGTGAGCGAGGACGACGCGGCGTTCACGGCCCTCCACCGCGAGACCCGCGAACGGGCGGGAGAGCTGGGCGAGCGGCGCGGCCTCCCCGAGGAAGTGGTTCACAAGGTGCTCGACTCCGTCACGGAGCCGGGGCGCTTCGCCGATCTGGTCGCCGGTTACATCGAGCTCCCTGTTCCGGAGAAGCAGGGGCTGCTTGAAACGCTCAGCGTCGAGGAACGCCTGCGCCGCGTGCTCGTCCACGTGCAGCGCCAGATCGGAATGCTGGAGGCGCAGGAGGAGATAAAATCGCAGGTGCAGGAAGAGCTCGGCGAACGGCAGCGCGAGATGTACCTGCGCGAACAGCTCAAGACCATTCAGAAGGAGCTCGGCGACGACGACCAGAGCCGTGAGATCACGGATCTGCGCGACAAGCTGAACAAGCTCGAACTGCCCAAGGAGGCGCGCGTCGAGGTGGAGCGCGAGCTCGGTCGACTGGAACGCGCCGGTCGCGAATCCATGGAGGCGCAGGTCATCCGCACCTACCTCGAATGGATAGCCGAGCTGCCCTGGAACACCCGATCCGACGACAACCTCGATCTCAACCACGCCGAACAGGTCCTGGACGAGGATCACTACGGGCTTCCGGACGTCAAGGACCGGATACTGGAGTTCCTCGCCGTTCGCCAGCTCAGGGCCCAGCAGCTCGCCGCCGAGCTGGAAAAATCGGGTGAGTTCCCGGCGGCCCGGCTCCGCAGCTCGCGGGACGACGCGAACCCGTCACTGCACGATGGCGAGGATGACGACCGCACCATAACGGACGCGCGCGAGGCCAAGGCGCGCGCGATGGCCAAGGGGCCGATTCTTCTCTTCGTCGGTCCTCCAGGCGTCGGCAAGACATCCATCGCGAAGTCCATCGCGCGTTCGCTGGGGCGAGAATACGTGCGGGCTGCACTCGGCGGCATCCGCGACGAAGCAGACATCCGCGGACACCGCCGCACGTACGTGGGCGCCATGCCAGGACGCATCGTACAGGGGATGAAGCAGGCCGAAACAAAGAACCCCGTCTTCCTGCTGGATGAGGTGGACAAGCTGGGTGCGTCATTCCAGGGTGATCCCTCCGCTGCGCTACTCGAGGTCCTCGATCCGGCGCAGAACGACACCTTCACGGACCACTATCTCAACGTCCCCTTCGACCTGAGCGAGGTTCTGTTCATCGCGACGGCCAACTTCATCCAGAACATCCCCGGGCCGCTGCTGGATCGGATGGAGGTCGTGGAGTTCGCAGGGTACACCGAGCGGGAGAAGTCGGAGATCGCGAAGAAGTACCTGCTGCCGCGGCAGCTCGAGGAGGCGGGGCTTTCCGGGCGCGATCTCGACTTCACCGATGCAGCAGTGATGATGATCGTCACGAACTACACGAGGGAGAGTGGCGTGCGCCAGCTCGAGCGCCAGATCGGGGCGGTGGCGCGCAAGGTTGCGCGCAAGCTCGCGGCTGGCGAGGAGATGCAACTCACGATCACACCGGATGACGTCCGCGAACTGCTTGGCCGTCCCAAGGTGCACCCCGAGCGGGCCGCGGAGGAGAACGAGGTCGGCGTCGCGACCGGGATGTACTACACGCCGGCCGGCGGCGACATCATGTTCGTCGAGGCGGCAATCCGCCGACTGCAGGGCCCGCCGCGTTCGGATGACAACGCACAGGTGAGCGGCTGGGGGAACGTTTCACTCATACTCACGGGGCAGCTCGGCGACGTCATGAAGGAGTCCGCGCGCGCAGCGCTCACATACGCGGCCACGCACGCCTCCACGCTGAAGATACCCGAGGACCGACTCGGATCGCTCGAGGTGCACATCCACGTGCCGGCCGGTGCGATACCCAAGGATGGACCGTCCGCGGGAGTCACCATGTCGACCGCGCTCGTCTCGGCGATGAGCGGGCGCGCCGTGCGTCGCGATGTCGCGATGACCGGTGAGAGCACGCTCCGTGGCCATGTACTCCCGATCGGCGGCGTGAAGGAGAAGGTCCTCGGCGCGCATCGCGCAGGGATAACCACAATCATCCTGCCCAAGGAGAACGAGGCTGATCTCGAGGACATCCCCGAGGAGGTGCGCAACGTTCTCACGTTCCACTGCGTGGGCTCCCTGGACGAGGTATTCGAGATCGCGCTCCTGCCGGCCGTGAAGCCCGTGAACACGCCCAAGACGGAGATGGAGGAAGCCGAGGAAGAGGCGGAGGCGCTGGTCGCGAGCGCCAGGGGGCGGTAGGCCGGGTCCATGCCCACGCGGCGCGCGGCTCAGAACATGACCAGTGGCCCCATCTCGAAGATGAACCACGGATCCAGCCGCAGCACGGCTGGCTCGGTGCCCGGCAGGAAATACTCGGCGTAGCGCTGCTCCGCCGGCGTGCTGTCACTCGCGAGGGCACCGGTCGCCTCGTCGAGCTCGGCGACCACGAGACCACCCGGCACCACCCACTCGCGTGTGTCACGACCCTCGTAATAACTCCCGATCATCTTTCCCCATATGGGGGCGGCGAAGGAGCCGCCCCCGGCGCCGGTGGCGATCATCTTCGGCCGGTCGAAGCCGAGCCACACGCCGGCCACGATGTCGGGAGTCATGCCGACGAACCAGACATCGGTATTGTCGTTCGTCGTACCCGTCTTGCCGGCGACCGGAATGCTTTCCGGTACGTAGCGACGCACGGCTGTCGCGGTTCCTTCCTCGACTACATCGCGCATCATGTTGCGGACTATGAACGCCACTCGCGGATCGATCACGAGTTCGGGGATCTGGGGCGGCGCCGTCCACACCGTACGGCCCGTACGATCCTCGATGCGCTGGATGAATCGCGGCTCGACCGCCGTGCCGAGGTTCGCGAAGGCGGTATATGCGGATACGAGCTCCAATGGGCGCACTTCCGAGGCGCCAATCGCGCTCGCAGGGTAGGGCGCGATCGGGGATTCGATGCCGAAGTGATGCGCGAGCGCCGCCACGGAATCCATGCCCACACGCTGCCCGAGCTGAACCGCAACGACATTCCGCGAGCGCGTCAATGCCTCGCGCATGGTCATCTCGCCGAGGAACTCGCCGTCCGCGTTGTCGGGTGAATAGACGCTGCCGTTCTGGAGGGATATCGCGATCGCCGTGTCGCCGAGGATCGCGTTGGCGGGAATGCTGTCGAGAATGGCCGCGGCGTAGACGAATGGCTTGAATGCCGAACCAGGCTGACGGCGCGCATCCACGGCGCGATTGAACTGGGACGCGACGTAGTTGCGACCTCCCACCAGCGCGAGCACGCCGCCGGTCACGGGATCCATCGCGACCACGGCACCCTGCAGGTAGTCGGTGCTCCCCGGCTCACGATCGGCATATGTGGAGTGCCCGTAGCCGGCGCGTGATTCCACGAGAGAGACCCCTTCAGCGAGCGCGACGGCCGCTGCGCGCTGAAGCGCGGGATCGAGCGTGGTGTGGATGCGGAAACCGCCGTTCTCGACAGGAATGCCGGCACGCGCGGCCCGTTCCTGCACCACGTCGGCGAAGTAGGGCGCCGCCACGGACATGCCTGCATTGGGCGCGGTGGTGAGTGGCACCCGCCTCGCGGCTCGCGCTTCCTGACCCGTGATGTATCCCTGGGCGGCCATGAGATCGAGCACGAGATTGCGCCTGTCGCGCGCGCGCTCCGGATAGCGCAGCGGGTCGTACACCGCCGGGCCCTTCGGGAGCGCGGCCAGCGTTGCCGCCTCGGCGAGCGTGAGCCGCGACGCGCTCTTGCCGAAGTAATGACGGCTCGCTGCCTCGATCCCGTACCAGCCATGACCATAGTTGATCTGGTTGATGTACGCTTCGAGGATCTGCTCCTTGGTGTAGCGCCGCTCCATCTCGCGCGCCGCATTCTGCTCGCGAACCTTGCGATCCAGGCTCCGGTCGCGGCGGTCGATGAGGTCGGGGTGCATGTTCCCCACGAGCTGCTGCGTGATCGTGCTCGCTCCCCGCGGCTCCCCGCGAATGATGTCCTTCACGGCGCCCGCTATGCCAATGACATCGACTCCGTCGTGTTCGTAGAAGCGCTGGTCCTCCACCGCAACGAACGCCTGTGGCACGAAGTCGGGGAGCGTGCGGATGGAGACGCTGGTGCGCCACTGCTCTCCGATCTCACCGATCAGCGAGCCATCGCGCGCGAATACGAGCGACGACTGCGGCGGCTGGATCAGTCGCCAGGGCTGCTCATCGCCGTTCTGAGCGGCGACGGGCGTTGCGGTGGCGGTCGTTGCGGTGGCCGCGAAACAGAGCGCCGCGAGCAACAGCGTGGAAGGCGATTCACTGAGCGAGGACATGGATTTCAGTCGGGCGATCGGTGCGGGTACATCAGTCTGGATGCTCGGAGGAAGCAATGGGTTCCCGCTTTCGCGCGAATGATGATGTTGATTGCGAGCATGGTGATTGCCGGGAACTGACGACCCTGGTCGTTGAGTGATCGTACCCTGGACCTCGGCTAAAGATACCGCTGGCCGATGGCGAGAAGCCCCGTTCGGACGGCCGGGCGGGGACGCCGCAACAGCCGGCCTTTCCGTGACCCCGCTTTCCATGGCATGTTCCTCCCGATGCCATCCATGCTGACTCTCGCCATCGGCCAGTTTGCCCCCAGAAAGGGCGAGCGCGACGTGAATCTGGCGCGTCTTCGCGAGCTCTTTGCCCAGCTCGATGCGCTGGAGCCAAGGCCGCGATTGCTGCACCTCCCTGAGACCGCGCTCACGGGATACTTCCTCGAGGGCGCCGTCCGGGACAACTCGGTCACTGCCGGCACCCTCGTGCGCGATCTCGATGAGGCCTACCGCGAGGCTGTTCCGGGGCCGCGCACGCTCGACGTCGTCATCGGCTTCTACGAGATCTGGGACAACAAGCTGCACAACAGTGCGATGTACGTCACACTGGGTGCGGGCGAGCCCGCAGTGCGCCACGTCCACCGCAAGGCGTTCCTGCCTACGTATGGGCTGTTCGACGAGGAGCGCTTCGTCGAGCAGGGTCACGACATCCGCGCCTTCGACACTCCCTGGGGGCGCGCGGCGATGCTCGTCTGCGAAGACATCTGGCACAGTCTCTCCGGAACGCTCGTAGCGCTCGACCGTGCCCAGGTCATCTTCGTCTGCTCAGCAGCGCCGGCCCGCGGCCCCTGGCCACGCGAGGACGCTGTCCCGGGCCCCGCCAGTCTGGCCCGATGGGAGCGGCTGATACGCGACACCGCCGAGGAGCACGGTGTGTATGTCGCACTGTCGCATCTGGTCGGGGCCGAGGGCGGCAAGATCTTCGCCGGCGGCTCGATGCTCGCGGGTCCGAAGGGGGAGGTGCGGGTGCGCGGGCCGTTGTGGGACGATGCGATCGTATCGGTGACGATCGACCTCGACGACATCACGCGTGCGCGTGCCGACATGCCGCTCATCTCGGATCTGGAGACGATGTTGCCGCACATGCTGGCGACACTCGACCGGATCGAGGAGGGAACGCAACCAGTACTCGATTTCGATGCCGATACGCGCGGGGACGCTGCGCCGTCAGCCGCAGCCGGAGACACAAGGCGGCACTCGGAGGCAGACGACGCAAGGCGAACAGGAGGCACGAGAGGCCGCGAGGAGCCAGGCCGGCCCGGCGAACGGATCGGTGATCGCGGCAGCTTCCGCCTGGTGCGCGCTGGCCTGGACGAACAGCGTACGCTTCCACCGCTGGAAATCAATCCGTGCCTGGTGGAGCAGTGGCTCACCCGCTTCATCCGCGAGGAAGTGCACGGGCGCGGATTCGAGAAGGTGGTCGTCGGCATCTCCGGCGGCGTGGATTCCGCGGTCGCCAGCTTTCTCGCGGCGCGCGCGCTGGGGCCGGATAACGTACTGGGGGTGAGGCTTCCGTACCGGACATCGGGCCCTGACAGTCTGGAGCACGCCAGGCTGGTAATCGACGCACTGGGGATCCGGGAGCGAACCGTCGACATCACGTCCGCCGTCGACGGCTATCTCTCCGCCGAGCGCGACGCCGAGCGCGACGCAGACCCCGGACGCCGCGGCAACGTCATGGCCCGAACCCGCATGATAGCGATCTTCGATCTCGCCGCGGTCGACTGCGCCATCCCCATCGGCACCGGCAACAAGACGGAGCGACTGCTCGGCTACTTCACCTGGCACGCCGACGATGCACCCCCGGTGAATCCGATCGGAGACCTCTTCAAGACGCAGGTCGTCGCGCTCGCCAGGCACCTCGGAGTTCCGCGCGAGATTACGGACAAGGCGCCGAGTGCTGATCTGATCCCGGGTCAGACCGACGAAGCGGATTTCGGTGTCAGCTACCAGGCGGCGGATGCGATCCTGAACGGTGTGCTCGCGGGTTATAACGCCGCGGAGCTTGAGGCTCGCGGCTTTGACGCGCGCGAGATCGGGCTTGTAGTCGGTCGGCTGGAGAGCACGCACTGGAAGCGGAAGCTGCCCACGGTCGCGCTGCTCAGCTCGACCGCGATCGGCGAATCATACCTGCGACCCGTCGACTACTGAAGGGGTCAGGTCTTGTTTTGCAACATCAATCGATTGCAGATCGTTCGAAATGCGGCGGGAGCGCTATGCCGCCGCCAGCGCAAGACTGACCGCCCGCCGCGCGCCGCGCTTGAGAGCGCGATGCACCGTGCGTGCGTAGCGGATGAAGTTCTGCCCGGCCCATGGGTGGCGCGCGAAGAACTCATGCGGCAGCATATCGCCCTTGAGGCGGTTGCACGCCGCGCAGGCGCTCACGAGATTGCCCGGCGCGCTGCCGCCGCCCCTGGCGAGCGGATGGACGTGATCGAGTGTTGCGATCTCCGGCACGAGCTGCGAGGCGCAATACACGCAGCGGCGGCCACAGTCGCGCATGGCCGCGCGCTTGAGCGCACGCTTGAACTGGCGGCCGATCGCGCGTGGCGGTCGGCGGGTCAGTCCGCCCGGGGTACGGGGGAGAGGGACGTGATTGGTATTCCGGCGTCGTGACATTGCACCTCGCTGGAAAGACGACACCCCGCTCCGGGATGAGTTCCCGGGCGGGGTGTATGCGTGGGCGAAGGAAGCGCGAGCACGTGAGGGGAGATCGCTTTCGCGCGATTCCCACCGCACCGATATCCGTGGCAAGCATCGGTATCGAACGCTCATTCGCCTCCAGGTGCGCAGTGCACTTGCTGCGCTCGGCGACTAGAATCGCGATTGGGGACCCGGCCGCGCAAGGGGTGTGCAGGGGAACGTTGTTCCGCGACGGGACTCTTCATCCCGGACGCACGTGCCCGGCCGGGGTAACGCCGCGGCCGGACGCCCGCAGGTCGAGGTCGAACACCCGCACCGTCGGCCCGACCTGATAGTACCGTTTCCCGCGCGCGTCGTTGGTACGATGAGGTTCCGCTCCGTTACCGCCGGACGCGGGCCGCACAGTTGCGGCATTACGATCGACGATCGTGTCCACTGCTGGGGTTACAACTCCGCGGGCCAGCCTGGCTACGGACGAAAGGATTTCCTCCCGGGCACCAGGCAGCAGATGCGCGCCATCCCCGTCGAGCTGGTGTTCCTGCAATGAGAGGGTTCATGGTCAGCAACCGCCCGTTGGTCACTTCTATTCCGGACATGTCGCGCCGCCTTGCCTGTATCTGCGCGATTGGGCTGGCCATCGTGTTTCCTGGAGCCTCGCCTGCCCTGGCTCAACGGGACGCGGACGTCGCCGTCGCGGCACCGGCTTCTTCAGTCGAGACAGCCACTACCGATTCCGACATCTGGCCTGCAGCGACCACGCTCTCATCCAGCACCTCCGTTCTATTCGATTCATGGGAAGGCGTGCTGGCACGGGATGACCGGGGGGCGGCGGACGACGACGATCAGGCAGGAGTCTGGCAGCACGTTCTCATCGGAGCCGGAATCGGCCTGGTCGTGGCTGAAGCGATATCCATCCCCTACGCGCGGGAAAGTACGCTCGGACCGACGTGGTTCCTTGTTTCCAATGGAGTCCTGGGCATTATCGTTGGGGGTGCCGCGGGCACGGTGGTGTATCTCGTCAGACGGGCAATCGATTGACCGTCACATCACCCGGCCGGATGCGCGCTGCGTGCGAGTTCCATCCGAAGAGCATCCGGTACGAGGGATCATTCCAGCGCAGCTCTCATGCTGCAGCCGAGCGATGGTCGACGCTTGGCCGCGGGATGCTGCCCGGAACAACCCGCCCTACTTCGCCGTCACCTGCCTGGCGTGCTCGCGCCCCATGGGATCGCGCATCGCCGAGATGATTCTGGCGGCGGCGGCGTCCAACTGGGTGCGGTCGGGCATTTCCGACCCCTCGAACGGGAGCGCTACCTCGAACCTGTCGCCGCGGCGACGCGGGATGATGTGCACGTGATAGTGGAACACGTCCTGCCCTGCCGCCGCTCCGCTGTTCACGATGATGTTCGTTCCCGCTGCACCGAAAATCTTCCTGACAACCGGCCCGAGACGCATCGCTACCTCGAACAGGTGGCGCCCGACCTCGATGGGGATGTCGTCCAATGACTCGTAATGTTGCCTCGGCACGACGAGTGTGTGGCCGCTGTTCACCGGCTGGATGTCCATGAACGCGATCGCCGTGGCATCCTCGTAGCAGACGGATACCTCGGCGGCGCCCCGGACGAGATCGCAGAATATGCATCCCGCTGCCGCCCTCGACATGGCTCCTCGCTGTCAGGTGGGTGCGGCCGTCGATCACGCACAGCCGGTGCCACGGTCGCGCGCGGCGCGGGGCGTGCGTGTCGTGGCCCGCGCGCGCTTCGAGATGCGCGCCATCGGCCAGCGCCGGCATCGACCTCGCGACCCGCGGCCGGTCGCGGCATGCCCACGTTGTACCTGCGCCCTGCGGCCTGTAGCCCTCGCGGCGCCACGACTGCTATCTTGCTCGAACCAGACGCACACGTTTCCCGGAGAACCATGGCGACCCAGACGCGGGCCGAACGGAGAGGCGCCGCAGGGCTGAGCCGAGACCGGCTGCTCGGCGCCTGCCGCACGATGCTCCTTTCGCGCAAGCTCGACGACAAGGAGATCCAGCTCAAGCGGCAGAACAGGATCTTCTTCCAGATCTCCGGCGCCGGCCACGAGGCGATCCTGACGGCGGCCGGCATGGCGATGCGCGCGTCGCACGACTGGTTCTATCCGTACTATCGGGACCGTGCGTTCTGTCTCGAGCTCGGTGTCACGCCGGCCGAGATGCTGTACGAGGCGGTCGGCGCGGCACGCGATCCCGCGTCGGGCGGAAGGCAGATGCCGAGCCACTGGGGCCACCCGGGGCTGAACATCGTGTCGTCGTCGTCGCCCACCGGCACACAGTTCCTCCAGGCCGTCGGGTGCGCGGAAGCTTCGTACCGCGCGAAGCTCCTCGGCATTACCGGCGGGTTCGAGAAGGACGAGGTCGTGTACGTCTCCGGGGGCGATGGAACCACGAGCGAGGGAGAGTTCTGGGAATCACTCAACACGGCGTGCAATCTCGCTCTGCCAGTTGTCTACGTGATCGAGGACAACGGCTACGCCATTTCGGTCCCGGTCGAGGTCAACACGCCGGGCGGCAACATCTCGCGGCTGCTCACCGGTTTCCCCGGACTGTTCATACAGGAAGTCGATGGCTGCGATCTCGTGACCAGTTACGACGCGATGAGCAAGGCTGTGAGCTACGCGCGCAAGCGGAAGGGGCCGGCGCTCGTGCATGCGCGCGTGATCCGGCCGTACTCGCATTCGCTTTCGGACGACGAGGTTGCGTACCGGCCGGAGGAGGAGCGCGACGCCGATGCCGCGCGCGATCCGATCACGACGTTCCCCGCGTGGCTGATCGCGGAAGGACACGCCACGGACGATGAGATCCGCGAGATGCAGCAGTCCATCGACGCGGAGATACTCGCGGCGACGGACGACGCGCTGGAGCAGGAACAGCCGGCCGCGGATACCGTGTACTTCGCCGTGCACTCGCCGGACGTGGACCCGACGGGCGAGAGCTTCGATACCGAGAACGCGCCGGATTTCTCTGGCGGCGAGACGACGATGGTTGATCTGCTCAACGCATGCATGAAGGACGAGATGCACCGCGACGAGCGGATCCTCATGTTCGGCGAGGATGTCGCGGACGTATCGCGCGAGCAGTATCTGGGGAAGGTCAAGGGGAAGGGCGGCGTGTTCAAGGCGACGTGGGGCCTGCAGAAGGAGTTTGGCAGCGCGCGCGTGTACAACTCACCGCTCGCCGAGGCGAACATCGTGGGCCGGGCCATCGGTCTCGCGACGCGTGGCTTCAAGCCGATCGTCGAGATCCAGTTCTTCGACTACATCTGGCCCGCATACATGCAGATTCGCAGCGAGCTGGCTACGCTGCGCTGGCGGTCGAACAACAGCTTCAGCGCACCGGTGGTGGTTCGCACGACGTACGGAGGCTATATCCGCGGCGCGATCTACCATTCGCAGACGGGTGCGTCGCTGTTCACCCACTGCCCCGGACTGCGCGTCGTGTGTCCCGCGACTGCGCTGGATGCAAACGGGCTCCTGCGTACGGCGATCCGTTGCGACGATCCGGTGATCTTCCTGGAACACAAGCATCTCTACCGCCAGACCTACAACAAGGGGAGAAATCCCGGACCTGATTTCATGATCCCATTCGGCAAGGCGCGCGTCGCTCGCGAGGGATCGGACGTGACGGTGGTGACCTACGGTGCGACGGTGCAGCGCGCGCTCGCGGCCGCGAACCAGATCGCCGACACCGGCCTCGAGGTGGAGGTCATCGATCTGCGCTCGCTCGCACCGTGGGATCGCGAGGCCGTGTACGCATCTGTGCGGAAGACTGCGCGCGTGATCGTGGCGTATGAGGACTCGATCTCGTGGGGCTACGGTGCGGAGATCGCGGCGGCCATTGCGGACGAATGCTTCGCGTGGCTGGACGCACCGGTAAAGCGTGTGGCTTCCACGGACACGTTTGTGGGCTACGCCCCGCGGCTCGAGGACGCCATACTGCCGCAGGTGGAGGACTTCCGGCGGGCATACGAGGAGATCGCGGCGTACTGATCGTGCCTCAAACAACCCTCGAGCAGCAGGATCTGCCGTGTGAGGGGCCGGCGCCTACCCCGGCACGTCCTTCCCCTCCCCCTTCCCCTCGCCCTCCCTCTCCGCCATCGCCTGCGGGGCAACGGGCATCCCCTCCGCCATCCGCTCCAGCCCGCCCACGACGACCAGCTCGCCGGCGCTCACGCCGCTGACAATCTCGACAATCCCCTGTGCACGCGCGCCGAGCTCCACAACACGCCGGCTCGCCTTTCCGTCCACCACCGCCCAGACGAGGTTCGCGGTGCGCAACGGCTGTACTGCATCCTCCGGCACCACGACGGCGTTCGGTCGCGTGGCGGTAGCCAGCCGCGCTTCGATGAACATGCCGGGCCTGAGCAGCCGCCCGGGATTGGGGGCGCGCGCCTTGACCACTATCGTGCGGCTGGCGTCCTGCACGACAGGATCGATGAAGTCGACCTCGGCACGGAAAAGGCGTTCCGGCTGCGCGGCCACGGTGAACTCCATCGTCTGTCCACGGCGGAGACTCACGGCATGTCGCTCGGGGACCTCGATCACCGCGCGCTGCGGGTCCACTGTCTGCAGTGTCAGGAGCCGTGTGGCGGTCGTGACATAGTCACCCGCGCTCACGAACCGCTGGCCCACGACACCGGCGAAAGGTGCGCGCACCGTGGTGCGTGCGATCTGCAGCTCCAGCAGCGCGAGTTCCGCCGCCGCAGTTCGCGCGGCTGCCTCGGCTCGCTCGAGGTCAGCGGGCGAGGATGCATTCTCCGCGCGCAGCCGCTGCGCGCGCCCGAGCTGCTGACCGGCGAGATCGCGATCCGCCCTGGCCCGCTCGGCCTCGGCTCGCAGCATCGCGTCATCGATCTTCACGAGCGGCGTGCCCCTGTTCACGAACTGTCCCTCGCGAAAGAGCAGCGCGGTGATTCGCCCCTGCTCATCCGGGCGCAGCTCGATTGCCTGTTCGGCCTCGATTCGTCCGGTCGCACGAACAGCGTCGATGACCTCGAGACGCCGAGCGGTGTCGACATCCACGGGCATGGGCGGCATGGATCCCATTGCGCCCTCCCCCTCCCCCGACGCCGCGACCGCATGATCGCTGCCGCCGTTTCTCAGCCGACCCCAGGCCACGGCGGCGACGAGCACCAGCGCGACGATGATGATCCCCGCCATGACGATATTGCGCCTGCGCCCTCCGCGGCTCCCGTGTTCGTCCATGTCAAACGCTGTGGTCATCACCTCTCGCCTCCGCGATACGCCGAATCCGTTACGTTCGTGTCGAACATGCGGCGCCCGAGTAGCGCCTCGATACGCGCCAGCGCCAATCGTGTTGCGTAGCGCGATTGCACAAGCGACGCTTCGGCTTCACTCAGCGCGACCTGAGCCTCGAGCAGATCCAGGATGGTCGTCGCACCTTCGCGATATCGGGCGCGCTGTACCCTGAAGTTCTCGGTCGCGACCGCTACGCCTACGAGTCCGAGCGCCACTCCGGCACGCGCAGTCTCGTACCCATGCCAGGCCTGCACCATGATCTCCCCGGCTGCACGCTCGGCTTCCTGCCGCTCGGCACGGGCGATATCGCGCGCCACGGCTGCCATCGCGACGGCGAGCTCGCGCTGCCCGCCGTTCCAGATGGGAAGCGATACCCCGATGGTGAACTGCGTGCGCCGGAACGCGGAGGGAAAGAACTCCGCGTCGTAGGCGCCGGTGTTTGCCCCGAGGAGGATTCCCGGGAAGTACGCCTCTCGCTCGGATCGGACCGCGGCATCTGCGGCACGCTCGGCTGCACGGGCAGCCTGAATCCCGGGACCGCGTGACCGCAGCTCGACCACGGCTTCGTCGCGCGTGACAGGCATCGCCGGGAGCACCGCGGTGTCCATGGGCGCTGCATCGGCGGGCCCCGAGAGGCCGATCCGGTTGCCAAGGCGCAAACGAGAGGTCGTGAGCGCCGAGTCACGCCGGAGCGTCTCGAGTCGCGCTCGATTGACCTCGAGAAGGAGTTGAAGCGAATCGGATGCGATCGCTCCTCCCGCGAGCACGCGCACCCTGGCGAGGCCGAACTGCTCTTCCGCACGCCGCAGCCGGTCTGCGGTCACACGCGTGAGCTCGCGATCTGCCAGCACCGCAAAGTAGGCTTCGTCCACGGCGAGCGCTGTACGAAAGCTCTCCGCGATCTCGCTCGCTTCGGCGTTCTCGAGCGACGCGCGCGCGCGCCCGAGTTCCCCGAACTTCCCCGCACCGAACAGCGTATAGCGCGCATCGAGCGTAGCGCTGGTTGCGTTGGGACTGATCCCGCCCGTGCCAAAGTTGAAGAATGGGTCGGAGAAGTGCGTGTAGTTGAGGTCGGCCGTCACGGTGGGTGTGAACAGGTTCGTGAGAGCCGCGCGACGCTCCCACGCGGCGGCCTGTACCCGCGCGCGCGCGGCTATCGCGCTGGCGCCGACTGTCGACGCAGCGCGGCGAGCTTCCGCGAGCGTGACGACCGGTGCCTCGTCCACCGTGGCCTGTGCCGGAACCAGCGCCGGTACCGCCAGGCTCCCTGACATCCACACGCCGGCGAGCAGACCTGCACGCAACACGGCTCGCAGGGCCGCAGGGCATCCATTGTCGATCACGGCGCCTCCATGGACGTGGTCACGTGCGCCGGATTCGCTGGCGGCTTGTACTCACCCGCGACATGTCGGCCGCCGGCCGGTGCCTGCGCCCGGCGTCCGCGCATGCGTTCGAAGACGACGAACACGGCCGGAACCAGGAAGAGTGTGAGCAGAGTCGAGACGATGAGCCCGCCGATGATCGAGTAGCCGAGCGGCCGTCTGCTGCCGGCTCCGGCGCCCAGGCCGAGCGCTATGGGCAGCGCGCCGAAGATGGCAGCAACCGAGGTCATGAGGATCGGCCGGAGTCGAATGCGCCCGGCCTCGCGCATGGCAGACACGGCATCGCGCCCGCGTTCTCGCAGGTCGTTCGCATATGTGACGAGAAGGATGGAGTTCTTGCACACGAGCCCGATCAGCAGGATCATCCCGATCTGGCTGTACACGTTGAGAGTCGAGCCGGCTATCCACAGCGCTGCGAGGGCGCCGGTCACAGCCAGTGGCACGGCGAGAAGCACCGTGAACGGGTGCAGCAGCGATTCATACTGAGCGGCGAGCACCATGAACACGAACACGAGCGCGAGCACGAAGGCGAAGTAGAGCGCACTGCCGCTCTCCTGGAACTCGCGCGATTCACCGGCCAGTTCCACGGTGCTTCCCGCCGGCAGAACAGCGGCCGCGGCGGCATTCAGCGAGTCGAGCGCCTGACCCAGGGTGAAGCCCGGCGCCATGCTGGCCGAGAGCGTGAACGCACGCACGCGGTCGAAGTGGTTGAGCTGTCGCGGTCCGATGCGTTCGTCCACACTGGTCACGGCGTCGAGCGGGACGAGCGCGCCATCGCGGCCGCGCACATGCAGTCCGCTGATGTCGGACGGGGTCGCCCGTTCCTCCGGGTCCAGTCGCAGGATCACGTCGTACAGCTCGTTCTCCGACGTGAAACGCGCGATGTCGCGCCCTCCGAGCAGAGTCTGCAACGTGGTGGCGACGTCGCGGGCGGGAACGCCGAGGTCTTCCGCTCGATCGCGATCGAGCGTGACGACCAGTTCGGGGCGTGTCACGCGAAGATCGGTGTCAACATTCATGAGGCCGGGAATCGTGCTGGCACGCGCCACGAGCGAATCCATCCCCTGCACCAGCGCCTCGAAGTCGCGATTCTGCACCACGAACTGGACGGGAGGGGTGAACCCGCCGAACGCCGGCGGATTGATCGCGAACGCAAATACGCCGGGTACGCCGAAAAAGAACTGAGGCTGCACCTCGCCGATTATGTCCTGCGCCGATCGCTCGCGCTCGTCCCAGTCGTCCAGTATCGTCCCGAGGAATCCGGAGCTGGGTGGCCCGCCAAACCCGATGACGGCGAAACTGGAGCGCACGCCATCGGTGCGCTCGGTGATCGCCTCGAGCCGGCGCAGGTACTGGTCCGTGTAGGCGACAGTGGCTCCCTCGGGCGCCACGACGAACGTGAAAAAGAACCCGCGGTCATCCGCCGGAACGAACTCGCGCTCCAGCGCGAGGAAGAGCAGCACCGCCGCAGCGCTGAGCACTCCACCGCCCGCGATCACCAGCAACGGACGCCGCAGAGCACGCTCGAGTCCTCGCTCGTAACGGGCTGTCATGCCGTCCAGTGCGCGGCCGGTCACATGAAAGAACCTCGACTCCCGCACCGGGACGCGCAGAATCTTCGCCGAGAGCATGGGTGTTAGCGTGAGTGCAACAATGCCGGAAATGAGCACGGCCCCGCCGACCGCCACGCCGAAGTCGTTGAACAGTCGCCCGGTCGCGCCCGTGAGGAAGAGCAGCGGAGAGAAGACAGCGAGAAGCGCAATGGTGGTCGCGATCACCGCGGTCGTGATTTCGCGCGTGCCATCGATCGCTGCCGCCTCGGGATCCTTGTGCAGTTCCTCCTGATGACGGTACGCATTCTCCAGGACAATGATTGCGTCGTCGACCACGATGCCGATCGCGAGTATGAGACCGAGCAGCGTGAAGGTGTTGATGGAGTAGCCCAGCGCGGCAAGGATCGCGAACGTGCCGATGATCGACACCGGGATCGCGATGGCGGGGATGATCGTGGCGCGCAGCGTCCGCAGGAAGAGGAAGATGATAAGAATGACGAGCACGGCCGTGATGAGCAGCGTCTCCTCAGCCTCCTGGATGGAGCGCTGGACGAACACCGAGCCATCGAAGGCCATGTTGAGCGTCACCCCTGGTGGCAGCGCCGAGCGGATCGCCGGAAGTTCTGCGTGCACCGCCTCGGCCACCTCGATTACGTTCGCCTTCGACTGGCGAACCACTCCGATGAAGATCGCGTCGGTCTGCGAATAGCGCGTCACCGATCGCTCGTCCTCGGGGCCCGGTTCGACGCGCGCGACATCACCGAGCCTCACGAGCTGTCCCGGCTCGCTCGCAACCGTTATGCTGGCGAACTCGGCGGCCGTCTTCATCTCGCCGAGGTAACGAACCGAGAACTCCCTGCGATCGGATTCGATGCGTCCGGCCGGGATCTCCACGCTGCGCGTCCGGATCGCGCTCTCGACGTCCTGCGCCGTGAGGCCGCGCGCGGCGAGCTCGCGCGGGGAGAGCCAGATGCGCATCGAGAAGCGCCGCTCTCCGTAGATCGGCGCGCCCGAGACTCCGGGGATCGTCTGCAACGGCGGCTTGATCTGCCGGTCCGCAATGTCCGACAGCTCCATGAGGCCATGGCTGCCGGAGGTGAGCGCCAGGAACATGATCGGGAAAGCGTCCGCCTCCTGCTTCGCGACAACCGGCTCCTCGATGTCCTCGGGCAGGAGACCGCGCACGCGCGAGACGCGATCACGCACGTCCTGCGCGGCGGCTTCCACGGGTCGGTCGAGCGTGAACTCGAGCGTGATGGTGCTGATCTGCTCCTGGCTCGCGCTCGTCATGGCGCGGATTCCTTCGACGCTCGAGAGTTCCTCCTCGAGCACGTCGGTGACGGCGGACTCGACCACCTGCGGGCTGGCGCCGGGCAGGATGACGGTGACCGAGACCACGGGCGGGTCGGCGTCGGGGAATTCCCGCACCGGCAGGCGCGTGTATCCGATCGCACCAACGAGCACGAGGCCCAGGCTTATCATGCCGGACAGCACGGGCCGGCGGATGAACGTTTCGGCGAGCTGCATCGGGGTGTTCCTGTCTCCCTGGCCCGGGGTTCCGCGGGCGGCACTCGGGGGGAGAGCGCCTGCCCAAAGAGAGGCCGAACATAATAGGAAACTCAGGCGTGGCGCGCAAGCGGGTGGGACCGCTCAGTAACTCCCTCCCAGAAACACGCTGTTCGCGAACAGGGGCAGCAATCCCCGCCACATGTCCCTGAAGTTCGGATCGGCGGCAAATCCGATCACACGCCCGTTCCCAACCTCCTCGCTCCACAGATACGTCGTTCCCGCGAGGCGCCCGGGCACCTCGGGCCACAGATATCCCGCGAGCCGGAGTCGGGCTTCCTCCGGTGCGTACCTCACCACGACCTCCCCGGGCCGCACGTCGTTCGGCGCGTCATAGATTCGGCCGGAGAACACCAGCGCCGGAAACCCGGCACTGTTCACCCCGGCGAGCAGCGGAGAGAGGGTATCGGCGACCACGCGCACGATCGCACCGGGGACAGCCGCCGGCAGTGGCGCTCCGGGCGCGCTGTCGGATGGCTCCGGCGCCCCGCGCACTCGCAGCCGGGAAAGGTCCAGCTCTTCGGACGCGAGCCACGATGTCGCCGCGTCGAGCGTGATGAGCGTGCCGCCGCCGCGAACCCACGCCGTGATGTTCTCCTTCCCGCCATCGCCGAGCACTCGCGAGAGCGCGGAAGCCGATACCGACGGGACAACGAGTACATCGAAGTCGCTCAGCGTTCCGCCGCGAACAGCGCCGGCGTCGATTGCGGTCACGGGGTAGCTCAGTCGCTGGTCGAAGGCGTACCAGGCGTAGCCGAAGGAGCTCCCGGACACCGGTTCGCCGCCGAGCAGTGCGATCCTCGGCGCGCGCACCGGGAAGACGCTGTTGCTCCCCAGATCAGTCCCGGCATCCACGCCCGCGGATCCGAGCGACGCGACGCGCAGCCCGGACTCGGCGGCGAGTTGTCGAACTCGTTCGTGAAGGGTACTGTCGTTCGCGGCAACACGTACAACGAATGCCCCGTTTGGAAAGCTGTCGGCGCCCGAGCGGAACGAGCGTGGTGCGTACCACACGCGGACGCTGTCCTGCAACAGACGCGCGAGCGTGCGGAGCGCTGCTTCGCTGCCGGGCGCGAATGCGTAGCCGTAACGTGCCCTCACAGGAGCGGCCACCACCGGCGACCCCTCGCCGAGCCGGCCATGCCACGTCGAATCCGCAAAGGTGAGCGGGTCACCGACTCCGCCCACCT
Organism: Gemmatimonadaceae bacterium; assembly: GCA_050733695.1. Lineage (GTDB taxonomy): Bacteria > Gemmatimonadota > Gemmatimonadetes > Gemmatimonadales > Gemmatimonadaceae > JBOHTO01. Next base: position 54,626 of record JBOHTO010000056.1, on the reverse strand, counting down.
CGTCCGCGGTCCACCACGCACGCACGCGGAACAGGTACGGCAGCGACCACGCGGTGAGGTCGTAGAATCTCTCCGACATGCCGGCACGCCGTCGGGCGAGCTCCTCGCGCACGAATGCGGAATCAAGCGGCGCGTCCGGCTCGAGCAGCGCGCGGGCCAGCTCTCCCTGCGGCTGCACGAGGCCCACGAGCCAGCCACCGCCCGCGAGAGAGACATCGCCGCGCTTCGTTTCGCCGTACACGATCACGTCACGAAGGCGCGCGCCGGGCGCGAGGGGCTTCACCTCTATGCCATTCTCGATGAGCAGCGAGGCCAGCGAATCGGCGCGTCCCTGCCCATCGCGGGCGATGATGACGCTCCGCGGCGCCCCTCGCCCGGGCGCCTCGCCCGCGCTTGCACGAAACGCGGCGTAGTCGCTCACGCGTTCACTCGCCCGACGCGCCGCGGCGAGCGCGGTCGCCCACGCCGCCTCGTAGTGATGATGCGCCGCTTCGCGCAGCGTGAGTATGGTTCCATCCTCGCGCCGGATGGCGCCGCCGCGGCTCGACGCCTGCTCGTAGGTCATCCCCGCCGCACCGCTGTAGATCGGCCACGACGATCCGTAGCCCGGGTAGAACTCGTCGTAGCCCTCGCGCCGGAAGAAGGACCAGCCATGCGCATCGAACGCGTCGATTATCGCCGTGGCGAATATATCCCACCACTCGAACGTGTTCTCTCCGATCAGGCGGTTGACCGGCGCCATGGGGGGTGGAAAGAAGTACGTCGCATTGCTGCCCATCTCGTGCAGGTCCACCGCGACGTGTGGCCACCAGGTGAGCATCGTCTGCACCCGTCCGCGTGTTTCCGGATGCGACTGCGTGAACCAGTCTCTGTTCAGATCAAAGTAGTAGTGGCTGGTGCGCGGCCCCGGCCACGTTCCTCCGTGGATCATCGCGTCCGGATGCACGGGCACGCCGAGCGCGCTGCGCCTGCGCATCACGTCCTGGACGTGGCGCTCGTGGCCGTCCGGATTCTGCACCGGGTCGATGAGCACGACCGCGCTGTCGAGTATGGTCCGGGTGTCGGCGTCCTGCCCCGCGGCGAGCTGGTACAACATTGCGAGCGCGGCTTCCACGCCCGAAGCTTCGGGACCGTGTACGGTGAAGCCGAGCCAGACGATGACGGGGAGGCGATCTGCAGCCGCGGAGCGCCCGGACGCAGAGAACGATCGCGGGTCCGCGACCAGTGCGGCATTGTCGCGAATCTCATTGATCCGCGCCTGATTTGCCTCGCTCGTTACGATGGCGAGCATCACCTCGCGCCCCTCGAACGAGTGCGCGACAGTGTCCAGCCGCACGCGATCGCTGCTTGCCGCGAGCGCCTCCAGGTAGCGCACGAGCATGTGGTGCGGAGTGAAGCGCTCGCCGATCTCGTAGCCGAGCACCGCGCTCGGCGGCGGAACACGGGGGTCGTAGGAACCGCCGGTGCTGTAGCTGTGCTGGGCACGGGCGGGCGAGGCGTGCGCGATGAGCAGCGCCGCGGAGAGGGGCGCGATGGTGGCGAGGAGACGCTTCACGGCGGAATTCGGGTGCGGGTTGTGGCCGCAACGGACGAGCGCTCCCCGCCCCGCGGCCCGGACAACCTACCGCATGACAGCCGCGCCTGCTATCCGCGGATCAGGCGCGGCCGCGATCTGACCGCTCGCTACGGTGCGACGGCGCGGCAGTTGCCGCCGACGATCTCGATATCGGGAGGCGTGACGAACATGCAATCGGAAACAACGCCGCTCGTTTCATTGTACTCGCGTTCGGCTTTCTCGACGGCTTCGAGTGCGCGGAACAGCGCCGCGGTGTCGGTCGTGAGCGGGCAGTAGACGACGTACTCCCATGGCCCACCGCACGGCTTCGCCCCCATCGGTGCGCTCGCGCACTGGCCCGAGCTCTCACAGCCGGACGGGTTCGCGAGCGCGCGCGCCTCCGACTTCATGCGGTCGAGCTCCGTCTTCGTTATCGGCGGATCGGGTTCCTGCAACACCGAGCAGCCTCCCACTGCCAGCGCGGCCATCGCCGCGAACAGCCGTACCGTCTCCCTGACACTCGTTCTCGCCATTCGCCCCTCCTATCGCTCGTGTATCACGCGTCCCCCCACAACCGTGAGGACAACGCGCGCGTCCCGGATCTCCGGCGCCGGAATCCGGGTGATGTCCCGATCGATCAGCACGAAATCGGCCAGCTTGCCGCGCTCGATCGACCCCTTCTGCCCTTCTTCGAACGATGCATGGGCGGCGTCGATCGTGTAACCCCGCAATGCCTCCTCGACCGTGATCTTCTGCTCCGGCACCCAACCGTCCGGATTCTCGCCGTCGAGTGTACGCCGGGTTACGGCCGCGTAGATCCCCTCGAGCGGTGTGGGAGGCGCGACGAACCAGTCGCTCCCGAACGCGACGCGCGCGCCCGCGTCCAGCAGCGAGCGGAAGGCATACGTGGTCGCGATCCGCTCCGGCCCGATCACTCGCTCCGCCCAGCGTCCGTCGTCGATCGCATGATACGGCTGCATGCTGGCGATGACGTCCAGCTCGGCGAAGCGCGCGATGTCCGGCGGGGCGATGTGCTGCGCGTGCTCGATGCGGAAGCGGCGGTCGCGCTCGCCGTTCTCGCGCGCCACGCGGTCGAAGATGTCGAGCTGCAAACCGATCGCACGATCGCCGATCGCGTGCACCAGCACGTGCAGTCCTGCGGCGTCGGCGCCCGATGTCCACCGATACAGATCCTCCGGCTCGGTAACGAGCAGTCCCGAGTCATCCGGTGCATCGGTGAACGGCTCGTGGAACGCCGCCGTGTGTGAGCCGAGCGATCCGTCGACGAACGCCTTGAGCCCGCCGATCCGGAGCCAATCATCGCCGCGGCCCCTGGCGGCAACGCTGTCGCGCACCCGCTCCCACGTGGCGAGCGGAACGGCCGAGTAGATTCGCGTGATCAGCCGCCCATCGTCATGTGCTCGGCGGAACACGGCGAGATCGTTCCACGAGCCCATGTTGTGCACCGAAGTCACGCCCTGCTCCGCGACGTAGCGCATGGCAGCATCGAGCGCGCGGTCCTCCATCACCGCTGAAACTGCCGGCTCGGCGCGCCCGACGAGCGACATCGCGTTGTCCTTGAAGACGCCGCTCGGCCGGCCCGAGGCGTCGCGAACGATCTCGCCACCCGCCACGTCGGCGGCCGGCATCGTGACGCCCGCCGCCTCGAGGGCGGCGCTGTTCGCGAGCGCCATGTGGCCGTCGAGACGGGCGACCCACACGGGATTGTCGGGCGTCACGGAGTCGATCCAGTCGCGGCGCGGCAGCTCGCCGCCCCAGTTCTCGTGATCCCAGTCGCCGCCGGTGATCCACGTGCCGGCCGGTACGGTGCGTGCGAACGCCCCGATGCGGCCGGTGAACTCCTCGGGAGTGGCGGCGTCGCGGAGCTGCACGGACGCGAGACGAAAGCCACCGTCGACAATATGGATGTGCGAATCGATGAAGCCGGGGACGAGCAGTTGACCGCGAGCATCGATGACGCGAGTATCGCTCGCGGTGAGCTTGCGGATCGCGGCGCTCGAGCCGAGGCTCGTGATTCTGTCGCCGCTGACCGCTACGGCCTCGGCCCAGGGACGCGCGGGATCGCCTGTCCAGATACGAGCGTTGACGACGGCGAGCGTCACTGGTGGCGCTTCGGGGCGGGAATCGGGAACGGAGCTCGTGCAATCGGCCTGCAGTGAAGCGGCGAAAGCGCAGGCGGCCGGCAACAGAATCGAAAGGCGCATGGGATGACGGGACCCGTGGCTGGATGGGGTTTCACGCCGGCCGCGGCCCGGCGCGGGAACAACGGAGGTGAGTCAGCGCTTGAAACCGTCGCGGATGTCGAGGAGGATCTCGAAGTAGAGTTGCTCGCGGCGGTACGCGAAATCGAGCGTTGCCATCTGGGCTTCGTCGCCGGCCGCCTTGGCGCGCTCGAACGCCTCACGGTACATGTCGTCGATGTTGGCGAGTATCCGGTCACGGGAGCGGGGCATGCGTGAGTTCTCGATTGCACGTGGTGTGAGGCGCGGCGGCTGGTCGTCCGGGCCCTCGCGCGGACCGATGTCGCTGGTGAGGTAGTCTCTGGCGGCTCCCATCAGCAGGCGGCGCGGAACGAGCGGGTTGATGGCCATGTGAGCATCCGGAAAATGGATTCCCGCTTTCGCGGGAAGAACTGCGTGCCGTTGCTACCGGGTTTGGCGGGAATGACTGGGTGCCGCTGCTACCGGCTTTCGCGAGAATGAATGCGTGCCACAGCTACCGGGTTGCGCGCTAATGACTGCGGCAGGACAGTGCGAACATAGGCGCCGCCGGGTCGGGTCGCAAACCCTGTGCTCGCGGCGCTTTGAGTTCGCCCGCGCGGGCCATAGATTTCACGACAGCCCAGGAGGAGCTGATCATGTTCAACAACGTCAAGGTATTCGGTCTCGTCGCCGCGCTCACGGCACTGTTCGGCGCGATCGGGCTCGCTTTCGGCGGACAGAGCGGGATGATCATGGCGCTCGCGTTCGCCGGCGTCATGAACTTCGTCATGTACTTCGCCTCGTCGAAGATGGTCCTGAAGATGTACAAGGCGCGGGTGGTCACGGAGGCAGAGGCGCCCGAGCTGTACCGCATGGTCGACCGGCTGCGCCAGCGTGCAGGGCTTCCGATGCCCACCGTCGCCATCGCTCCGCACGCGCAGCCGAACGCGTTCGCAACGGGGCGCAATCCGGAGCACGCGGTCGTCTGCGTGACCGCGGGGATTCTCGATCTCGTGACCCAGTCCGAGCTCGAGGGCGTGATTGCCCACGAACTCGCGCATATCAGGAATCACGACATGCTCCTGCAGACCTTCACCGCAACCGTGGCGGGCGCGATCAGCAATCTCGCGTGGTTCGGCCTCTGGTTCGGCGGCGACGACGAGGGCGGCAGCCCGATCGCGATGCTCGCAATGGCGATCCTCGCGCCGATCGCCGCGGGCCTCGTGCAGATGGCCATAAGCCGGCAGCGCGAGTTCAAGGCCGACGCCGTGGGCGCGGAGATCTCGGGACGGCCGCTCGAGCTCGCGGGTGCACTGCAGAAGCTGGACGCCGCGGCGCACCGGATCCCGATGAACATTGCTCCGGCGGCGGCGCCACTAGCGCAGGTAAATCCGCTCGCGGCGCGGGGCGGCGGCTTCAGCAGGCTGTTCTCGACGCACCCGCCCACCGAGGAGCGCGTCGACCGCCTCCGTGCGCTGGCTGTCCCGGCCGCAGCGTAGGACTCGGGCGGGCACGGGACCGACACCCGCTGTCGGCATGCCCGCAAAAAGGGGAGTACAGCAGTGTCGGCATTCGCAAGTGAGCGGGAATCCTATTTGTAAGCTGTGTTCAGACGATGGCGGCGCTCGGCGACCCGCGTCAGAGCCGGTGAAACACTGCCTCCTCTACCACTCGCCCCGCGCCAAGATGCTCCACGACGATCCGCTCCAGTAGCGCGGGCGTAACGCCAGCGTACCACACTCCCTCCGGATAGACCACCACTATCGGACCCCCGGCACAGACGCCGAGGCAGGGCGTCTCGCCGCGCTTGACGCGGGTGGGGCCGAACAGCATCCCCTCGCGCTCGAGCAACGTCGCGAGCTCACCGTACAGCGCGCGTCCGCCGCGCTCGGGGGAGCAGAACGCGCCCGTGCATATGAACACGTGCCGCGAGTAGCGCTCCATCACAGGCGTGGTGCGGGAGGTCATATTACGGCACCAGTATAACGCACCGGAGACGCCATGGCCGAAGTTGTCGAGCTGAACGGACTCACGATGACGGTCGAGCGCCCCCCGCTCCCCCCGCCCCCCCCGCCGCCCCGGCCCCACGCTTCCACGACCAGTCCGGCCATGGATAGCAGACCGCCGATCCTCCTCCTTCATGGACTGCTCGGCGGCGCATGGTACTTCGACTGGTATCAGAAGTGGTTCGCGGCACGCGGTTACCCCAGCGTGGCGCTGAATCTGCGCGGTCACTGTGGCAGCCGCCCGGTTCCGGACATCGGGCGCGTCTCCATCCACGATTACATCTCCGACGCGCGCGAGGCCGCCGCCGCACTCGCACGCCCGCCAGCAGCGAGCAGGCCCGTCGTCATCGGCCATTCCATGGGCGGACTCATCGCGCAGAAGCTCGCGGAGGAGAACCTGGTGCGCGCCGCAGTGCTGCTCTGCGCGGCCCCGCCGCGAGGCATCAGCGTCGCGAGCCCGCTGCTCGTGCGCAAGCAGCTCCGCCACATCTTCCGGCTGCTCTTCTCCCGGCCGCTGCGGGGAAGTCTCGACGATCACGCCGCGCTCACGTTCAACCGCGTGCCGCGGGCCGAGTGGGAGGAACTGTACGCCCGCCTGTCGCCGGACAGCGGGCGAGCCGGCCGCCAGATATCCCTCGGCGCCGTCATGGTAGACCCCGAGCGCGTGCGCTGTCCCATGCTCGTCATCGCCGGAGGCGACGATCACTTCGTCGTACCGCGCGTCGGGCGCGCGCTCGCCGAGCGCTACGGCGCGCCGTACATCGAATTTCCGGAGCACGGGCATTTCATCGTGCGAGAGCCGGGTTGGGAAGAGCCCGCCGAGGAGATAGCGCGCTGGCTCGAAGGCGTCACAGAGCTGACCGATAACGAGAATCAGTCCAGCTTGTTGTCCCCGGGCGGCGCGACGTAGCGATAGCTCTCGACGATGCGCCCCTCGCCGAGGTGCTCCGTGGCAATCCGCTCCGCGCCCACGGCGTCGACGGCGGAATACCAGACGTCGTCCGGGTAGACGACGACCATTGGTCCGTGGCCACACTGATTCATGCAGCCAGCGTGATTCACCCGAACCCGGTCGTTGATCCCCGCACGCTTCACGGCCTTCTTCAGAATCCTGTGCACGTCTTCCGAACTCTGCTTCGGGCAGCTCTTGCCGGAGGTGCAGACAAAGACGTGGTAGCGATACTGACCCATCCTCGTAAGCTAGCGCAGTCGAGGCGCGACACGACTGCAGCCTGCCGAGCGCCCGAGCGGCGCGGAGCACAGCCACACCCGCCCGGCGCGTGCCGGTTATCTTCGGAGCATGGCGACGATCGAGGATTTTGGCAGGATCGACATGCGCGTCGGGACGGTGGTGCAGGCAGAACCCTTCCCCGAGGCGCGCAAGCCGGCTCTCAAGCTCGTGATCGACTTCGGTAGCGAGTTGGGGCACAAGCGGTCGAGCGCGCAGCTCACCATGCACTACCAGGCCGCGGAACTCGTGGGGCGGCGCGTGGTGGCTGCGGTCAACCTCGGCGAGCGGCGGATCGCGGGCTTCGTGAGCGAGGTGCTCGTGCTGGGTGCGGTCCCGGAGCCAGGCGCGGTGCTGTTGCTCGATGTCGACGGCAGTGTTCCGGATGGAACGCGGATTTCGTGAGCAGGGGATCGATGCTGTGAACCTGCGAGCCACGACAGGTATTATGCTTCGTAGCGTGCGCCTCACTCGAACGGCAAGGAGGAGGAACAATGATGACGACAGGAGTTGCGGCGGGGACTGACCCCGCGATCGCGCGCAAGGGATACACACACCCCGACGTGCTCGTCAGCACTGACTGGCTGGCCGCGCATCTCGATGATCCGGCGATACGCATCATCGAGAGCGATGAGGATGTTCTGCTGTACCACACCGGTCACATACCGGGCGCGCAGAAGGTGGACTGGCACGAGGACCTCAACGATCCCGTCGTACGCGACTACGTCTCGCCGGAGAGCTTTCAGGCGCTGTTGCGCCGGCTCGGCATCGACGAGTCGACCACGGTCGTCTTCTACGGCGACAAGAACAACTGGTGGGCCACGTACGCGTTCTGGGTGTTCCGGCTGTTTGACTTCACCAACGCCAGGGTGCTGGACGGCGGGCGCACCAAGTGGGAGTCGGAAGGGCGCACGATGAACACGGATGCGCCGAGCTTCTCCGCGACGAACTACGCCGCGCCGGAGCGCTCCGACGCGGAGATCCGCGCATTCCGTGCGGATGTGACCGAACATCTGCGAGCAGTCCACCCGCTCGTGGACGTACGCTCGCCCGACGAGTACACGGGGAAGAAGCTGCACATGCCCGACTATCCGCAGGAGGGGGCGATGCGCGGCGGACACATCCCGGGCGCGCGCAACGTTCCCTGGGCGCGGGCCGCGAACGCGGACGGAACCTTCAAGCCGGCGAACGAACTGCGCGAGATCTACGAGAAGGAGCAGGGACTGCGCCCCGCCGACGACGTGATCGCGTACTGCCGCATCGGCGAGCGTTCGTCGCACACGTGGTTCGTGCTCACCTACCTGCTCGGCTACGACCGCGTGCGGAACTACGACGGAAGCTGGACCGAGTGGGGGAACAGCGTGCGTGCGCCAATCGTGAAGGGCGAGGAGCGGTGAGGCGGGAGTCGGGGACTGATGGACGGGCGGCGGCGGTTTCGCCGGGCGCGACGACCGCCGGCGGCCCGCTGCGGCCGGATGTGCACGTGCACGTCGCATGGGCGGGAGAGCATCGGTTCGACAGCGGGCGGCCGCGTGGTCCGCAGGCGCGGCTCGACGGGAGCGGCACCAGCGCGCAGAGCCCTGTGGATTCCGTGCTCAGCGCGCTTGGAGCCTGCGCCGCGGTGGATGTCGTCGACATCCTGGCGAAACGCAGGACGCCGCTATCGTCGCTTGAAGTAGAGGCGACGGGGGAGCGCGCGACCGGAACGCCGCGCCGGCTGCTGCGCATCGCACTGGACTTCCGGCTCGCGGGCGAAGGGATCGAGCGCGTTCACGCCGAGCGTGCGGTCGAGCTCTCGCTCACGAAGTACTGCTCGGTGCGATCATCGCTGGCGACGGACATCGTCATCCAGTGGCGCGTGACGCTCGGCGGCGAGAGCGGGGAGGGGGAGGGGGAGGGGGAGTGGCAGGTCACACCCGCGTGAAGCCCGCCTCGTGCAATGTCGCGAGCACGCGCTCGCGCACCGCAGCAGGAGCTTCGGCCGTGGTGCGCGTCGCCGGCAGGGCGTCGAGGATGGCCCGCAGGAAGTCGTAATGCGGACAGCAGAGCGCGCACAGCTCGAGGTGCTCCCGGACGAGCACCATGCGCTCCTCGGTCAGCTCATCATCGAGGTAGTCGAAGAGCTGCCGCATCGCGGTCTCGCAATCCAGTCGACAGTCAGCCATGGCGTGGTGTATCTCCGGATGTCCCTCGGGCACCGGCGAAGCCGGCGTCGCGCGCGTAGGTGAGAAGCATCTCCTGGAGCAGCCGTCGTCCACGGAAGAGCCGCGACCGGACCGTACCGATCGGGACGCCGAGGATCACCGACGCGCTCTCGTAGGACTGATCCTCGACGTCGACGAGGATCACCGCGCTCCGGAACGGTTCGTTAAGCCGATCCAGGGCCGACTGCAGAGCCGGCGCAAGATCGATCCGCGAGAGCGCTTCCGCGTTCCCGTCAGCCAGGGCGGCGGCGTGCTCGCGAACCGCCGGCAGCGCGTCGAGGTCACCATCGTCCACGTCTACCTGGCGGCGATCGCGCTCGAGAGCGCGCAGGAACACATTGCGGCAGATGGCGAACAGCCAGCGGCGGCCATCACTTCCCGGCAGGAACGTGTGCCACGAGCGATACGCGCGGAGGAACGTCTCCTGCGTCACGTCCTCGGCGTCTGCTTCGTCGCGCGTGAGCGAGAGCGCGAAACGATAGACGTCGTCGAGCCAGGGCAGTGCGTCGCGCTCGAACTCGGCGTCGCGGTCGCGGGTGCCCTTGCTCGCCATCGTCATTGGCGAATGTACGCCAGCGGCGTTGGACGGTGTCAACCCCCGGGCGATCGGTACCGGATCTCGACCCGCGAGGGCGATCCGTGTCGCACCCGGGGTCGCAGGTCGCGTTTCACCCCCGTGCCGCGGCCGTCATCGATTCGCGGGGCGGCGTGAGCTTCCGTCTGCCCGTCGCGATGAAGGCGATGAAGCTCGATCCGCAGTTCGTGCGCCGCCCGGGGGTGCGCGATGCGCGCGGCGTGCGCGGATCTGGTCGCATGTGCGACGTCCACTGACGCCGCGATCCCGGGCGTGATGTGCCGGATGCGCTGAGGGTGGACTGCCTGGGCGACGACGTATACCTCGCGTACCACTTCGGCGCGCTGTGCGACGTATGCCGGCTGCGGTGCCGCCGTGAAGAAGATCAGCTTCACCGCCACCACGCCGACTACGATCATCTCGTCGCCATAGCCGGCGAGTGTGTCGCGTATGCCCCGCAGGATCCTGCCCATTCTGCCACCCGAGCGAAGGAATTGTCCTGCCCGTCGCTGCCCGCCTCGACGCGTACGAACGTGAGACAGCGGCTGGACCAGGAAAGGTTGCACCGCGACGTGGGCGCGTTCGTGGCACGGCGCTTCCGTGCGTATGATCGCAATGACCACCGGCGGCGACGGTGAGCGACGAGACATCGCGCACGCCGGCCTGGCGGCGGGAAGAGAACGCAAACGGAGAGGTGGGAACATGGGCGACACGACTGTCACGAAGGTCAGTTCGAAGCATTCGCCCACGGGCGCCATGGGGCAGAAGTATCTCGCCTCGGGCATCTCGATGGGGATGCGGATGTGGGACGGCGAGCAGCCCACCAAGGGGAAGCCGGCGGCCAGCCGCGAGTACGAGACTGTGGGCTACGTCATCAGGGGGCGCGCGGAGCTGCATCTGGAGGGACAGATGGTTCTGCTCGAGCCCGGCGATTCCTGGGTGGTGCCAAAGGGGTCGAAGCACAGCTACAAGGTGCTGGAACCGTTCACGGCGGTCGAAGCCACGCATCCGCCCGCGCACGTGCACGGTCGGGACGAGTAGCCAGGGCGGGAGCGGCGGGGCTTGCGCGACAGGCGGGGCCTGGCGATAATTCAGCAGTACAGCCTATTAGCCGCCATATTGTCTGCCATTATCGCGTAATCCCACATGATCGACGACATTGACGCCCATATCCTGTCGATTCTCCAGGACAATGCCCGGACTCCAAACGCCGAGATCGCGCGGCAACTCGGCATGGCTCCGTCGGCCATACTGGAGCGTATCCGCAAGCTGGAGGAGCGCGGCATCATCGACGGATACGCTGTTCGCCTGAACGCACGCGCCTTGGGCATGGGGCTGCTCACCTACGTTTTCGTGCGGGCGGATGAGCGCGTCGGCAGCAGGGAGACGGCGCAGCGGCTTGCCGAGATCCCGGAGGTGCTCGAAGTCCACCACATCGCGGGCGAGGACTGCTTTCTCGTCAAGTTGCGCTGTGCGGACACGGAGGGGCTGAGCGCCGCGTTGCGCGACAGGTTTGGTGCGATCGACGCCGTGCGTTCGACGCGCTCGATCATCGTACTCGACACCGTGAAGGAATCGGCGCGACTGCCGGTGGGTATTGCGGAGCGTGTACCTGCGGACGCAGAAGCGGAGTCGAGGCGCGCTCGCGGGGCAGTACATGGCTGAGTCTCGCGGCCCGTCGCGCGGGCGGATCATCCTCGCATTCGCCGCCGTCTACATCGTCTGGGGCTCCACCTATCTCGCGATTCGCTTCGCGATCGAGACGCTGCCACCGCTTCTGATGGCGGGCGTGCGCTTCGTGATCGCGGGGCTCCTGCTCTACGGCTGGTCGCGCATGCGCGGAGCCGAGCGACCCGCGCGATCCGACTGGAAGGTCGCCGTGATCGCGGGCGGCCTGCTGCTGCTCGGCGGGAATGGCGCGGTCGTCTGGGCCGAGCAGACCGTACCGTCGGGTCTCGCGGCGCTGCTCGTCTCGATCGTGCCACTCTGGATGGTTCTCATCGACTGGATGCGCCCCGGCGAGGGCGCCACGCGCCCGGACGCGCGAGTGATCGGGGGGCTGGTACTCGGGCTCGCGGGGATAGTTCTGCTCGTCGGGCCTGGTTCGCTTGGCGGAAGCGCAATCGACCTCGTCGGTGCCGGTGTCCTCATGCTCGGATCGCTCGCCTGGGCGCTCGGTTCGGTCTATTCCAAGCATGCCACGGTCTGCGCCAGGCCGCTCACGTCCACAGGAATGCAGATGCTCGCGGGAGGCGCGCTGCTCGTCATCGCCTCGATTGTCACGGGCGAGGCATCGACGTTCGACATTGGTGCTGTGTCCACGGGTTCCATGATCGCGTTCGTGTACCTGATCATCTTCGGATCGCTTGTGGGGTTCACGGCGTACATCTGGCTGCTGTCCGCGGTGAGCACTGCGCAGGTAGCCACGTATGCGTATGTGAATCCGGTCGTAGCTGTGTTTCTGGGATGGGCGTTCGCGAACGAGCCGCTTACGACGCGAACGCTGATCGCCACCGCCGTGATCATTGGCGCCGTCGCGCTCATAACATCGGCCAGGGCGGCGGTTCCAGTTCGCCACGTGCGGGCGCGCCGGGCCGAGCGCCCCGAGCGCCCCGAGCGCCCCGAGCGCCCCGAGCGAAACGAGCGAAACGAGCGAAACGAGCGCCACGAGCGCCACGAGCCCCAAGAGCCCCAAGAGCCCCAAGAGCCCCAAGAGCCCCACGAGCGCAGGGTGAGGCAACGGAGCTGAGGCTGAGTGGATCGCGACGAGGTTGGTTGGAGCCCCTCGCAAACGGATCCCGCTTCCGGGGGAATGACAACCCGCGCACCGTCATGCCGGGCGAAAGCCGGGATCCATTCCTGTCCCGGCCGTGATTCGCTCGCAGATGAATCCCCGCTCTTGCGGGAATGACAACGGTGAGTTGTGTTGCGGGGATGACGTTCAGGGGGCCAATCACACCTGGTGCATCAGTTCCCGTTCGTAGGCGGCGAGGACATCGGCCCGGCTGAGGATGCCGACGAAGCGCGGTGAGCTGGCGCTCTCGACGACCGGGAGTGCGTCGATCGCGCGCGCGTTCATCTCGCGCAGCGCCGAGCGCAGCGAATCGCGCGGGGTGACGATCTCGGTAGGCGCTGCGAGATCGGCGGCTAGCAGAAGAGGAGCGAGGTCGCCGCGGTCGAGCATCGCCTGACGCAACTCGTGATACGTGATCACCCCGACGAGCGAGCCATCATCCTCCACAACCACGATGGTCGTGTGACGCGTGTTCGCGGTCGCGGCCACGATATCGGCGAGCGTCGCTCCGGGAGAGACTGTGACAGCCTCCCTGTCGAGCGCTTCACGCGCCTGAATGCGGTCCATGATCGCGCGGTCCGCGCCGTGCGCGAGATGCTCACCGCGCGCCGCGAGCCAACCGTCATACAGGCCGTGCGCCGAGTATCGTTTCGCGATCACGTACGCGATCACGGTGACGATCATGAGCGGCAGCACGATGGTGTAGTCGTTCGTCAGCTCGAAGACGATGAAGATCGCCGTGATCGGGGCGCGGGTGGCGCCGGCGACGAGGCCCGCCATGCCCACGAGCCCCCACGTCTCCGGGTGGACGCCGGCGGTGGGGAGTACTTCCCTCGCCAGTACGCCAACTCCGCCGCCGAGCGCCGCGCCGATGAACAGCGTCGGCGTGAACACGCCGCCGGAGCCACCCCCCTGCAGGGTGAGCACGGTGACGGCGATCTTTGCGAACGCGAGGCCGATGAGCAGATACCATGCGATTCCACCGAACACGGGTGCTGGAATCGCGAGGTGACCGTTGCCAACGAGCAGTCCATCGGAGAAGAGCACGATGGTTCCAACGATGAGCCCACTCGCAATGGGCAGCGCTGCGCGCGGCCCGGGTAGTCGTCGCGCGAAGGGGCCGGCCGCGAAGTAGGCCCTCGTGAAGACAATCGAGCAGAGCCCGCATGCGACGCCCAGAATCGGATACAGCAGCGCGATGGTCCACGCCTCGCTCTCGCCGTAGCTCGGGATCGCGAACGCGGGGTGACTGCCGAGCAGTGGCCGAACCGTGAGCGCACCGGCGACGCTCGCGACGACTACGGGGCTGAACGCTCCAACAGAGAAGGAGCCGAGCACTTCCTCGAGCGCGAAGAATGCGCCGGCAAAGGGTGCGTTGAATGCGCCCGATATGCCGGCCGCCGCGCCGCAGCCAACGAGTATCTTCACACGCCGCGGGTGAAATCGCAGCACACGCCCGATACCGGACCCGATCGCGGAACCGAGCACGGCCACCGGACCTTCGCTGCCGGCCGACCCGCCCGAGCCCAGCGTCACGGCCGCTGCGAGTGTGCGCACCGCCACTGGTCGCGATTCCACCTTGCCGCCGCGCTTGGCGACGGCGAGCTGCACGTCGGCGACGTTCTGGCCGTCGCGCAGCCGTGCCCGGCGCACGATCGCCCACGCCGCCCACAGTCCTGCCGCGGTGAGCAGCGGCCGATAGATGGCGTGTTCCCCGACGCCAAGCCGGGCGCCGAGCGAGGTGACGAAGACGAAGTATGCGAGATCGATGAGCTTGTAGAAGGCGGCGACACCGAGCCCGGCCCCCACACCGATGGCGACAGCGAAGATGAGGAGCAGCGTTCCCTCGTCCCAGTCACGCCGCGCGAGAAAGGCGACGAGGCGATCCCAGCGATTGCCGACGCTATCCAGGAGCGCCATCGGGGCTGCGCGCGCCCGACTCAGGTCCCAAGCGGCACGGCGTTCCTCCCGCCGTCTCTCCTCACTCATGCATCACCAGAGAGTCTTGACATCGCGCACGCGGACGGCGATATGCCTTGAATGCCCGCGTTCCACGGCCTCCCTGACGTACGCTCTCGCGCCGCGGCAGTCGCGGGGCTCGCACCGTTGCAGATCCCGACGCTGCCCGATCCTCCCTCGCTCGACTCGCTGGGATCGGACACGAGCGATCTCCTTCCGATCGGCACCGCGGCCGAGCGCATTCTCGAGGACCCGCTGGCGACAATCCCGGAACGCGTCTATGCCTGGGCGCTCGAGGTGTACGCGGGCTTTGTCTTGATCCTGCCGCGACTGCTCGCCGCCGTCGTTGCGGCCGCGATCATCATCGCGCTCACACTCTGGCTGCGCAATCTCGTCCGCAGGCGATCGGCTGATCCGGATTCCCCTGCGCCGGGCAGCGTCGGGGTCGCCGGCGTACTCGTGGCGGTTACGGTCGCCGCGGCCATAGCCGGCGCGATCACGCTCGCCGCCGCGCTGCTGACGTTCACGATCTTCTACGCCATCGCCGCACTGCTGCATGTGTTCGGGTTGAAGGTCCTGTCCCGCTCGCGCGTTGCGCCCGAGGCTGTGGAACTCACCCTGATCGTGATGCGCTACGCGATCCTCGTCGTGGGCGCGGTGGAGGCGATCGACACGCTTGGCCTCGACCTGGGTGCGGTGATCGCCGGCCTCGGCATCCTCGGCCTCGCGGTCGGCTTCGCAGCGCAGGATTCGCTCGCGAACCTGATCGCGGGCTTCATGATCATGTGGGATCGCTCCCTCCGGGTGGGCGACTGGGTGCGTATCTCCGATCATGAAGGTCGCGTGAAGAGAATCACGCTCCGGACGACGCGCATCGATACCAGGGATGACGGGATTCTCGTCATCCCCAACAAGGAGGTCACGGGCTCCAGCATCTTCAACTACTCGCTGCGCAATCTCTCGCGCATCCGCGTGCCCGTGGGCGTCGACTACGACGCCGACATCGC
Source organism: Gemmatimonadaceae bacterium (assembly GCA_050733695.1). Taxonomy (GTDB): domain Bacteria; phylum Gemmatimonadota; class Gemmatimonadetes; order Gemmatimonadales; family Gemmatimonadaceae; genus JBOHTO01. Next base: position 39,077 of record JBOHTO010000056.1, on the reverse strand, counting down.
CAGAGCACGCGAAGTCCTGCTCGGAATCGTACCCGACGATCTCGACGTCGTCAGTCGCCGGCCGGAACCAACGGTGATAATCACCGAGCTGGGCGACAGCGCCGTGACGATGGAGCTCGTCTTCTTCATCACGGACCCCCGCGAGCTCGCCCCGCTGCGCTGGCGCATGTTCGAAGACGTACTGCTCGCATTCCGCCGCAACGGCATCGAGATCACCTACCCGCAACTCAACGTCAACCTGCAGAGAATACCGGACGCGCAGCGCGCGGGTGACGAGCAGGACCCCGAGGGCCGAGCTCACCAGACGCCCGATGATTCTTCCAGCTCGCCGCGAAGCTTGACGTAGCTCTCGTATCTGCCAGCAGTGATCCCACCACTCCCGACGGCCGCCCGCACCGCGCATCCCGGCTCCACTGTGTGCCTGCAGTCAGCGAAGCGACAGTGCCCCAGGCGCGGGCGGAACTCCGGGAAGCAGCGGTCGACTTCGCCCGGGTCGATCCCCCACAGCCCCACCTCGCGCAGCCCGGGCGTATCCACCACGAAGCCGCCGGCAGGCAGCGGGTGCAGCAGCGCCCCCACCGTAGTGTGGCGCCCCTTGTTCACCGAGTCGCTGATCTCACCCACGCGCAGCGCGAGCCCCGGATAGAGTGCGTTCATCAGCGAGGACTTCCCCACTCCGGACGGCCCGCTCAGTACCGACGTTCTTCCGACGAGCGCACCTTCCAGTGCGGGAAGTCCCGCACCCGTGCGCACGCTCGTCATGTGCGCTCCGTAACCGGCCGCCCGGTACGGTGCGAGGAGCTGCGCAGTCACGCTCTCATCCACGAGCTCGACCTTGTTGACTATGATGCGCGCGGGAAGATCGTTGGCTTCGGCGATCAGGAGGAAGCGGTCGATCATTCCCGGGTGCGGATCGGGCCGGGCCGCCGCCACGACGACCAGCACCTGGTCCACGTTCGCAGCGACGACGCGTTCGGCCTGGCGCCTGCCCGGAGCCCGGCGAGAGAGAGATGAACGGCGAGGGAGTATCTCGACGATCGCCCACGTCGTCGCGCGCTCGTCCCGCTCGATGATCACGTCGTCACCGACTGCCAGCTTCGTTGCATCGGCATGCTTCACCCGCCCGCGCAGCGAGACATCGCGTGTGACACCCGCCGATGTGCGCACCTGCCATACACCGCCTGTCCCTTCCAGGATTACGCCTGGCTCGCGGCTCGGGGGAGAAGTTCCAATCGACACGCTCAAGCGCCGGTTTCTCCCTCATCGCGCATCGCTTCCCACCACGGACGACGGGCCGGGCCCGCATCGCGCTCGCGGATGCAGGCGTCCAGCCTCGAACGTACCTCCTGCAGCGAGAGAGCCGCGACCGCCCCGCGCGCCGACTCTTCCGTCTCACCGTACGCGAGAAACCCCGTCTCCAGATGCCCGCTCGGTACGGGATCGCCGATGCTCCACTGAATGAACAGCAGGTATGCACCAAACGGCCGCGCGGGATCACCCGTGTCGTCGGTAGCGATATCGACACTGTAGGAACGTCCCTCGCTGCCCTCGAACGCAGCCGGCCGGTCATGCACGGCCATGTATCCGCCGAGCGTGTCGGGATCACCCCGGGAATGGTCCGGTGGAAGATGGCGTCCCATCAATGGCGACGGCGGACCGCCTCCCGAAGCACATTGCCGGTGAGGAACGCGATGTTCGATGGCCGTTCCGCCAGCCGGCGCATGAGGTATGGATACCACTGCGTTCCGAACGGCACGTATACGCGGAGACGGTATCCATCGCGGACCAGATCGTCCTGGATGTCGCGACGGACGCCGTACAGCATCTGGAACTCGTAGCGATCGGTCGATATGCCGCGCTCGCCTGCAAATCGCTTCGCCCCGGCGATGATGGACTCGTCGTGCGTCGCGATTCCGGGGTAGTTGCCGTCGAGCATCAGGCGTTGCATGCAGCGCAGGTAGTTCGCATCCACATCCTTCTTGTCCGGATACGCGACTGCCGCGGGCTCCTGGTAAGCGCCCTTGCAGATCCGCACGCGCGCACGCAGGGCATTTGCCTGTTCGACGTCGGCCATGGTGCGGTAGAGATAGCTCTGCAGGACGATGCCGACATGCTCCTTGTGCGATGGATACAACCGATCCTCGAACAGACGCAGAGTGCGTTCGGTGTACGCGCTCCCCTCCATATCGATGCGCACGAAGCTGTCGCATGAACGGGCACGCTCGAGAATCATCTGCATCACAGACACGCAGAGGTCTTCCGACACATCGAGTCCCATTGCGGTCAGCTTCACCGAGACGTTCGCGTCCAGCCCTCGCTGGTTTATGCGGTCGAGGATACCCAGATACTCGGCGCCCGCCGACCGCGCCTCCTCCTCGTTGGTGACGCTCTCGCCGAGGAGATCCAGGGAAGCGGTGATCCCGCGCGCGTTGAGACGGGCGACTGCCTCGAGCGCTTCATCCAGCGTCTCGCCCGCAACGAAGCGACGCGCAAGCCCGCGCGCGAACCGGTTCCGGCTGACGAAGCGGAAGAGCTGCTGCTGGTTGGAGAGATACAGTAGTGCGGCGCGGAGCATGGGTTCCGGAAACGGCTGTGCTCGGAGCGGGAAATATACGCATGGCCTCCCGAGCCCGTTATTCGGGTGCTTCCTGACGCCGGTGATCTCTGCCACCCCACGCCGTCATGCGTTACGCCACACGACTTTCCCGTCATCCGGCAGCATGTCGTTCCCGTTACCCTACATGCCACTCCGGTCACGACAGATGTCATTCCCGGCACCCCAAGGGTCACTCACGCCACCAGAATGTCATTCCCCCCAACCCGAAAGTCATTCCCGCGAAAGCGGGAATACATTTCTCGCCGGATCGGTGACGATGCCGCGAAGCCTCACGGCGACGGCGCGCCCGAGCCTGCGCGCCTGCTGCGGCGTGGTGACCAGTGGGCGCGATGCAATCACATACGGAATCACCCGCCCCGCCGATGTATGTCCGGCGATGCCAACCCGCATGGGTGCTCCGAGCCGCTGCATGGAATCCAGGAAGGCCGCGACGTCGGAGTGGCTCGATGTCTCGGTGAATCCCGACCGCTCCGCGCGTGTGCGCGGGAATGAGGATGTCACGACGGCTCGAGCCTCCGTGGGAGCGACCGCGGCGCCGGCGCCCGGCGCTGCGGTCGATCGCGCGGCGGTGCACGCCGCGAGATGCGGACATCACAGGTTGTCGATCAGGAACCGGCTCATGGCGTGATACAGATGCGCCTGCGAGTTCCCACCGGATATGGAATGCGTCCGATTGGGATAGAGCAGCATGTAGAACGGCTTCCCCGCCGCTTCGAGCGCATCCACGTACTGGAAGGTGTTCTGCGGATGCACGTTATCATCACCCGTTCCGTGCACTATCAGCATCTGCGCGGAAAGATTCTCCACGTGGTTCTGCGGCGCCGATGTGCGATACCCGTCGGCGTTCTGCGATGGAAGCCACATGAAACGCTCGGTGTAGATCGTGTCGTACAGACGCCAGTCCGTTACAGGCGCGACCACTACGGCCGCATCGAACACGTCGCCTCCCTTCCCCGCCGTGAGCGCGCTGAGGTATCCACCGTAACTCCACCCCCAGATGCCGATCCTGGCAGGATCCACCCACGAGCGCATGCCGAGCCATCTCGCCGCATCGATCTGATCCCTCGATTCGTGCTCGCCGAGGTTGAGCTGCGTGATCTTCCGGAAATCGCGCCCGCGCCAGGCGGCGCCCCGGTTGTCGACACTCACAACGATGTAACCCTGCTGCGCGAGATACTGATGGTACAGATAGCGACTGCCGCCCCAGCTATCCACGACAGTGGGTGATGCGGGCCCGCCATACACGTACATGAGCACCGGATACCGCTGCGTACTGTCGAAATCGGCCGGCACTATACGGTAAGCATCGAGCTCCACGCCGTCCGGCATCGGAATCCGGAAGAACTCGGGCGTCCTGATCGATAGCGCCTGTACCTTCGACGCGAGTTCTGCATTGTCCGCGAGTACTCGGCGCTCGCGCATCGACGGCAGTTCGTGCAGCGTGACACGCGTTGGCGTGCTCGCGCTGGAGTGAAAGTCGACGAGGAACCGTGCGCCCGGACCGATCGTCGCGGAATGCGAGCCGGAGGTGGCAGTCACTCGCTCCGCCGCTCCGCCTGCGAGTGGAACACGGTACACCTGGCGCTGAGTGGGCGAGGGCGCAGCCATGAGCACGTACACCTGTCTGCGCTCCTCGTCCACGCCGAGTATCGACAGCACATCGCTTCCATCCGCCGTGAGCTGGCGCACGAGCTGACCGCTGCGCTCGTACAGGAATATCTGATGCCACCCTGTCCGGTCGCTCGCCCAGAGGAACCGGCGACCGCCGTCGAGCCAGATCGGCGGCTCGCCGTAGGGAAAGCGCACGTAGGCCGAATCGCGGTCGGTGAGAATGAGCCGCGTACCACCGGTGTTCGCGCTCGCCATCAGCAGATCAACGCGGTTCTGGCGGCGGGGCATCCGCTCCAGAACGAGGCTGTCGTTGCCGACCCACTCCATGCGCGGGATGTACTGGCCCGTGTCGGAGCCGACATCGAGCCAGCGGGTCGCGCCACCGGCCAGATCGAGCACACCAACGCGCACGCGCGAGTTCTGTTCGCCTGCCTTGGGGTACCTGAGCGTGGCTATCGTCGGATAGAGCGTCGACTGGTCCACGATCGGGAAGAGGCGCACGGGTGACTGATCGAAGCGCCAGTACGCGATCCTGCGTCCGTCAGGACTCCAGCGGAACGCGTCGCGGAGATCGAGCTCCTCCTCGTACACCCAGTCCGACGTGCCATTTATGATATCGGCGCTGCCGTCCGTCGTGAGCTGCCGTTCGTCCCCCGTCGCGAGATCGGTGACCCACAGGTTGTTCCCGCGAACGAAGGCCACCCTGCGCCCATCCGGTGAGAACTTGGCGAACATCTGCAATCCCGAATCGCTCGCGAGCGTCTGCTGCGTCGAATCTGCCTTCTCCCGCTGAAACACGAGCGTCGAGATCGGGGTCAACGTTCCGCTCGTGAAGTCGATCACGTGATAGCGCCCCCGCGTGTTCTGCCGCCAAACGCGAACGGAGCTGTGGTACAGCAGCGCCCTGGTCTCGTCGTCCGACAGCGTGATGTCCTCGACCTCGATGCGCGCGCCATCACGAGCCGCATCCATGAGAGTGGCGGCATCGGCCATCACGGTCACTTCGCCCGTGATGAGGTCGACACGCACGATATCACTGCCGCCCGCGGAATCGGGTCGGGTGTCTACGTACGAGTGGCCATCCTTCATCCAATGGATGCTCGGCAGCGAAGCTCCACGGTATTCGCCGTCCTTGAAGACGGCATCGATCGTGAGCCGGCCGCCGGAGTCACCGGGTATCTCGTTGGCCCCGATGCCGACCTGCGCGGCGGGCACGACGGGTGCGGAGGGGGCGGGTCGTGCAGGCGACGTAGCGGGCGCGCACGCGAGGGCAGCAGCGAACAGCATTCGAAGTCGTGTCATCATCCGTCCGGTCCATCGGTTGAGTGGAAACGCCCGCCCGTACGCGCGAGCTCGAGGAGGAGTGGCGCGGGCGCGAAACGAGGGGTGAAACGATCGTCGAGCGCTTCGAGCCGCCGCGCCACGACGGCCGCGCCGAGTGCGTCCACGTAGCGGAAGGGACCACCCCGGAAGGGCGGAAAGCCGATGCCAAACACCGCACCCACATCGCCGTCACGAGCGGACCGAAGAACACCGTCCTCGAGGCAGTGCACCGCTTCGTTCACCATGGCCAGCACAGTTCTCTGTTGCATCTCCTCGACCGGTATGTCGCTGCGATGGCCGCCGGTCGGCAGCAACTCGTACACGGATTCGTCGACGTCCTTCTTGCTTCCCTGCCTGTCGTAGTTGTAGAAACCCTTCCTGGCCTTGCGCCCGTGGCGTCCGGCCGCGATGACCCGCTGCAGGGAGAGCGATGGTGCCATGCGCGACCCGAACGCATCGGCGATGACGTTGCCGATCTTCCCTGCCACATCGATGCCGACCTCATCGAGCAGTGTGATCGGACCCACCGGGAAGCCGAATTCGACGAGCGCCGCGTCGATCCGACCGATTGCCGCACCCTCATCCAGCAGCCTGCCCGCCTCGTTCATGTATGCGGCGAGTACGCGCGTCGTGTAGAAGCCGGGCCCGTCGTTCACGACTATCACCGTCTTCTCGAGTTGCTTGCCGTATGCCACGGCTGTGACGATCGCTTCGCGATCCGTCTCCGGAGTCACGATCACCTCCAGCAGTGGCATCCGTGGCACGGGCGAAAAGAAATGCATTCCCAGCACGCGGTCGGGACGGGCAGATGCCTGTGCGATGCGCGCTATCGGTATCGAACTGGTGTTGCTCGCGTACACGGCGTGCTCGGGCAGTTGCGGTTCAACTTCGCGCAGCACTGCGTGCTTGATCGCAACATCCTCGAACACTGCCTCTATGACGAGGTCCACTCCACCGAACCCCGAGTACACGATCGTCCCACCCACCAGAGCCATCATGTCGTCACGCTGCTGTCGCGTGATGTGCCGGCGTTGCAACTTCTCGCCGAGCACTCCGCGTACCGCAGCGACCCCTTTCATCACGCGGTCGTGGTCGGTGTCCTTGAGCCGGACCAGCGTGCCCTGCTGTACCGCGATCGACGCGATGCCCGAGCCCATGAAGCCTGCACCGAGTATCCCGAGCTTCTCCACGGGCCCCGGCTCGGGCGCAGGAGGTGGACTGTCGACGCCCGGATCCCTCTTGAGCGCTGCTGTGGCGAAGAAGAGATAGACCAGCTCGCGCGAAACTTCCGTAACCGCCATCTCGCCGAACAGTCGCGCCTCTGTGGCGAGCCCCTGGCTGCGTCCGGCCCGATATCCGGCGTCGATCGCGTCGATTGCGGCGAGCGGCGCCGGGTAGTAGCCGCGGGTCTTCTTCAGCGTCTGCTCGCGCGCCTGGCGGAATATCACCGCGCGGCCTATGGGATTGTCCTCGAGCAGCGCCCCCACCGCACCCTGCACGATTCCCGTTCTCGCGCCACGCGATCGGCGTCTCCTCCCGTCCGCTATCTCCCGCGCCCTGCGAATCGCCAACCGCTGGAGGATGCTCGGATGCACGAGTTCGTCCACGAGTCCCGTCCGATGCGCCTTGTTCGCGCGCACGGTGCGGCCGGCAACGATCATGTCGAGCGCTGCGCGGAGTCCGATCGTGCGCGGCAGCCGCTGCGTTCCGCCGGCGCCCGGTATCAGCCCCAGCTTGACCTCGGGGAGCGCGAGTACCGTGGATGGATGATCCGTCGCTATCCGGTAGTGGCAGGCGAGCGCCGTCTCGAGCCCGCCGCCCATGCACGCGCCGTGAACCGCCGCGACGACAGGCAGTCGGAGATCCTCGAGCTGGTCGAGCAGCGCCTGCCCCTCGCTGCTCATCCGCTCGGCATCGGCCGCCGACTCGACTTCGAGGAACTCCTCGATGTCGGCACCGGCGATGAAGTTCGTGGGCTTGCCGCTCATGAGCACAGCACCGACGATGCTCTCATCGGAATCGAGGCGATCGAAGAGGGCCGTGAACTCGCCCTTCATCGCACGATTTATCTTGTTGACCGGCTCGCCCGGCAGGTCGATGGTTACGACAGCAATGCCGTCGTGCACGTTCGTCGTGAGCGCGTAGGGCGGTTTCATCAGCGCGTCAAACCGGACATCGCGTTCAACCGCGTTCCACGACCATCGCGAAGCCCATTCCACCGGCTGCACACACCGTCATGAGTCCGAACTTGCCGTTGCGGCGGCCCAGCTCATTGAGAAGCGTGGTCAGGATGCGCGCTCCCGTGGCCCCGAACGGATGGCCGACCGCGATCGACCCACCCATCACGTTGAGTCGCGCCCGATCCACTTCGCCCACCGGATGCGTGAAACCCGCACGCTCGGCCCACTGCTTCGATTCGAAGCCCTGGAGGTTGGAGAGGACCTGCGCCGCGAACGCTTCGTGCATCTCCACCAGATCGATGTCGCGCAGGGAAAGGCCCGCGCGGTCGAGCGCGACCGGCGCCGCCAGGACGGGTGCCTGCAGCAACTGCTCGCCGGGATCCAGCGCGGCATAGGCGTAGGATCGGATGAAGCCCATGGGCGGGTAGCCGGCGGCGCGCGCGTAGTCCTCGTTCATGAGAAGGACGGCGGCAGCGCCGTCGGTGAGCGGCGACGAGTTGCCGGCCGTCACCGTACCGTACTTCCTGTCGAAGACGGGCGACAGCGACGAGAGCGCCTCGATGCTGGTATCGGTTCGTATTCCGTTGTCGGACGTTACGGCGGTTGTGTACGATGGCGGCACATACACCGCGACCATCTCCTCACCGAGTCGTCCGTCGTGCATGCCGGCCGCCGCGAGCCGGTGCGACCGGAGCGCGTACTGATCCTGTTCGTCGCGCGGGATGCCATTGATCTTGGCCATCTTCTCCGCCGACTCGCCCATGGTCTCACCGGTTGACGGCTCCGCGATTGCAGGTGCCACCGGAACGAGATCCTTCGGCCGGATCCCCGCGAGTGCCTTCACCTTCGCCGCAGGCGACTTTGCCTTGCTGAACTCGACGAGCGCATCTGCGAAGCCGCGCGAGTGCAGAATGGGTACATTCGACAGCGATTCCGCACCTCCGGCTATGGCGCAGTCGTGGTGGCCGAGAACGATCTGATCGGCAGCCGACGTGATCGCCTGGTTCGCGGACGCGCACGCGCGGTTGATCGAGTACGCCTCGATTCCCTTCGGCAGCATCGGCAACAGCGCCACTTCTCGCGCGATGTTCGGCGCAAGTACGGAAGGAACCACCGTGCCGAAGGTGAGAGCGTCCACCTCGGATCCGTCGAGGTTCGTTCGCTGGATGAGCTCCGATACGGCAAGTTTTCCGAGCTCTATCGCGGACAACGGCTTCAACACTGTTCCCGCGCGAGCGAACGGTGTCCGCACCCCCGCGACCACCGCGACACGCCGTCCGCTCCCATAGCTGGCCATTGCGTGAACTTATGGCGGGTCGCCCAGCGCCGCCACTGGAACGACCGCAGTGTAAGGATGGGCTATACGAGCTGGTGCATCACCGCGGTTTGACGCGCCAACGGTCCGCCGGCTAGCGTTTGTCGCAATGAACAATTCAGCGAACGTCGACCGGGCGGTGAATATCGCGGCACTCGCCAGCCGGGACTTCGACGTTCTTGTCATAGGCGGCGGCATCACCGGCGCTGGAGTAGCGCGCGATGCAGCGCTGCGCGGCCTCAGCGTCGCCCTCGTGGAGCGCGATGACTTCGCGAGCGGGACGTCGAGCCGGTCCTCCCGGCTCATACACGGCGGACTGAGATACCTCGAGCACGGCTATCTCCATCTGGTCTTCGAGTCATCCGCCGAACGGCGGCGCCTGCTGGAGCTCGCGCCGCATCTCGTGCACCCGCTCGCCTTCACGTGGCCGGTCTACCGTGGCGCGCGCGCCGGACGCTGGAAGCTGGCTGCGGGGCTCATGCTGTACGAGCTGCTCGCACTCTGGCGCAACGTCCGCCGGCACCGCCGGCTCGATGCGGAGGGCGTGGCAGAACGTGAGCCGGCGCTCAGGCGCGAAGGACTGACGGGCGGCGCCGTGTATTACGACGCCGCGACCGACGACGCCCGCCTCACGCTCGCCAACGTGCTGGGCGCGGCGGCAGCCGGAGCGGTGATAGCGAACCACTGCGAGGTGCGGGCGCTCACGATCGAGAATGGAAGGGCGACGGGAGCGAGCGTGACGAACCTGCTCGACGGTGGCCGGATCGACGTGCGCGCGCGCGTCATCGTGAACGCGGCCGGTCCGTGGACAGACAGCATTCGCCGCATGGAGGAGCCAAACGCACCCACGACCGTGCGTGGGACCAAGGGTGCGCACATCGCCGTGCCGCGCGATCGAGTGGGGAATCGGGACGCGCTGACGCTGCTCTCCCCCATTGACGGGCGCGTGATGTTCATCCTTCCCGCGGGCGAGCGCACGATCGTCGGCACGACGGACACGGAGACAGGCGCGTCCCCGGACGAGGTGCGCGCCACCACTGCCGACGTCGACTATCTGCTGCGCTCCGCCAACGCCTTCTTCCCCGATGCCAGGCTCGAGCGGAGTGATGTGGTGAGCGCATGGGCCGGAATCCGGCCGCTGATAGCGGGCGGATTCGGGGACGGCCCTTCGAGTGCATCGCGCGAGCACGCGATAGCGCACACACCGGCGGGTGTCGTCGCCATCACCGGCGGCAAGCTGACGACTTACCGCGTGATGGCCGCCGAGATCGTGGACGTCGTGCTGAAGGCGCTCGATCGCGGGCAGGTCGATTGCCGTACCGGCGAGCTGCCACTCCCGGGCGGCGACATCGAGAGCGTGGAAGGTGAGATCGAGCGTGCAATCGCGGAGAGCGGCGATGCAGCAGTCGCTCGGCATCTCGTTCGCCGTTACGGAAGTGAGTGGACCGATGTCTGGCGGATGGCTGCGTCCGACGCCGCTCTCCGCACGCCCGTAGTCGACGAGCTTCCTGATCTGTGCGCCGAGCTGCGCTACGGCGCGGAGCGCGAGATGGCATGCACGCTGGCCGACCTGTTGATCCGGCGCACGCACATCGCCTTTGCGACCCGAGACAATGGCCGCGGTGCAGCAGTCGTGGCGGCGACCGTCGTCGCCCCCGTGTTCGGCTGGAGCGAGGCCGGCGTTCGCGCGCAACTGATGGATTATGAGCGCGAGGTTGCGCGGATTTTTGCGATCGGCGACGTCTAGCTCGCGCGGCACCGGCACGGGCGCGCTCCGATCTGCTAGCCCGTGCGCCCCACGTAGGCACGCAGAGCCGGACTCACCCGCCCGCGCACCAGTGCACGTTCGATCTCGAGCGCTTCGGCCGGTCCGTACTCGACGAGCGCACGAGCAGTGCCCTTCTCCCGCGCCGCGATCGGCACGCCGTCGCGATAGACGATGCGATTCGATCGCAACGCGGGCACGCGCTCACCGGGTGTGACGATCCCCGCGAGGTTCAGCGGATCGGCGGCGCTGATGCCGAACAGCTCGCCCTTCGGCGCCGTGCGGCGCACCGCACGAAGTTGTCCCACCGCCTCCGGAAGTGCGTATTGCTCGCCCGAGAATCCGGCCACGAACCGGCCGCCGCGAATCTCCCCCCTCGCTTCCAGACGCCGATAGGCCAGCAGCAGATCGCGCCACGGCGCGAGCCTGGTCTCGCGCGCGAGCACGCGCTTGAACACCACCCCGTAACGGCGCAGCAGCACCCACGCCTGCTCTTCCACCGCCGCGCGGTAATCACGGCCCGATGTCGCACCGCCGCTGCTGCCATCGACATGTGTCCGGATCAGCGACCAGCGCCCCGCTGTCTCCACGCCGAACGGCACCGTTCGCTGGCGTCGCCGCGTGCGGCTGATGCCGAAGGGCCGGCGCTTCTCCGACGGTGTCAGCAGTGCGCGCAACCCGGCGAAGCTGTCCGACGTCACGAGGCCGAGTGCCATGAGTTCCGCCAGCGCCTTTTCGACCTGCGTCGCGAGCAGACGCGACTCCGCCACCATCTCCTGGAAGAACGATGCCCCCCGACGCTCGAGCACAGCGAGAACCTCGCTCGCGTGTTCCGTGAGCGGCGGAGCGACCGGCGCGGGAGCGAGCGCAAGCCACGAATCACGGTGCTCGCGGAGAAAAATCGCGATGCCTGTCGAGCGGACCGGCACCGATCCCGTAGGGCCGCCGTCCCTGGCCTGCGGCGGCGACAGACGACCCCATGCGATGCGGCCCGTGAGGCAGAGCGCGTCCAGCAACTGAGGGTCATAGTCCTCCATGCGCGCGCTCAACACATCGCTCTCCCACGCACCCGCCGGAAGCTCATAGCCGTCGAGCAACGCGATGATTGCGGCAAGCCCCTCGATGCCTGCGGCCCGGTGCTCGGCATCCACGCGTTGCCAAGAGAAGAGAAAGCGCATGAAGTCCGCCGTCGACACGGGCTCGATCTCCGCCCGCAGCCGATTGAGCGTGTAACGGTGGATGCGTGCCAGCAGGCGGCGATCGCACCACTCCCTCTCGCGGCTGCCCGGGGTGAAGGACCCACGCAGCATCGCACCCTGCGATTCCAGTTCGTGCAGCGCGCCATCTGCTTCATGTTCCGGAACACCCAGCGCGGAACCGAGTGCGCCAGCGGTTGTCGGCCCGATGATCTCCAGCCTGCCGCGCAGCAGTTCCCGCACCGCGCTACTGCGTTCGGGCGCAGGGTTCTGCGCCAGCACAGGCAATGCGGGCGGATCTGTGACAGGATTTGGGAAGATCGCTCGCAGCTCCGGAACACGTTCAGTCGCGAGCCACAGCCGGTCAGCGATCGCACCATCGCCGGTCACCACCACGCACGCGCGCCCGCTGTCCGCCAGTTCCCGCCAGAAGGGCGCCCACGATCGGCCATCCCGGCCCGCCTCGCCCTCCGCCTCAGTGAGGAAGCCGGACGTGAGAAGCGCGTCGTGGAGCTCATCGGCGTCCGTGACTTCTGGCCACGCTTCGTCGCGCACGCGTTCGATCGCTGCCATGTCGAGCGCGCCGAGGTCGCCGGCCGAAGACGGTTCGAGCGCACGCCGGGTGTAGACGGCCTGCGTCCTGCGTTCTTCCAGAGGCGCATCATCCAGAAAGGCGTACGGCCGCGCGTTCAGGATCTCGTGAGCGAGCGGCGATGGCTCCGGCAGATCGCGCGCGATGCATCTGATGGTGCCGGCGTTGATACGCAGCAGGATCGCGGCGAGTCCGTCGAGATCCATCGCCTCGTGCAGACAGTCGTCGATCGTCTGGCGCACGAGCGGATGATCCGGCACCTCACGATCGCCGGCGACGTTCTCGAGACACGCCGCCGCATCCGGGAACACCGCCGCGAGCATGTCGTCGGCGATCATGCGCTGGAGCTGCGGAGGGACCTTGCGCCCTGCGCGGTTGCGCGGGACGGCGAGCGAGAGCGTGAGATTCCACCGCCAGCGGGTCTGGAACACCGGTGCGTCCAGCAGCGCCTGCACGAGGATGTCGCGAACGCTGTCCGCATGCAGATAGCGGAACACGTCATCCAGCGGGAAGGAATGTTGCGGGCCGAGTGAAAGAAGCAGCGCATCCTCCGTGGCCGCCGCCTGCAACTCGAAGTTGAACTGGCGGCAGAACCGCTTTCTCAGTGCCAGCCCCCACGCCCGGTTCACGCGACTGCCGAACGGTGAATGCAGAACGAGCTGCATGCCACCGGATTCGTCGAAGAAGCGTTCGATGACGAGCGTGTCGCGCGACGGCAGTGCGCCCAGCATCCGATGCGCTTCGCCCAGATAATCCAGCATCTGGTCAACCGCGGCGGCCTGGATGCCGATCTCGGACTCGAGCCAGCGAGCAGCCGCAGCGCGGTCGTGCAGACGTGCCTCGATGTCACTCCTGAGGCGCGTCACGGCATCCGACAGTTCGTCGCTTCGCGCGGGCGCTTCTCCCAGCCAGAAGGGTATCGTCGGCGGCTGACCGTGCGCATCCTCGACGCGCACCACTCCCGACTCCACGCGCAGGATCCGCCACGATGTGTTGCCGAGCTGGAAGATGTCGCCCGCGATGCTCTCGATGGCGAAGTCCTCGTTGAGCGTGCCAACGACGGCGCCCTGGGGCTCGAGGATCACACGGAAGTCCGCCGTGTCGGGGATCGCGCCCCCGGAGGTGATGGCCGTGAGGCGCGCACAACGGCGGCCGCGCGCTCTTCCGTTCACTGCATCGTGGTGCAGCAGGGCGCCGCGCCGCCCGCGCCGCGTGCTGAAGCCACGGGCGAGCATCTCGACAACCTCATCGAACTCCGCTCGGTCCAGCATTCGATACGGGTACGCCCCCCGCGCGAGCCGGAAGAGCGCATCCACTGACCAGTCCTCGGCCGCCGTCTCTGCCACGATCTGCTGCGCGAGCACGTCGAGCGGCTTCGCAGGGATCACGACGTGATCGAGCTCGTCAGCCTTCACCGCACGCAGCAGCGCCGCGCATTCGATCAGCTCATCGCGCGTGAGCGGGAAGAGCCGACCCTTCGGCGTACCATGGACCGAATGCCCCGAGCGCCCCACGCGCTGCAGCAGCGTCGAGATCCGCCGCGTTGACCCGAGCTGACACACGAGATCGACAGCGCCTATGTCGATCCCGAGCTCGAGCGATGCGGTCGCGACGAGCGCACCGAGCTTCCCCGCCTTGAGTCGTTCCTCCGCGTCACGCCGCACATCCTTTGCGAGACTGCCATGGTGCGCCGTCACCGCATCCTCCCCGAGCCGCTCACTCAGATGGCGCGTGACGCGCTCGGCGAGACGGCGCGTGTTGGTGAAGATGAGCGTCGTGCGGTGTTCACGGACCAGCGACGCGAGGCGGTCGTAGATCTCGGTCCACGTCTCGGCAGACATCACCGCTTCGAGCGGCGCAGTGGGGATCTCGATGCCGATGTCGAGTGCCCGCCGATGCCCTTCGTCCACGATTGTGCATGCCGCACGGCCGTCCACGCTGATCCCGCTCGTGCCCACGAGGAAACGCGCGACCTCGTCGATGGGCTTCTGGGTCGCGGAGAGGCCGATGCGCTGCAGCGGCGCGCGCGCGATGTGCTGCAGCCGCTCGAGCGAGAGGGCCAGATGCGCGCCGCGCCGGGAGCCGAGCACAGCATGAATCTCGTCGACGATGACGGTGCGCGCCGTGCGCAGCATCTCCCGGCCGCGTTCCGCTGTGAGGAGGAGATACAGTGATTCCGGGGTCGTGACGAGGATGTGCGGTGGCGTCTTCACCATCGCCGCGCGCTCGGAGGCGGTTGTATCGCCAGTGCGCACGGCGGCGGTGATCCGCGCCGGCTCGAGTCCCATGGCTTCGGCCAGCTCGCGGATCTCGCGCCGCGGCTCGGCCAGGTTCCGGTGGATGTCCGCGCTCAGCGCCTTGAGCGGTGAGACGTAGACGACGCGCGTCTCATCTGGCAGGGGACCTGCGAGCCCTTCGCGGAGCAGGTCGTCCAGCGCGCTGAGGAACGCCGCGAGCGTTTTCCCCGATCCGGTCGGGGCGGCGATCAGGGTGTGCGATCCGGTGCGGATCGCGTCCCAGCCGCGGCGCTGGGGGGCCGTCGGCTCTCCCAGCCGCTCCGCGAACCACCGGGCGACCGCAGGGTGGAATCGAGCGAGGGGCATCACGGTGAAATATAGCTGGCCCGGGGTGGCAGGCCCTCGCGCGACACCCGCCCCCGCCCCACTGCAGTCACTTCGCTTAAGAAGCCTTCGCCGCCCCCTGATGGATCGTCACCAGATCGACAATCTTGAGCGTGCGAGTCACCGCCGGCAGCTTGAGCACGGTCGACTCGCCCACACGCTTTCCAACGAGCGCGCGGCCGATCGGGGACGACATCGTCACCTGTCCCTCCTCGAACTCCACGGAGTCGCCGAACACGAGATGGAATGTCTCGCGCGACTTCGTCTGCTTGTCTTCCACGACGACGCGGGACCCCAGTCCCACCTCATCGGCCGGGATCTGCGATACATCGATCTGCGAGAGTTTGCTCAGCCGCTGCCGGAGCTGGCCGAGCCGCGCCTGTACGAACTGCTGTCGCTCGAGCGCCGCCTTGTACTCGCTGTTCTCGCGCAGATCGCCCAGCTCCACGGCTTTGCGAATCTCGTTTGGCAGCGTGATGTTGAGTTCGTGCTGCAGATTTGCCGCTTCGGCGTTCAACTTCTGTTTCAGCTCTTCGATCATGGCCCGGACCGTCTGCGGAAAAGTTCAGCGCCCGACCCCCACCGGGGCCGGGCGCTTCATCCATATTCCAAGCTAAGCCCGGCCGTGTCGGTTTGCAATCCGCGAACCGGTTCGGTTCGATTCCGCGCAGAGTCATCCCGAAGAAACCTCGTTCCGGATGCAGACCGAATTGCTCGACGGCATTACCCGGATCATCATGACGACGTGGCGCAGCCGCCTGGTCGGCTATTCCGTGAGCGCCTGGTTCGCCCGCGGCGTTCTCGTCGACACAGGCTTTCCGGCGGCTGCTGCCCGCTTCGCAGCGGCGCTCGATGCACTTCGCCCCTCCGTCGTGCTTCTGACACACCAGCACGAGGATCACGCCGGGAATGCCGACCTCGTTGCCCGGCGTGGCATCCCGCTCGTCGCCGCAGCATCCACCCTGGCAGCGATACGCGACCCGCAACCGATGGCCCTCTATCGCCGCTTCTGCTGGGGCGCCATGCGACCGTTGCGAACGCCGGTGTCCGGCGGCATGCCCGAGGGGCTGGAGCTGATTCATTCCCCCGGCCATTCGTTCGACCACCACGTCGTCTGGGATGCAGAGCGCGGTGTGCTGTTCGCCGGTGACCTCTATCTCGGCGTGAAGGTCCGCGTTGCACGCCCCGGAGAGAATCCGCGCGCCCTGTCGGAGAGTCTCCACCGCATCGCGGCTCTCCAACCCCGCCGCATGTTCGATGCGCATCGCGGAGAGGTCATGCAACCTGTCGAAGCTCTGCTCGCGAAGGCGCGGTGGCTGGACGATACAATCGGGCGTATCGACCAGCATGATGACGAGGGCCGGGACGAGCGGATGATCACGCGCAGCGTCCTCGGTCGCGAGGATATCATTGCCGTCATCTCCGCCGGAGACCTCGCGCGCGCGAACTTCGTGCGCGCGGTCCGCGCTACTCGCCCAGGCCGAGCATCCAGCGCCAGCCCAGAGCAATCCCGGCCAGCAGAAGCAGCCCCGCGAACACGCTGACGATTCCGAAGATTACCGCGGCACCCTGAACCACTCGCAGAACGACGCGCTCGCGCCTGGCCTCGAGACGGCGGATGTCGAGTGCATTGAGTGTCTTCGCGGCGAGCCCCCACGCCGCGAAGGAGGCGAGCGCGATCGCCCCGGCCCCCACCCATAGCGGGCCGACGATGAAGAAGAGCAGCGCCGCCGACAGCCCCACCGCGAGCCCCACACCGAGACGCGCGTACGATGCCTGCCCAGCCCCCGTCGCCAGAATGTTGTACGGGGTCTTCCGCGGCAGCGGATTGGCCGGATCGAAGTCGGACATCAGTTCTTCGCGGAGGCGTTCTCGAACTCGCGCCGCAGGACATGCATCATCTCGTCGTGGCGGTCGTACAGACGCCTGAGAGGCCGTGGCTCATGCCTCGCGAGTGCGTACGTTGTGAGCAGGGGCAGGGCGACGGTCGAGTCGAGGTAGCACACGACCGCGTCGGGCAGACGGTCGGGATCGATCTTCCCCCAGCTCACCGCTTCACCCGGTGTCGCGCCGGAGAGCCCGCCGGTGTCCGGCCGGGCGTCCGTGACCTGGAGGAAGAAGTCATGCCCTTTCTCATCGATGCCGAGGACTTCCTGTATCTGCGGCTCCGTCTGCAGCATGAAGTTCTTGGGGCTCCCGCCGCCCAGGATGACGACTGCACTGCGTCCGCCCCCGCGCTTGGCGGCGAGAACGATGGACGCCGTTTCGTTCACGTCGGCGTTGGGATCGATCACGCAGCTGTTTCCCTCGAGGGCGAGGGCGGCCACGTTCATGCCGATGGACGAGTCGCCCGGCGACGAGGTAAAGACCGGCACACCCGCCACGTACGCGGCCGAGAGCAGCGATCGCTGCGATAGCCCGAGCGCCCGCTCGCGCTCCAGTACGTATCGACCGCAAAGGTTGTGGAACTCCGCGCTCGACATCGGCCTCTGGAACTCCGGTTCCTGTACGATCTTCCGGAAGAATGCATCGGTCGACAGCAGGACGTCGTAATCGAAGAAGATATCGTAGATGCGCACGACACCTTCCTCGCGGAGCACGACGTCCGACTCCTGCGCGTTGCCGCGGTGCATCGCGAGGCCAAGTCCGAAGTGCGTATCGTGATAGAGATTCGCGCCGGTGGAGACGATCCAGTCGACGAAGCCGGCCTGTATGAGGGGTATGAGCGCCGAGATTCCGAGCCCGGCCGGAGTGAGCGCGCCCGTGAGCGTCACTCCGACCGTGACATCCGGCTCCAGCATCTTTCGGGTGAACAGGTGGCAGGCTTCGCGCAGTCTCGCGGCGTTGTACGCGAGGAAGGTGCTGTCGATGAGATCGGCTGCGGTCTCACTGCCGTCGATGCGCCGCGGATCGATCCGCTTGCCCTTGAGGAACCTGCTCGGCGTGCGCGAACCATGCATCGCGTCGCTGGCGGGAGCGCCGGCACCGGCTCCCGCGCCGCCGCCCGCTCGCTCGCGTTCCTCCGCTGCCTTCTTCTGATGCACCTTCGGACCGGCCGCGGTCGCGCGCGCTTTCTTCCCTGCCCCTGTCCGCTCGCTAGCCATGGAGATCGTGCTCCATGCGCTGGATCGTGGCCGCGCGCTGCGCCCTGTACGCCTGAATCACCGCGTTCGCCGCCTCGGCGGGATCGTCCGTGAGCAGCATGAGGTCCATGTCGCCGGGCGATATCTTGCGCTCGCCGAGCACGCGCGAGTGCAGCCAGCGAACGAGCCCCGCCCAGTAGTGGCGACCGAACAGGATCACGGGGAACTGTGAGACCTTGCCCGTCTGGATGAGCGTGAGCGCTTCGAACAGCTCGTCGAGCGTGCCGAAGCCGCCGGGGAAGATGATGAACGCCGAGGAGTACTTGATGAACATCGTCTTCCGCACCATGAAGTAGCGGAAGTTGATGACGGTGTCGACGTAGGGATTCGCGCCCTGTTCGAACGGCAGCTCTATGTTGCAGCCGATGGATTGACCTCCGGCAAGACGGGCACCCTTGTTGGCGGCCTCCATGATTCCGGGGCCGGCGCCCGTGATCACCGCGAATCCTGCCTCGGCGAGCAGGCGCGCGACCTCCTGCGCCGCGACGTACTGCGGGTCGTCCGGGTGTGCGCGTGCGGAGCCGAAGATCGACACTCCCCGCTCGACGCCCGCGAGCGTATCGAACCCCTCGATGAACTCGCTCATGATCCGCATCACACGCCACGGATCGGTACGTGTGAAGTCGACGCGTGGCCCCGTCTCGCGGAGGAGTTTCTCGTCCTCGGTCACGGGTTGATGGATGCTCCGGATCGATTCGTCGATCTTGACGCGCGTCTGGCCCGACTGCCGTGCACCTTCCCGCTCCGAGGGCGGAGTACGGCCGGCGGCGCGATGTCCCTCCTCCGTACGCTCGCGCAGTCCCTCGCGCGACTCGGCCTCTGCCTGATCGAGAAGCAGGGGGTCCATCGGCTTGCCCGACGGCGTACGGGCGCCGCGCGACTTGCGTCGCTTCCTGCGAGGCCGCTTTCCGTCCGCACCCGATGTGGCCGCAACTTCTGCCGAAACCCTAGGGCCCTCCGCGGCTGCGCCGGCGCGTGTCAGGCGAGGCGCCTTGTTCCTTTCCTTCGAGTTGTTACCGCTCTTGCGTGCAGCCATGCCCCTGTTCTGCTCCCGGATGTCTGTCGTTCGCGCGCATGGGCACGCTGATCACCTGTCATTTCCGCACAAGCGCGAATCAATGTCGCCCACGCGCCTCGGCGCCCCAAGGTCGTCATTCCCGCCCAAGCGGGGAATCCACGCTGGCCGCGCGCGAAGCGCAGTGCAAGGTGCAGTCTACGTGATTACGGTGCCGCTACGCCAGCGAGCGGGTGCGCAGGCGATTGCGCGGACCCTGCACAGGCGTCCGCCGTGTGTGCGTCAGTCCACGCGATCGAGCGTCGCGCAGGCAATCGGGAGCGTCGCCTGCCGGGGTGCGGTGCCCAGTGTCTGCACCGTCGCAGGCAGGTCCGTGTCAGCCGCGACGCCGTGCAGTACGACCGTGCGACCAGCGAGGTCCAGTTCACCCCCCGAGCCGAGCTTCACGATTGCGTCATCGGGATCCGGATCCGCTGCGCGCAGGTCCGCGAGCATGACATCGAGTGACGTGCGCTGGAAATAGTCGATCGCGCCGCTCGCACTCGATTCGGGAAAGTCCATGTCGGCCGGCCCGCCCTGCACACTGAGGTCGGCGTCGAGCGGAACCAGGATCTTGCCATATGACGGGATCCCTTCGATCACGTCGACAAAGCCATCAGCGTTGGCGTCTGCGGCCGTCGTGGGGCAGGCCGCGGCGAAGTGGATGTGCTGCGCGTGCGTGATGGATGCATCCGTCCCGTTCGCGTCCACCGAGGCAGAGAAGTCTCCGCCATCGGGATCCAGTGTGAGGTTGACCAAGCCGCCGACACCGGAGCCATTCATCGGCGAGAACGTGCCACTGTACACCTGCACCTCCAACCCGACGAGCGGGTCGGTGTCATCGCAGGCGAGCCCGAAAGCCGAAACCAGCGCCAGCGTCGCGAGGCCGCGACGCAAGTCGTCGTTGAAACAATGCATGATTCTCTCCTCCTTCATCCATTGCCCGAAATCGAGCAGGCGACAGAATTGATTCCTGCTTTCGCGGGAATGACAAGGCCATATGTATCCCCGCTCTCGCGAGGACGACAACGCCATGATGAATTCCCGCTCTCGCGGGAATGAACACGCTCGAGTTGCAGCCCGGCAGCTACGGCACCAGTGCCCGCTTCGGCTCGATGCGTACGATCCAGAGACCGTTGTACATGTCGCTCACGTACGCGAGTCCGTCCTTCACGACCACGCCCCAGGTCATCGCGGTATTCTTCACACGGCCGTCCATGTCGGCGGTGTTCAGGTGCGCGATCTCGCGCCCCTGCGCATGCAGGTCGCCCTTGAGCTCACCCGATATGTCGAATGCGTGGAAGCCGCCGTTGTAGGCGCCCATGTACAGCGTGTCGCCGGCGATCCAGATGTTGTGCACGCCGCCGAAGCCCGGCTCGTACCACGCGACCGACTTCGGGTTCTCCATGTCGCTCACGTCGATCACCTGGAGCCGCCCGTACGCGCGGCCCGCGGCGGCATCCTTGGCACCCTTCACCGAACTCGCCGGGAATACCTCGTCCGCAATGAACACGTACCTGCCATCGCGCCACGCGGTGTGTGTGCCGCGGATGAAGCCCGGTCCGCTCGTTGCCTCCACCTCGCGATAGAGCTCGTCCAGGTCGTACTTGAACTGCGACACGAGCACGGGGTTCGACGGACTGCCGCCTGCGACACCGTTACCGACGTCGAGGATGACGAGGCCGTCGTTCCAGTAGCTCAGATACGCGAGTCCGTCCTGCACGTCCACATCGTGCAGCGTGCGGCCGGCTTCGGCGCGGTTGGTCGTCCTCCACTGCGCGACTTCAACGGGTTTGTACGGATCGCTGATGTCGAGAATGTGCAGCGCGCCCGTGCCGTCGTTGGTGAGATAGACGTGCGTGCCGTATTTAGGCTGCCGGTACACGAACGCCGAATGAACGCCCGCCGTCACGCCATCCGTGAATTCGGCTATCGGCTTCGGGTGAGCGGGGTCCTCCAGCGATGCGATCACTATCCCGTTCTTCCGATCCGACGCGCCCTCGCGCGTGAAGACGAGGAACTCGCCGTCGGGCGTCGTCATGATGTCGTTCACTCGCCGCGTGTTGGCCACGATCGAGTCGGTGACGGTCGGGTTCGATGGATCCCTGATGTCGATCGCATACATCCGGTCGCCGCCGCTCCCCGTGCCCAGATACGCATAGTCGCCACCCGGATGCACCCACACTTCCTCGGTGGTGAACAGCGTCCGCGGCAGACGGCCAACAACCGTGAGAGGACGTCGCACATCGCGGTGCTCGAGCCGCACGACCGTGCTCGCGCTCGCGTCGCCGAGCCCCGCCGAAACGAGGTACTCGCCTGCCTCGTAGCCCACGAACGATCCATCTGCGCCGATCATCCCCTTGCCGGGCGAGAACGTCCACGTAGGCGTCAGGCCTTCGATCGCCCCGCCCCGCCGGTCGCGCACCGTCACCGAGAAATCGATCACGTCGCCCGTACGCGCCGTGGCACGCGCCGGCGTTATCTCGACGGACTCGATCGTGTTCGCGATCACCTCGACGGGGAGCGTAGCGGACGCGTCACCCGCTGCCGCCTCGATCGTCGCGCGTCCTGCACTGCGCGCCGTTACGAGACCCTCCGGCGTCACAGCCACCACGGAGGGCGCCGACGATTTCCATGTGACGCCCTCGTCGCGCTCATCGCCCGCCGCCGAGAAGACACTCGCATCGAAGCGAACACTCTGACCGGCAACGAGCTTCGCCGCCTGCGCGTCGATCTCCACGCGCGCGGCCGGCCCGGCCACCATGTGAACTTCAACCACCTCGATGAACGGCTTCGCGCCCGGAACCAGCGCCGCGATTCCTACCGGGAAGGTGCCGGTGGCACCCGCCGTAACGAGGCCCGTGGAATCGACGTCCGCCTCGAAATAGGCACCGGCGGGCCGGAAGAGGATGCTGGCATTCTCGACCGGATTTCCCTCGGAATCGAGCGCCGTCACCTCCAGTCGCAGCGTGTCGCCCGCGGCCACGGTGAGATTCGCCGGCGAGACGTGCAGCCGCTCGACCGCTCGTCCGTTCTCTGCCGGTGCAGTGCTCGTCTGCCCCTGCTGTTGCAGAGCGACGAGCATGGCGAATGTTCTGAGTAGCATGTTCGTTCCGAAAAGGATAGAGTGATTGTCATCGCGCGCGACGCGCCGTCCAACCGAGATGACAGCGGGCGCGAACGCCGTCAGATCGCCGCCCACCACCACCCGCACGCCGACGACCGTCGTTCCCGCGAGAGCGGGAATCCCGTTTCCCCATCGTTTCGAGCCGGGACAGTGTCGCGACCACGGGACACCAAAGCTCGCCGGCCCGCCGACGTGCGTCAACGATTCGGGGACATTGCGCACTTCCGCGTACCCCCTTCCCCCTCCGGCGGTCCAGCCGCCATCCTCAATCCTCGCACGAGCGCGTTGACCATGCCGCCGCGCGCCTCGCATTCCCCGAGTCCCGCCATGTCCGACCAATGCTGACCGTCCTCCCGCTCCTGGCCGCGTTGCTCGCCACGCAGCAACCGGCCGCGTCCGACTCCACCGCCGCCAGGCACTTCGACGCGCTGGTGCAGCGCCATATCGACGATCGCGCGCACGATAATCCCGAATGGGCAACGACCGTCGGTCTGCACACCGCCGACCATCTGCTCTCCGACCGCTCGGCAGCCGCGATGCGTCGCGACTCGCTGCGCGCAGCGGCCGAGCGTCGAGCGCTGCACGCGATCGATACCACTCGGCTCGACGAACGCCGTCGGATTGACTGGCTGCTCTTCGATTCCGTGCTCGACACGGACCTCCACGACGCCGGCCAGCGCGAGTGGGAACGCCGGCCCGGCTCTTACATTCCGTTCGGCGCGGTGTATTCACTCGCGGTCGGCACGGAACCCGGGCCCGAAGAGCGAATGGCCGATCTGACATCACGCCTCGCCGGGTGGGCCGGGCAGATGCAGACCGGGCGCGCGCAGATCGAACCCGCGCGCACGCCGGCGTTCTGGGTGGAGCTCGACGTCGGCAATGCACGCCGCATCGCCGCCTATCTGCGCGATGTACTTCCCGGGCTTGTAGAAACCCAGGGCGGTGACATGGCCCGCTTCGGCATCGCGCGTGACAGCGCTGTTGCCGCACTCGGAAGCTACACCGAGTGGATGTCCGACACGCTCGCTACCCGCGCCACCGGGAGCTGGGTACTCGGCAGAGCCGAGTACGACTGGCAGCTTCGCCACTCGAAGATGCTGGACCGCGGGGCCGACTCTCTCATCGCGATGGGCTATCGCGTGTTCCATGAGACCGAGCGCGAACTCGCCGACCTTGCCCGACGCATGAACCCGGCGCGGAGCTGGCGCCAACTCGCCGACTCGAGCAAGACCCTGCACCCGCCCGCCGACTCCGTCCTTGCCGCCTACTCGCGCGAGGCCGAGCGCGCTCGACGCTTCATCATCGAGAAGAAGCTGTTCACCGTTCCCGGTGGGGAGCAGTTGCGGATGGTGCTCACACCGCCCAACCTCCGGCAGACGTACGCGTACGGCGGCTACGATTCGCCCGGCCCCTTCGAGCGCGAGCAGGTGGGCCGCTTCTTCGTGACGCCCGTGGAGGAGGGTTGGACGGCGGAGCAGATCGAGAGCAAGCTGCGCGGTCACAACTACGGGTGGATAACCGTCGTTGCGCTGCACGAAGGTTATCCCGGCCACCATCTCCAGTACGTGCGCGCCGCGAAGCAGCCGAGCCTGCTGCGCAGGATCTACGGGAGCGACGTATTCGGCGAGGGGTGGGGGCTGTACTCGGAGGAGCTGATGTACAGGAACGGTTTCTACCCATCACCGCTCGCGCGGCTCACGCAGCTTCGCATGCGGCTCTGGCGCGCCGGTCGGGTGATCATCGATCCATCGATCCACACCGGGCGCTGGAGCTTCGACGAGGCAGTGGCGTTCTTCGTCGACTCGGTGGGACTGGAGCGCGCGGACGCCGTCGCCGAGGTCACGCGCTACACGACCTGGCCGACGCAGGCGGTGAGCTACATCGTGGGCATGCAGGCAGTGGAGGGGTTGCGCGACGAGGCGCGGCGGCGCCTCAGAGACGATTTCGATCTGGCGGAGTTTCACGACGTGCTGCTCGAGCAGGGCTCGCTTCCTCCGCCGCTCATGCGGCGGGCGGTGCTGGGTGCGCTTAGATGAGCACACTTGCGGCGTCACGGTCGACGGTGTCGGGTACTGCTGGGGAAGCAATCTCCGGGGTCAGATTGGCATCGACTATCCCTCGGACGAGGATGGGATTACGCTTGGCGATCGTCCGACCGCGCCTGACCTGGCCGAGCCATATCCTCGCCGAAATCGTGGGATCGATACTCTTTCAGTCGGTGAGCGCTGGTCAGGGGCCGCATACATGCGGCGTGACGGTCGACGACCGCGTCTATTGCTGGGGTTACAACTCGGCGGGGCAATTGGGCTACGGGCAAAAGGACTTTCTGCCGGGTACGGTTCAGCACGAGCGGACGATACCGGTCGAGCTCTTTTTTCTGCAATGAGGGCTCTCAATGTAGCAGTCATTCGCCGCGGGATGCTGCGGAACCTGCTGCTCGTTCGTGGCGCCGCGACGATCCTCCTCCTTCTCTTCGCTGCTCGGTCGGGATGGGCCCAGCGGACGACTGACATGGCGGTCGCCGTGAACCCGTCCCCCGACGCCGCATTGCACGCGGGTGCGAACCCTGTGCACACGTCTCCGTTGCTTTCCGGCTGTATCGGCTTCAGTGGATGTTGCGACAAATCCCTGGGGCCTCAGTTGCCGAGCGCGAGCGAGGAGCAAGAAGAGGAGCAGGCGGGCATCTGGAAACACATACTTGTCGGTGCCGGCATCGGAGCTGCCGTCGGGGCCACCGTCGCGCTCGCGGTGACGCCTGCCTTCGCAGATACCGACACGTTCTGTGACCTGATATGCCGGCTCGTGCTGTACCCGGCGTTGTTGGCACCGGTCGGCGCGGGTGTCGGCGTGGCCGTCTACCTGATCCGTCGCGAGTTCTGAGATAGACCGGCACAGCGGGCACCGTGCACGCACCGCTCTCGCCAGGCCACTCTCAATCCGTCGATGCCGCCTTCCGCTGCGGCGGCGCGATCAGCGCCGGCAGCGAGACCAGCGCCCACACAACTTCGAGCACGATGAAGCCCCACCGCTGATCGATGATCGCCACCCACGCCAGCAGCGCCGAGCCGGCGAAGTTGAGGAAGCTGTAGAGGCGGTCCTCGCGCCCGAACATGCCGCGCTGGTAGCCCACGTAGCCGAATAGAACCATCACGGCGCCCGCGACCGAGATCAGTTGGTAGAACATGCAGCGCTCACACAGATTGAAGGTATGGGTTGGCCACGCTTGACCGCGGCACTGGCGCTGCGCGCACTGAAGCATCCACCGCTCACACTCGCCCTGGTGCGAGTGGCGTGGCGCTTTCGTGATCGCAACTGGTACCGGAGCTTTCCGTTCCTGCCGCTGCCGGCGCGCGACTACGTTCGCTGGAGAATGTACACGGCCTACGGCGATGCCGACGCGATTCCCTCCGCGCTGGAGGTCGAGCGCTACTCGCGCTGGGCCACGAGTCGCGCCGAATGATCGCGCGCGAACCGCCAGCGCTGGAGCTGCTCATCGAAGCCCAGGCGTACGGGCTCGGCTTCGACCTCAGTGGCATAGCGCGCCTGGGGCCGGCCGAAACAGCCGCTGCACTGGACGACTGGCTCGCGAACGGATACGACGGCGAGATGGGCTACATGTCGCGCTGGACGGACAAGCGGCGCGACACTCGCCTCCCTTTTCCCGGCGCGCGCACGGCAGTCGTCGTGGCGATGAACTACGGCGGCACGGAGCCATCGGGCCCGATCGCCCGCTACGCCCGCGGCGACGACTATCACGATGTGATGCTCGACCGCCTGCGCGAGCTGCACGCATGGATCGAGAAGGAGGCCGGCCGTGAGATTCGGGGGAAGGCGTACGTCGACACCGGCCCGATACTCGAACGCGACCTCGCGCGCCGCGCTGGGCTCGGATGGTTCGGCAAGAACACCAACCTGATCCACCCCCGGCTCGGCTCCTTCTTCTTTCTCGGCGCGCTGCTGCTGGACATCGACATGGAGCCGAGCGCGCCATTCGAAGCGGATCGCTGCGGGAGCTGCACGCGGTGCATCGACGCCTGTCCCACAGAAGCGATCCGCGAGCCGCGAGTGCTCGACGCGACGCGGTGCATCTCGTACCTCACGATCGAGCTGCGGGGCGCGATCCCGGAGGAGTTGCGCGAGCCGATGGGCGAGCTGGTTTACGGGTGCGACATCTGCCAGGATGTATGCCCGTGGAACCACAGGTTCTCGCGACCGCTTGCCGAGCCGGCCTTCAAGGCGCGCCGCCCGTTCGAGGCTCCCTCGCTCGTCGACTGGATCACCATGTCACCGGAGGACTGGCGCACCTTCTCGCGCGCGTCGCCAGCGAAGCGGACCAGGCGGCGCG
The DNA here is from genome assembly GCA_050733695.1 of Gemmatimonadaceae bacterium. Lineage (GTDB taxonomy): Bacteria > Gemmatimonadota > Gemmatimonadetes > Gemmatimonadales > Gemmatimonadaceae > JBOHTO01. Next base: position 12,188 of record JBOHTO010000056.1, on the reverse strand, counting down.
GGTTCCTCCGCAACGTCGCCGTGGCCTTGGGCAACCGCGGCGATCCCGGTGCGGTGCCTGCACTGGTGGCGGCGCTGTCAGACGAAGAACCACTCGTCCGTGGGCACGCCGCCTGGGCGTTGGGAAGGATTGGCTCCATCGCCGCGCTGGAGCCCCTGCGTGCGCGAACGGCGGCCGAGGCGGACGGATGGGCGCTCGAGGAAATGCGGTCGGCGATCGCCAACCTCGTGCGGTGATCACCCACCAGGGCAACGTTTGTGGTGGCTGCGCTCACGCGCTCACGATCCCTCGCGACCCAGCATCATCCGGAGCGAGTCGTTCCCCGCCTTGCGCTTCCTGCCATCAGTGCGAGTCGCCAGGTGACGGCGCACGCCGGGCTGGACGTCGATCGTGGCGATCTGGTCCGTCTCGATGTACGGCCGTCAGGTTGGCACTAGCAAGCCGCGCCAGGTCCGAGGCACGCCGAACATCACCTGCTTCGTCCAGCACCCGCAGGACGCGCACACGGAGTGGTGCGCCCAGGAGGAGGTCGAGCGGTGTTGCATAGGCGGAAGCAGCCGTCTGCGGTGCGCGCATATCGTTAAAGAGCGTGTTACTCGGCTTATAAGCCACTGGAATGGCTCTTAAACGACAATAACTGGCCGCCGCGGTCAGGTACCCGAGCGCTCACCCGGATACCGCCAGAAAACGCACCTCTCGTCACGACGGCTGTGTGGGAGCCGATCCGCGCACGCACGCTGCCGCCCGCGCGAGCAGCAGCTCCCGCTCGCGCACGTTCCGCGTGAGCGATGCCGCGCGCTCGAACTCCACTCGCGCTTCATCGAAGCGGCCGAGCTTCGCGAGAAGATCGCCACGCACGGCCGGCAGGAGATGGTAACCCTCGAGCGACGACTCCGACGTCAGCGCATCGACAAGGTCCAGACCCGCCGCGGGCCCGAACGCCATCCCGAACGCGACCGCGCGATTCAGCTCGACCACGGGCGACGGCGCGACCTGAACGAGTGCATCGTAGAACGCCGCGATGCGCGCCCAGTCCGTCTCGCCGGGGGTGCGCGCTCGCGCGTGACACGCGGCGATCGCGGCCTGCAACGCGTACGGGCCGAGCGCGCCACCCTGCTTCTCGGCCCGCTCGAGAGCCGCGAGACCGCGATGGATGAGCAAGTGATCCCAGCGCGCGCGGTCCTGATCGAGCAACACGATGGGCTCTCCCGACGGACCCGTTCGCGCCCTCAATCGCGATGCCTGAATCTCCATGAGCGCGACCAGGCCGTGCACGTCCGGCTCCTCCGGAATGAGCTCGGCAACAATACGCCCGAGACGCAGCGCGTCCTCGCAGAGCCCTGGTCGCACCCAGTCGTCGCCCGCGGTCGCCGAGTAGCCCTCGTTGAAGATGAGGTAGATGACCTCGAGCACCGACGACAGTCGGGACGAGAGCTCGTCACCGCGCGGGACCTCGAACGCAACGCGTGACTCGCCCAGTGTCCGCTTGGCGCGGACAATTCGCTGGGCGATCGTGGCCGCCGGGACGAGGAAGGCACGCGCTATTTCCTCGGTCGTCAGACCTCCGACCAGCCGGAGCGTGAGCGCGACGCGCGCCTCGGTCGAGAGAACCGGGTGACAGGTTATGAACACGAGGCGCAGGAGGTCGTCGCCGATGTGATCGTCGATCGCGGCATCGAGATCGGACTCGGGGCTCTCCTGCCGCGCATCGAGCTCGTGACCGAGTTCCTCGTGCTTGCGCTCGAGCAGCTTGTTGCGGCGAAGGTGATCGATCGCACGATGCTTCGCGGTAGCCATGAGCCAGGCGCCCGGGTTGTCCGGGACCCCCGAATCCGGCCACCGCTCGAGCGCTGCCACGAGTGCATCCTGCGCGAGATCTTCGGCCAGGCCTACGTCGCCCACGATCCGCACAAGACCGGCGATGAGCTTCGCAGACTCGATCCGCCACACTGCATCGATCGCGCGATGGATATCGGAAGCCGTCACTACGGCCGTGAGCTCGCCTCCGCCACCACAGCCGTGTGCTGCACCGGCCCCAGATGCAGGTCCAGCCAGTCCAGCACTTCCCGGATGATCTCCAGTCGATTCGTGGGAATGTGCCCGCCGTCGAGCCGCGCGTGCCGCTTCATGCCATCCGGCGCGCCCAGCAGATCGAACAGCGCCCGCTGCGACATCTCGTACGGCATGATGAAGTCGTCGCGTCCGTTGATCATCAGCGTCGGGGTCCGCGACCGCGACGCGAAGAGCGCGGGATGCATCTCCGGCCGGAACGGAATCGGAACCAGGCCGCCGCCAAGGAGGATGCTGGCCGCGATGCGCGGCTCGACAGCGGTGAAGACCTGTCCGTGGATCGCGCCGCTGCTGAACCCGTAGTATCCGATCCTCTCCGCGTCGAAGTCGGGGCGTGTCTCCAGGTAGTCGATCGTGCGTGACAGGTCCTGCGACCAGCGGACCACCATGTCGCGCCGCCCGCTCGGGGAGGCTTGCCGGGGCTCCCACCGCTCGTACATCCCCTTGTAGATCGGGTGCACCAGCACGCGCCCGCCGCGCGGAATGAAGTCGAACAGGTAGGCCGACGAGAAGTTCTCGCTCGACCGCAGCAGGAATACGTCGGCGCCCGGGAACCAGATCACCGACTGGTACGGTGGAGAGACCTCGCGCGGGATCAGGAGGTGCACGTCCATTCGCTCGTTGCCGTATGCGGCCCGGATCGAGACCGTCTCCCTCCGGTAGTTCGGAAGACTGTCGTTCACCCGCACCACCTCGGCTTCGAGCGGAGTCCGGTCGTACGCGTACATCCCGCGCAGTATGGCGAACGCCTCGTCGGTGATCGGCGCCGGCCGCGCGTACTCGCGCATCGGTGCGACGGACGCCATCAGATGCTCGGCCGGCGGCTCCAGGTACTTCGCGCAGCGTACGCCGTTGGTGGGATCGCGGTTCGAGGGATCCTGCGCGACGAGATGCTTGAACAGGTATGTCGGCTCGTTCCACGCGCCGCCCAGGATGTAACGGCCGTCGCCTGCAGCGTTCCACGCCCACTCCTTCACGTTTCCGCCCATGTCATAGGTGCCATACGCGCCGAGCCCCTTGAACTGGCCGACCGGTGACTTCGCGTCGTTGTCCATGTTGCTGTGCAGCAGGATGTCCGATAGCTGATCCTGCCCCAGCGCATGGAACCAGTGATAGATCGTCGGCAGAGTCTTGCCGGCGAACGCGCGGTATGCCGCGGCTTCGTACCAGCTCACACCGCCGACGGAATGGTCGTCGTCGCCCGCGGGATAGTCACCCGCTTCCCATGTGGACGGGCCATGCTGGCCGGTCGCATCGCGGAAGAAATCGACCGCTTCCTTCCAGATGATCTCCCGTCCGTCGCGCTCGATTTGCGCGGGCCACCATGCCTGCCTCTGGTATCCGCCGGCGTCGATGCACTCCCTGAACTGGCGATTCGTCACCTCGTACCGGTCGAGGAAGAAGGGACCGATTTCGACGACGGGCAGTTCGACCGGCGGGCGCGCGCCAGGCATCGCGTGGAGCATCCCTCCGGGAACGCGAACGGTGCCTGGCGGTCGAGTGCCGGCGGAATCGAGGACGAGCCCCCGGGCAAGCGCGCCGATCGCGCCGCCACCGAACGGTGCGCCCTCGAACGGTTCGTACCCCGCCCTGGTGATCCTCCAGCGCATCATCGCGTAGGGGATCCGCATCGCAATCGGGGTAACTCCGATCCTCTCCCACTTCGCGTCGGGCGTCGTGTATCCCTTTACCGACACCTCGGCGCCGCTCGGCTCGGTGTTCACGGTGATCGGGAGCGTGATCCGATCGATCACCTTCTGCAGCTCCGCATCGTCGGGGCGGTACTTCTCCGCCCGGCGGGCAGTGGCGTAGGCCGTGTAGAGATCACCGGTCTCGGTGAGGCGCGTGATCTCATCGATCGCCTCGGTTTGCGCCCACCGCTCGCCTGCGCCGCTCGACCATAGCCAACCGGCGGTGCCAAGCGCCAGCGCGACCGCGGTGATCGCAGCGGCGACGGCTGGGCGCCTGAGCATCGCGACGAATCCGTGCGCGCCGCGGGTTCGCCGCTCCTCGCACCGGCGCAGTTCCTTTCCGAGTTCCGCAGTCGAAGGGAATCTCCTGGCGGGATCCTTCTCGAGGCATCGGCAGATGATACGCTCGAGGTCAGGCGGCGCCCCGGGTCGCAGCCGCTTGAGCGGGGGCGTGGGTGCGACGAGGATCGCGCTGATGACCGCTGCCAGCGACGGGCCGTCGAAAGGCGGCTTGCCGCCGACCATCTCATAGAGGACCACGCCGAAGGCGAACTGGTCGGAGCGATGGTCCACGACGTCGCCCGACAACTGTTCGGGTGACATGTAGTGCGGCGTGCCGACCATCACCCCTTCCAGAGTTTCCGACGTCAGCGTTGGCCCGCCGATCTCCTCGCGGCGCACTGTCGTGAGCGGCTTGGCGAGCCCGAAGTCGAGGATCTTGACGAGCCCATCGTGGGTGACCATGACGTTCGCGGACTTGATGTCGCGGTGCGCGATGCCAGCCGCGTGCGCCTTGGCAAGTCCGTCTGCGATCTGCTCCGCGAGGCGAATCGTCCCATCGATCGGGAGCGGTCCCTCCGCGATGAGTTCCCGCAGTGTGTGCCCCTCGACGAGCTCCATCGTGATGTACGTCGTCCCCTCGTGCTCGGCGACGTCGTAAATCGTGATGATGTTGGGGTGATTGAGGGCAGAGGCGGTACGTGCTTCGCGCTCGAAGCGGGCGAGCCGCGTACGGTCGGCAGCGAGGTCCGTGGGGAGGACCTTGATCGCTACATCGCGGCGCAGCTTGAGATGCCGCGCGCGATGCACTTCGCCCATCCCTCCGGCGCCGAGCGGCTGGAGGATTTCGTATGGACCGAGCCGCGCTCCGGGGCGAAGTAGCATATGCTCCCCTTTTCGGGCGCTGCGACACGCGGGCGGTGAGTCCGCGTTGCCGTGGGAAGATTAGGGCGGAGGCGGGGACAGAGTCAATGAGCCAGGGATCACGTACTCCTCCTCGCGCGCCACTCCCGTCCGAATCGTCGCGGAACCCGACCTACTCGGCCCGCAGCGCATCCGCTGGATCGACCCTCGACGCTCGGCGTGCCGGCACCCAACTCGCGAGCAGCGCGATCGCAACCAGCATCAACGACGCAACCACGAGCGTGACGGGATCGCTCGGTGCCACGCCGAAGAGAAACGACCGCAGGAAGCGGGCGACGAGCGCGAACACACCCAGTCCGGCGACGATGCCGATGCCCGTGAGCGCCAGCCCCTGCCGGGTCATCATCGCAGCTACCGCGCGCGGTTCCGCGCCGAGCGCAATCCGCACGCCCAGCTCACGGGAACGCAACGTGACGAGATAGGCCATCACGCCATAGAGCCCCACCGCACCGAGGACCAGGGTCACGGCGGCCGCGGTACCCAGGATCAGCATGACGAATGACAGTCGAGCCATCGATGCCCTGAGAACCGCGGTCATCGGCTGAACGTCGAACGTCGGCAGCGCGGGATCGAGCTCGCGGATGGTGCGCTGCACAGCGTTCGTGATCGCCGTCGGTTCGCCCGCGGTTCTCACGACGAGTGCCATCGTTCGCTGCGCCTGCCCGAAATCCATCTCGCCGGCAGGTACCTGGGGGAAATAGACAGTCTGCGACGGTGGAGCCGTGAGCGCGGTGTCGCGCGCGTTGCCCACCACGCCCATGACGGTGTACCAGGGTCCTTCAGGAAATGTCCGGAACCGCTTGCCCACCGCGCGCGTGCCGGTCGGATCCTGCCAGAACTGTTCGGCTGTCGCCTGACTGACAACAGCTTCATCAGGGCGCTGCGTTCCGAGGTGATCGAACGTCCGGCCCGCAAGCAGCGGAATTCCCATCGCACGAAAATATCCACCGTCGACTGTGGTGAAGATCTGGATGGGTGGGATGGCCGTGGAGGAAGACGGGTCGTCCTCCGCATAGAACGGATTCTGACTCAGCCCGTGGCTCACGAGCGGCAAACGCGACGAGATGCCCACGGCGCGCACGCCCGGCAACCCGGCCACACGATCGGTGAGTCGCGCGTAGAAGCGCGAAGTCGCCGAATCGTCTGGATAGCGCGCCGCTGGCAGGGACATCCAGAAAGTCGCTACGCCATCCGCGTCGAAGCCCGGCTGGACGGCGTGCAGCTTCTGGAAGGTGCGCAGCAGCAGCCCCGAACCCGCAAGCACGACGAGCGCGAGCGCGATCTGCGCCGCCACGAGCGCACCACGAACGCGATGTTCGGTTATGCCAGCCGTGCCCCCGCGTCCACCCCCACCCCCACCCCGCAGGGCAGTCGAGAGCCGCACCCGCCCAATGCGCAGCGCAGGGATCGCGCTGCAGACGACTGCCACAAACACTGCGATGAGGACGGTGAATGCGACGGCCGCCGCGCCAATCTCCACCTCCGTCAGCCGCGGGATGCCCACGGGGGCGGCGACGACGAGCGCGCGCACGGCGACCCAGGCGACGGCGAGCCCGCTGGCGCCGGCAATTGCCGCCAGCACCGCCGATTCGGCGAGAAAATGCACCAGCACCCGCGCGCGTCCGGCGCCCAGCGCTTCGCGCACCGCAAACTCGCGCTGGCGCCCGTCCGCGCGCACGAGAATGAGATTCGCCACGTTGAAGCACGCGACGAGCAACACGAGTCCCGCCGCCGCGGCTACCATCCACAGGGTTCCGGCGATGTCGCCAGTCATCTCCTCGCGCAGCGGCGTGATCACCGGACTCGGCTTCGCCTGATCCAGCAGCATCTGCATCGATATGCCTGGCGCCACGGTGGGCGAGATCTCGACCATGCGTGGGAGCACCGACGCAAGATCACGCTGTGCGTCCATTACGCTCAGGCCAGATCGCAGGCGCGCTACGGAGCCGTAGTTGAACCCGCCCGGATTCGGGTCGTTCGGATCGAGCCTGAGCGGCAGCCATAGTTCCGTGCCCGTCGCCGGAAACTGAAACCCGCGCGGCATCACTCCGACAATCTCGTGGGTGATGCCGTTCACTCCGATGGTGCGCCCGATGATGTTCGGATCCGCGCCGAAGCGCGCACGCCAGAGGCCGTCGCTGATGACGACGACGCTCGGGCCGCCGGGGGAATCCTCCTGCTCCGTGAAGGTCCGTCCCATGGCGGGATTCACCTCGAGCAACGGGATGACACTCGCCGAGATCCACGAGGAAGTGATACGCTGTGGCGTTGTCCCGCCGCCGGGTTCGGCCACGTTCACGGCACCGTTGTCGTAGGCACCAATTCCTTCGAGAGCGCGGGCGAACCTCTTGTAGGTGAAGTACGTCGCCGAAGTCTGGCCCACCCGGCTCAGGGAGAGCGGCGGGAGATCGTGGGAGACGCCTGCCAGCCGGTCCGGGGTGCCGTACGGCAGCGGCCGCAGGAGCACGCCATGCACCACGGCGAAGATCGCGACGCACGCTGCAATCCCGATGACGAGCGTGAGCAGCGCAGTAACCGTGAAGGCAGGTGTCCGTCGCAGTGATCTCGATGCGTAGCGAAGTGGGTGAACAATTGACATGAGGCGCGCTCCGCAGGCCGGTGGGTGCTGGCAGAACGCGCGATCGCCCTCGCGGGTTTCACGACGCGCACCGGCCCCAGGTCGCCCGTGTCACTCCACATTCACACCGATAAGAACGAACGCGGCGTATCTCCGCACGGCCTCGCGGCCATCTGCAAGTGAACAACGTCCGCGGTCAGGCCAGATCTTCCGCTGACTTCGCCCCCAGACCACGCAACCACTCGGCGAGTTCGCCCCAACCGCCGCGGCGCGCCGCGTCGAGTGGTGTCAGTCTCTCCCACCACGGGATCCAGTTGATGTCGGCGCCACGGGCCAGCAGATACTCCGCCGCGCGCCGCTGCCCGCCATGGCATGCGCCCCAGAAGGAGCGGCTGACCTCGTCCGGCACGGGTGGTTGGGCGGCGGCAAAATAGCCCTCGAGGCGGTCCATGAGCCCGAGCGTTGCGGCGTCGTGCAATTCAGTTCGTGCACCGCGCTCGACCAGTCGGTGGGCTGCCCGCCATTGCGCGAATCCCCTCGCGTCGGCCAGTGGACTCCCGTCGCCGATGACCGCACCGGGCGCCTCGATGTCGGCACCGGCGTCGAGCAGCGCGTCGAGCACGTCGACATCGTTGCTGCTCGCCGCCCAGTGCAGGGGCGTCTCGGTGTGCTGTCCGCTGAACCGGGCGTTGACCTCGGCGCCGGCATCGACGAGCAGGGCGACGGTTGCCGCACCGTTGGGGAAGTGCCCCGGCCAGTCCGTCACCACGTGCAACAGCGTGCGCGACATCCCGTCGGGGTCAGCATCGCCGAGTCTCGCCCGGGCGAGAGCGGGATTCTCGGTCAGGAGCCGCTTCAGTGCCGGAAGATCGCCTGCGCGGATGGCCGCGACGACGGCAACGGCGAGCGGTTCATCGGTGTGCAGGTACAACGGCATTGATCTCCGAAAACGCGAGGGGGCGAGGGAGTCGGTGCGACTTCCCCTACCGATCGACGATCGCGAGAATGTTGCCGTCGGGGTCCTTGAACCACGCGGCCTTCCAGCTTCCCGCGGCATGCACATCGCCCTTGCGCGTGGTGTCAGGCATGTCGTAGTGCTCGAACGCGACATCCAGATCCTTGACCGCGACTGTTGCGACAGCATCGGCGTCTCCCAGCATGATGACCTCCTCCTGGTTGATCCTTCAGTTCGGCATGGCATTCAGGATCAGGGGCGCCCGACATTTTCCATGTTTCTATCCGTCGTCGCGATCGGGGTCGAAGCGATCGCCAATCGTTCGAAGCGAGACGGTGGCTCCCGGAGTTCGGAATCACGCAGGGCGACCAGGGCAACAGCAAGCTCCGTTCGCTGAAGCCCCTGCAACAGCGCCGCAGAAGCGTTCCGCAACAGCGCGGCGGAAGCGCTCTGCAACAGTGCGTTGGTGTGCCTCATCGCGATCGACTATCCACGGCACACCAACGCTGTCGGCGCTACCGCTTCGCGTCCAACTGTTCGCGTAAACGCTCCTCCTGCGCCCGCAGTTCGGGCGTGAACTCGGCGCCGAAGTCGTCCGCCTCGAACACCTGGCGAATCTCGAGCTCGGATTCCCCGGGCATGGGATTCGGACAGCGCTTCACCCACTCGATCGCCTCCTCCTTCGACTTCACCTGCCAGAGCCAGAAGCCGGCGATCAGCTCCTTCGCTTCCGTGAAGGGCCCGTCGATCACCGTCCGCTTCTTTCCGGAGAACCGGACGCGCGCACCTTTCGAACTCGGATGCAGACCCTCGCCCGCAAGCATCACTCCCGCCTTCACCAGCTCCTCGTTGTACTTGCCCATTGCGGTCAGGAGCTCTTCACTCGGCATCTCGCCCGCCTCTGAGTTCGCGTCGGCCTTCACCAGCACCATGAATCGCATCGTCGTATCTCCATGTGGGTTCGGTTTCGGAGCCGGGCTGCCGGACGATCTCGACCTGCTGAACCCGGCTCTACTCATACGTCGAACGAGGGCCAGCGAATTCGACACGCCCCGCACGCCAGGTCCCACCGCTCACTCCGCCCTGAGTGCCACGGCCGGCTGCACCCGCGCCGCTCGCGCCGCCGGGATCCAGCACGCCAGCGTACCCACCGTGGCCATCGTCAGGGCGACGATACTCACCGTCAACGGATCGCCGGGCGTAACACCGTAAAGCAGCGTCTCGAGCAGCCGCGACGCGGCCAGCGATCCCGCCACGCCGAGCATCAATCCAATCGCCAGCAGCACCCAGCCCTCGCCGAGGATCATCTGCTTGACGCGGAACGGATCGGCACCGAGGCTCATGCGGATCGCGATCTCACCGGTGCGCGAACTCACCGAGAATGCGAGGACGCCCGCGATGCCGACGGCCGCGATCACGAGCGCGAGCGCGCCGAACGAGGTGACGAGCAGCGTGTTCACCCGCCGCGGCGCGACCCGGTCATCGCGCACCTGCTCCAGCGTCAGCACATTCTCCACGAGCGCCTGCGGATCGAACGATCGGATCGTCTGTTCGACCGATGAACCGAGCGCAGCGGGGTCGGCGCCCGTGCGGACGATGAAGGCGCCCGAGAAGATCTCCTCCTGCGCGAACGGCTGGAATAGCACGGGAGAAGGGTCGGCGTCCAGACCGGCATCGCGCGTATCGCCCACCACGCCCACCACGGTCCGCCACTCTCCCGAGACCGGGATGAACCGTAACACATCGCCGGTCCACGCCACGCGCTGCCCGATGGGATCCCTGTCCTCGAAGAGTCGTCTGGCGAGCGTCTGATTCAGGATCACCACGCGTGCGGTGCCCTGTCGATCCGTCGTCGCGAACTCACGCCCTCGCACGAGCGGGATTCCCGCGGCGCGAAAATACTCGGGGCTCGCCGTGCGGTACTCCGCGTTGGGCGTGGGCTCACCAGGAGCGACCGGCCGCCCTTCTGCCTTGATGTCCAGCCGGAAATCGGTGCCGCGCAGGGGAACGTTCGACCCGAGACCCGCCTCGATGACCCCGGGGAGAGCGGCAATGCGATCCCGCATCTGTTCGTACAGCGCGAGCTGCTCCGCGGTGCTGCGACCCGTGCCATCCATCGGCACTTCCATGGTCAGCACATTCTCCACGCCCACGCCGGTGTCCACGACCTGCAGCTTCATGAGGGTCCGCACGAGCAGACCGGCGCCGGTGAGCAGCACCACGGACACCGCGACCTGCACCACGACCAGCGAGCGCTGCATTCGCTGCCGCCCGCGCCCCGCTGTCGTGCGCTTGCCGGCACTGGCCAGCGACGCGGCGAGCGATCCTTCGGCACCCACGTTGGGCACGAAGGCGAGCACGATGGCCACTGCGATGGTGACGGCGATCGTGAATGCGAGGACAGCGCCGTCCAGACGGATTTCGCCGCCGCGCGTCGTGAGTTGTTCGGCAAAGGCGACCAGCACGCCGAGTCCCGCGTAGGCGATCACCAACCCGAGAGCACCGCCGGCCGTTGCGAGCAGGAGGTTCTCGGCCAGCAGCAGTCGACGGATGCGCGCCACTCCCGCTCCCATTGCGCGCCTGACAATCAGCTCCCGTTCGCGGCGGATTCCGCGGATGAGCGTCAGATTCGCCACGTTGGCACAGGCGATGAGGAAGACGAATCCCGCCGCACCCATCAGCAACCAGAACGTCAGCGTCGCCCTCTCGTTCATCACTTCGCGCAGCGGGGTCACGCTGATGCTGTAGCCGGCAGCCCGTTCGTAGGTCTCGGGATGGTCAGCATAGACGTTCGCCGAGATGCGATCGAGCTCGGCGCTTGCCTGCGCCATCGTTGCGCCGGGCGCGAGCCGCGCGAACACTTCCGTCATGCGGTGCGTCCGACCGGTCACCATCGTCGCGCTGAGATGGTGCGGGCTCGTGACCATGTTGACGAACACATCTGTCACACCGGGATAGCGCGGCGCATCCTGCACCACACCCACAATCAGGATCGGACTACCGTTGAGCCGCACGCTCCTTCCAATGACGTCACGGTCGCCGCCGAAGCGCTGGAGCCAGTAGGCCTGCGTGAGCACCATCGCCGGAGCGGCTCCCGGCCCATCGTCGCGACTGTCGAACAGCCGGCCGGCGACGGGACCCAGACCCATCACGTCGAAGTAGTTCCCGGTGACCACCCCGGCGAGAACGCGCACAGGGTCCTCGTGTCCGAGCATCGTGGCCTGGATCTCCGAGTACTCGGCGAACCCGCGGAGCGCGGTGGATCCGGTGCGATAGTCGATGATCTCCGGAACCGAGAACAGGACGTTGTCCTGTCCGATCTGCGTCGCCGATTGGCGCAGATAGACCAGACGGTCCCCATCGCGATTGGGCAGTGGCCGCAGCAGCGCGCCGCGAACCACGCTGAATATCGCCGTGTTCGCGCCGATGCCGAGCGCCAGTGTCATGACAACGGCGATCGTGAAACCGGGGACCCTGGACAGACTCCTGATGGCGAAGCGGATGTCGTGCAGCGAGATCATGTCAAGCTCCAGGCGGTGCGTGGTGATATCACTAGTGCTGCCACTTCGAGCGGGCGATCAGCGCGTCGACGCTCCACGTCCCCGCCCCGGCGAACACCATGTACAGGAAGAGAAAGCAGTACAGGACAGCCGCTATGCCGTTGTTGACCGTCGGAAAGAACGATAACGGC
>JBOHTO010000055.1:0-39996 GCA_050733695.1 Gemmatimonadaceae bacterium | reverse complement strand
TCGCCAATCCCTTCTGAGCCTGTATCGTCGTGATCGCCGCCGTCAACGTCGTCTTGCCATGATCCACGTGACCGATCGTTCCCACGTTCACGTGCGGCTTCGTACGCTCGAATTTCGCCTTGGCCATGATGCCTGGATCCCGAAGTTGTTGAGTGTTCTCGCGCCCCGCCTGCCCGCCAACCGTTTCCCGATGCATGCCTTCAAAGCTCGCGACCGGGATCGAACCGGTGACCTCACCCTTACCAAGGGTGTGCTCTACCAACTGAGCTACGCGAGCGATCCTGCCCTCCCTTCGCCTCCTGCCCGCCACGCTTCGCCCTTCGTTTCCGTTCGCCACCGCGCTTCACAGTGCTTCACAGCCCGCCGCTCCCTCGCCCACCGGTTCCGCGTCATGGGCAACTCCGGCGCCAATCAGAGCGGGAGACGGGGCTCGAACCCGCGACATCAAGCTTGGAAGGCTTGCGCTCTACCAGCTGAGCTACTCCCGCGTTCGTTCACCGGCCCCGCCGCCATTCCATTCCCCGCGCTCACGGCACGATGCCCGACTGGCGCCCATGGTGGGGGAAGGATTCGAACCTTCGAAGGCGTGAGCCGGCAGATTTACAGTCTGCTCCCTTTGGCCACTTGGGTACCCCACCGAATCCGGGCCGCTGCACGCCCCCACCCCCAATCTCCCGCCCGTGTTCTGTCGCCCGTGTTCTGTCGCCCGTGTTCGGAAACTCGAAACCCCGGAACTCCCCGGAACTCATTGACCCGTTCGACCGCGCCGCTCCGCCGGCCGCCGCCGAGCCCCAGAGCTGACGGCGAGAATCGAACTCGCAACCTGCTGATTACAAATCAGCTGCTCTGCCAATTGAGCTACGTCAGCGAACGACGCCCATTTTTGTGCGAGACTCGTAGAATAAGTAGCGCCGGGATGAGTGTCAAGCCGCTGAAGAACGGCCACTTAGGCGGGGAGGCCAAGCGCCTCCTACCGGTTCTTCTTCCAGCGCGGCCCCGCGGGCGAATCCTCGATGGCGATCCCCCGCGCCTCCAGCTCCGCGCGAATCGCGTCCGCGGCCGCGAAGTCGCGCCGCGCCCGGGCGGCCGCACGCGCTGCGAGGCGCTCTTCCACGAAACGTTCGAGCTCCGCGTCCGGCACGCCGCGCTGGGGGACGATGTCGAGCACGCCGTCGATCGTCGCGAACACCTCCCGCGCGCGCTCGACCGCTCGCGCGTCGCTGCCACCACGGTCGAGCTCTGCATTCGCACGGTTGACGAACGTGGACAGCGCGGCCAGAGCGTTGGGCGCGTGCAGGTCGTTGAAGAGCGCGTCGCGCACCGCACGGTCGGCCTCGTCGGCGGTGCGCGATAGACCGGGCGGACCGCCGTCCACCTCCCCGAGACGCTGTGCGAAATCCCCGATACGGCGCACCGCCTCGCCCGATGCATCGAGGGAGGCCCGCGAGAGATTGAGCTGCTTCCTGTAGTGCGTGGAGAACACGAGGTGCCGCAGGGCGGCGCCGGGAATGCCCTCCTCGCGCAGGTCGTCGACTCGCGCGACGTTGCCGATCCGCTTCGCCATCTTGCTTCCTTCGGTCAGGAGGAACTCGCCATGGCACCAGAGCCTGGCGAACGGCTTGCCCGTCGCACCTTCGGACTGCGCGATCTCGTCCTCGTGGTGCGGGAAGATGAGGTCGACGCCGCCGCAGTGGATGTCGAGCGTCTCACCGAGGTAGCGCATTGCCATGGCCGAACACTCGAGATGCCAGCCGGGACGCCCGCGCCCCCACGGGGAATCCCACGCCGCGCCCGCCCTTTCATCCTCCGGCCTGGCCGCCTTCCACAGCGCGAAGTCCTGGGCGTTCTCCTTGGAGTAGTCATCCTGCGCCACACGTGCACCCACCCGGATGCTGCGAGCGTCGAGGCGCGAGAGGCGTCCGTAGCCGGGGAACCGGTCGATCGCGAAGTAGACCGAACGGTCGTCGGCGACGTACGCGAGCCCGCGAGCCACGAGCTGCTCCACCAGTGCAACCATTTCGCCTATGTGCTCGGTCGCCTTCGGATAACCGCCCGCCGGCTGGATACGCAGGTATTCACGGTCGCGATGGAACACATCGGTCATCGGCCGCGTCACATCACCGATACTCACCCCTCGCTCGGTCGCGCGCTGGATGATCTTGTCATCGACATCCGTGATGTTCATGACAAGGTCTACATCCCACCCTCGCAACCGAAGCGTCCTCCGGAGCAGGTCCACGAGCAGGAACGTCCGGAAGTTGCCGATATGGGCCGGGTCGTACACCGTCGGCCCGCAGGAGTACATGCGCACGGTCGAACCATCCGCGGGCGCGAATGGCTCGACCTGTCGTGTCATCGTGTTGAAGAGCTGGAAGCCGGTCACCGCGCGGAAGCTAGGGGCAATCCATGCTGCCGGTCAATCGTCCGCGACCTCCGCGACGCGGTCCGTCACGCGGTCCGTCACGCGCTCCGCGACGCAACTGCGTCGTGCGACCACTCCCGGCACGTGGTTGTCGCCATCGATCGTGATGCGCGATCTCCGCACGTCGATTCCCAGCGCCCGGCAGTGGGCGAGAATCTCCTCCGCAGTCGCCCCGGCCAGCGGAACTCGCAACACGTCGCGGAGCTGCTTGACGCGCGCGACACGGGTCGCGAGGAGGCGTCGCGCCAGCGGAGCACCTTCCACCGTGAGCTCGAGGATACGGCTCCGGCTCAGAGTCCCCCGATCGAACTCGCGCGACACGCGCCCGTCACGAAGGATCACGACGCGGTGCACCAGGTGCTCTACGGGCGATATGTCATGCGATGAGAGCAGAATCGAGACTCCGTCCTCGGCGAGCGATCGCAAGAGCTCGCGCGTCTCGGCTCGCAATACGGGATCGAGACCGGCGAGCGGCTCGTCCAGCAGGAGCAGGCGAGGCCGCCCGAAGAGAGCGCGCGCCAGGCCGGGACGCTGTGAGCGCTCGGTTACAAGGGCCACCCCGCCGCGCGGCACGCGGGGAATCCGGTCGCATCCAAACCATTCGATGCTGCCGGCGTCGGCCTGTGCCAGGCCGGCCGCGCAGAGGAGAAGCGTGGACTTTCCCGAGCCCCTCGGCCCGCTCAGGCCGACCATCTCGCCCGCAGCGAGATCGAGGTCCACACCGCGAAGGGCGTCGACGGTCGCCCCGCAGCCTCGAATGCCGGCGCGGTAGCTCTTTCTGAGCCCACGCACGCAGAGTACGCCCGCTGTCATTGCATTCACCTCCGCCGTCCCACGATGGAGGTGCATGATGCGCCTCCTCCTGGCGGAGACCGGCATCATCGCGACGCGGTCGGGTGCCCTCCAGCGCGTTGACGCTCGGCGCTTCCGCGACCGGTGACGGATCGGGGCGAGCGCCAGGCCCAGCGGAGGCTAGCTGCGCGCCCGCCGCGCGTGAAAATCCAGGATCGCGTCCGCAACGGGTGCGGGATCGAACCGGACGGGATCCGTCGCCGGCAGGCCCGTGTCGGCCGCACACAGTTCGATCGCGCGCCGCGCGTCGTCCTCGTCCAGATCGTACGTGTTGAGCGCGATGGCGATGACTGGCGATGGCGCCAGGTACTGCAGTGCAAGCTCGTGCAGGCGGATGAGATCGGGGAGCGGAGGGATGCGAACCCAGTCGTTGGAGTTCACCCGCGTGCGTGTCGGCTGCGCGCACAGCACCATCGCGTGGGGCAGTGACCCGTGCATGAGACCATACGTCACACCGGAGTATCCGGGGTGCACGATCGATCCCTGCCCTTCCACCAGCACTATCTCGGCGTTCCCGGCCGCCTGCAGCACGAGTCGCTCCGCGGCGCCGGCAATGAAATCCGCGACGACCGCGTCGACGGCGATCCCCCAGCCCTCGATCAGTATCCCCGTCTGCCCCGTGCCCGCGAAGGCGACACGGTGCCCGGCGGCGCGCAGCGCGTTCCGCACCTGAAGCGCCGCTGTCATCTTTCCGATGTTGCAATCAGTCCCGACGGTCAGTATGACGGTGGCATCCACCTCGCGCGCACGTCCTGTCGCCACTGGAAGATCGGGCGGCGGCTTCCGCAGATCGTGGATAGTCGCACCGTTCCGCGTCGCGAGCGACGCGAGCTCCGCGTCGTCGCCCAGGAAGGCATGCAGTCCGCTCCACACATCGAGGCCCGCGCCGAGCGCGTCACGGATGGCCCCGCGCCACGCCTCCGGGAATTGCCCGCCCTGCGGCGCTATGCCGATCAGCAGCGCGCTGGGCGCGAAGGCAAGCCCGTCGGCCAGCGATGCCACGACGGGGATGCTGCCACCGAATCCGAGTACGTCCTGGACGCGCTCACCGGCGTGCCGGGAATCGATGACCGCGACGACCGACTCCGGCGTGTAGCGGATGCACGCGTTCGCAGTCTTCGAGGTGAAGGGATCGAACTGCCCCTCCGCGAGAATGAGGTATCGGGGACCAGGCTTCATGCTCGGCGAGGCGGTGACGCAGGGGTGGTGATGACGCCGGACGTCAGGCGCTGCGGCGACTGGTGGCCGGATTGCCGGCGATCGCGATCACGTCGGGCGCGAATTCGGGGACGAGCACTCCGCCCTGCGGAACCGGGACTCGCAGCACCAGCACGCGGTCGCGGGGTGTGCGACGGAAGCCCTGCCCTTCATAGATCCGGTTCGTGAGAATGCGCCGCACGACGACCATGATGGTCGCGAGCGCCGGCACGGCGACCAGCAGCCCGACCGGACCGAGCAGCGTACCGAAGATGAGGACCGACATGATGGTGAGCACGGGCGGAAGCTCGACCTGCTTCTCCATGATGCGGGGCACTATGACGTTGCCCTCGATCAGATGGATCACAACGCCGAGAAGGGCGACGAGCAGCGCGTGCGCCAGCGGGCTCAGTCCGAATACACCCTCGCCCCCAAGGACGAACATCGCCGGCAGGATGGTGGACACGAGCGTGCCGAAGAACGGGACGATTGCGACGGCGCCCGTGAACAGCCCGAACGTCATCGCGAACGGGACCTGCAGCAGGTAGAGACCGATGGCCGTGAGGACGGCGAGCAGCATCATCGCAACGAGCTGTCCGACGATCCACGCCCGCAAGGTTTCTCCGAGATCTCCGAGCACGTCGCGCACCAGGTCGCGGTGCACGGGCGGGAAGAGGGCAATGAGCCATTCGCGGTACAGACCCGGGTGAAGCGTCAGGTAGATCCCCATCACGATCACGGAGAAGATGTTGATGATCGCGTGGCCAACGGACACTACCTTGGGGACGACGTTCCTGAAGTAGCCGCCGAGTTCCTCGTACACGGCGTTCATGAGCTGATGCTCGCCCGGCGGCCACATGTCGGCGATGCCGGGGATTCGCTCGAGCGAGCGCTCGATGCCGTCCTCCCACTGCGCGATGTAGCTGGGAAGAACCCGAATGAGCTGTTGCGTCTGCTGGACGACCGGCGGAACGAGGAGCCAGATGAGCCCGATGAGCGCCGCCGTGGTCAGGAGAAGGGCGCCTATGAATCCGAGTTGACGCGGTAGCTTGAAGCGACGCACCAGAAAATCGGTGGCCGCACCAAGGTACAGCGAGACAATGATCGCTATGAAGAGGAGGAGGAATACTTCCGCAACGGCCCCGAGCAGCCACAGCAGGAGGACGGTGAGGACGATCGCCGTCAGTATCGGGGCGAAGCGGAACGTCTTCGCCAAAGCCGTCGTCAAGTGTGGTCCTTCTCTCCGGGAAGCGGCTCCGCCGCCGCATCCGCGGCTTCGCCTTCGCTTTCACGCGCCCCAGCTCCGCCCGCCCCCGCCCCCCCCCCCGCCGCACCCGCACCCTGAGCGCCCGATCCGAGCTGTTTGTTCGAGGCCGGTGCAGCGGAGGGAAGCATTCCCAGCTTCTGCTTGAGTGCGAGCAACTGGACGTCCACACTCCCTGCGCTCGTAGACTGCTCCAGGCGCCGGAAATCGTTCGAGAGCCGGTCGCCGCTGAACTCCTCGTCGATCTCCGCCGAAGCCTGAATCTGCTTCTCGCTGGCGACGATCTTCTCTTCCATGCGAGCGAAGGCCTCGAACGCGGACGTCTCGGACATGGACGACATCGTCTCGGCGATGCGCTTCTGGGCCTGGGAGCGCCGCTGCCGGGCGATGAGCAGATTCTTCTTGCGTTTTGCTTCCTCGATCTTGTCGTTGAGATCGCGCAGGGAGTTCTTGAGCTTTTCCGTCTCGTTGCGATGCGCGACCCACGTTGTCTCGAGCTGCTGCGCGTGCTGGACGTGCTCGCCGTGACGGACTAGCGCCTGCTTCGCCAGATCGTCGCGCCCTTCCTGCACGGCCAGCATCGCGCGACGTTCCCAGTCCTGTGCCTGCCTGATTTCCGCGTCCGCCTGGTCGCGCAGGCGCTTCTCGTCGGCGATCGCCGCGGCCACCTGCTGCTTGGCCTTCACGAGCTGCGAGCGCATGTCCGTGATGATCTGGTTCAGCATCTTCTCCGGATTCTCGGATCGGGAGATCAGATCGTTGATGTTCGAGCGCAGAAGCGAGGAAAGCCGGTCGAGTATGCCCATGGTTCAGTGTGCCTCGCGATAGGTGCCGAGCTCACGCAGGTGCGACGCGAGTGCGAGCATCATGCTCTCGTAACTGGCCAGGAACTCCTCGAAGTCCAGGTGCGACAGCTCGAGCGCCTCCGTGAGCACGATCGCCTCCTGCTCGATGCCGTAGGAGCCGTGCACGAGGTCGCTCGCATTGAGCTGCAACAGGCGCCGGTTCAGCGTCGCGACCATGTCCGGGCTGGTCGGCAGGTTCATGACCTTCACTCTGAGGACGACGACCGGAGGCGAATAGTGAACGACCACGTCGAAGTCGAGCTCACCGCTCGGCGTCACCACCCACAGCCCGGGCTCTATTTCCAAGTAGCTCGCGCTCTCGTTGGACAGCCTGTCGAGAAACCCCTCGATCTCTTCTCTCGTGACCATGCGCACCCTCGTTGAGGAACTCGCTCTCCCTACGCCAGCGCGGGTACGCAAGGTTTCACGTGCACGTGATGACGATGACCCGCGACACCGCGCGAGCCGAAGATAGCACGCGAAAGCGGGCCGCGGCTAGCGCGCGTCATCACCCGTCCGCCCTGCGTATCTGCACCAGCCGCTCGCGCGCGAGGCGCCGGCCCGTCGGCGTCGCGGCCAGGCCGCCACCCGCCGTCTCGCGATAACGCACATCCATGTTGCGGCCGATCTCGCCCATCACATCGATCACCTCGTCCACCGGGATGGCGAAGGTGATCCCTGCGAGTGCCATCTCTATCGCAGCAAGCGCTATCGCCGCGCCCGTCGCATTCCGGAATACGCACGGCAGCTCCACGAGCCCACCAAGGGGATCGCAGACGAGGCCGAGCGTTCCCTGCATGGCCAGCGATGTGGCATGCCCAACCTGTGAGGGCGAGCCGCCGAGCATCTCCGTTGCCGCTCCGGCGGCCATTGCCGCGGCAGCTCCTGTCTCGGCCTGACAGCCGCCCTCCGCACCGGAGAGCGATGCGCGCTCCGCGACCACCGCCCCGATGAGCCCCGCAACGGCGAGCGCATCCACGACGCCCTGGTCGGGAATATTGCCGTCGGCGGCGAGACCCGTGAGCACGGCCGGGAGCACGCCTGCACCGCCTGCCGTGGGAGCAGCCACGATCACACCCATCGCTGCGTTCACCTCCTGCACCGCCAGCGCACGAGCCAGGATGTCGCGAAAGGGTGTCGCGGCGAGCGGACCCGCCGGTCCGCTGCGCAGCTTCGCCGCATCTCCGCCGACGAGCCCCGAAGCCGACTTCAGGTCCCCCGTCATTCCGTTCGTCACCGCACCGCGCATGACGACGAGCGCCCGCTGCAATGCATCGCGGATCGCCGCTACGGGCCGGCCCTGGTCTTCCGCCTCGGTCGCGAGTGCGAGATCCGCGAGGGATCGCCCCGCCGACTCGGCGTCCCGAATGGCCTCGGCCAGCGAGCGGTACATCCGTCAGGCCCCCACCCTGTCCAGCGAGAACGCATAGCGCACCCAGGGCAGCGCGCGAAGCCGGTCGCGGACAGCCACTCCGGGTACATCGTCGACCTCGATCACCATGAACGCGTCGCCTCCGCGATGCTTTCGCGTGAGCCGGAGCGTCGCGATGTTGATCTCCTCCTCCGCCAGGATTCCCGCGATACGCGCGACGGAACCCTTCCGGTCCTCCGCAACGAGCACGATGGTGGGGAGCGCGCCGGTGATCGCGACGGGGTAGCCGTCTATCTCGCTGACGAGGACGCGGCCCGCACCGAGGGACGCGCCGACCAGCATCGCCGTCCTCTCTCCGACCTCCAGCGACATGCGCACGGTGTTCGGATGCGCATCCTCCGAGATCGTCGTCTTCTCGAAGCGATACTCGAGCCCCTCGCGCTCGGCTATCTCGAGCGCAGTGCGCAGCCGGTCATCGTCCGGACGGAAGCCCATGAGGCCGCCTGTGATCGCCTTGTCGGTGCCGTGTCCTTCACCGGTTCTCGCAAAGGATCCGTGCAGTTCGATGCGCGCACGCTGTGGAGTGCCACCCACGAGGCAGCGCGCGAGAAGCCCCAGGCGGCAGGCGCCCGCGGTATGGGATGATGAAGGCCCGACCATCACGGGACCGATGATGTCCAGCAGCGATACCATGACTCGCTCCTATCCCACCTTCTGGATCTCCGGGCGTGCCGGGAACATGGCACCGCCCCCTCGAACCGTACGATCGAGCAGTGGGCCCAGATAGCGACCCGTGTGTGATTCGGGAATCCCAGCGACCTGCTCCGGGGTTCCGGTGGCAACTATCGCTCCGCCGCGAGCGCCGCCCTCGGGTCCGAGGTCGATGATCGCGTCCGCCGTCTTGACGACATCCAGATTATGCTCGATCACCAGGACGGTGTTGCCGCGTTCCACGAGCCGATGCAGGACATCCAGCAGAACTCGCACATCCTCGAAGTGCAACCCGGTGGTTGGTTCGTCCAGGATGTACATCGTGCGCCCGGTATCACGCTTGGAGAGTTCGGTGGCCAGCTTCACGCGTTGCGCTTCGCCGCCGGAGAGCGTGGTAGCGCTCTGGCCGAGGTGAATGTATCCGAGGCCGACATCGAACAGCGTCGCGAGCTTGCCCCGGATGCGCGGCTGGTTCTCGAAGAACATCAGCGCGTCCTCCACGGTCATGTCGAGCACGTCGGCTATGCTGTTGCCGCGGAAGCGGACCTCGAATGTTTCGCGATTGTAGCGCCTGCCCTTGCACACTTCGCACGGAACGTAGACATCGGGGAGAAAATGCATCTCGATCCTGACAAGGCCGTCCCCCTGACACGCTTCACAGCGGCCCCCCTTCACATTGAAGGAAAAGCGGCCCGGGCCGTAGCCACGTATCTTCGCCTCCGGCAGCTCCGCGAACAGCTCGCGTATCGGAGTGAACAGCCCCGTGTACGTCGCCGGATTGGATCGCGGTGTCCGACCGATCGGGCTCTGGTCGATGTCGATCACCTTGTCGATGTGCTCAAGTCCGGTGATGCGATCGTGTTTGCCGGGGATGACGCGGGCGCGGTAGAAGTGACGCGCGAGCGACCTGTGCAGGATGTCTTCGATGAGCGTCGACTTCCCGGAGCCGGATACGCCGGTGATGGCCACGAAGAGACCGAGCGGAATCTCGACATCGATGTTGCGGAGGTTATGCTCCCGCGCTCCCTGTATCCTGACGACGCGGGCAGGATCGGCCACACGACGCGTGGCAGGGAGCGCAATCTCCAGTGAGCCCTCGAGATACCGGCCCGTGATCGAACCGCGCTTGCCGATCACATCGTCCACCGAACCTGCGGCGATCACGCTGCCCCCATGCCGGCCCGCGCCCGGACCGAGGTCGATCAGGTAGTCGGCCGAACGCATCGTCTCTTCGTCGTGTTCGACCACGATGACGGTGTTGCCGAGATCCCGAAGCTGCCGCAACGTCGCGAGAAGCCTGGCGTTGTCGCGCTGATGCAATCCGATCGATGGCTCATCGAGGATGTACAGCACGCCCACGAGCCGCGAGCCGATCTGCGTTGCAAGCCGGATGCGCTGGGCCTCGCCCCCCGCGAGCGACTCGGCCGAGCGATTCAGCGTGAGGTATTCGAGCCCGACATCCACGAGGAAGCGCAGGCGCTCGCGAACCTCCTTGAGGATCGGGCCCGCGATGTCGCGGTCGAGGCCGGGACGGCCGGCACCACGGAGCCGGATGCCTTCGAGGAACGCGCGCGCTTCGGCAACCGGCTTCTCGACGAGCTCGCCGATGTTGAGCCCGGCCACCGTCACGGCGAGCGATTCGGGTCGGAGCCGGCGGCCGGCGCAGGCGGAGCAGGTCACGGCAACCATGTATTCGTCGAGCTCCAGACGAACGGAATCGGAGGATGCGCCGTGGTAATGGCGGGCCAGGTTCGAGAGCAGCCCCTCCCATCCGTCCGTGCCGCCCGCCTCGGCGCGGGCGCGGGCGCGCCCACGAGCACCCTTTCGCATCGCTTTCGGCTCGCTCCCGCGTGCGCCCCGTTCCCTCTGCACCCGGGTGCCGTGCAGCACCGCGTGGCGCACGTGTTCCGGCAGTTCGCCCCACGGCGTATTCAGATCGAACGCGAGATCCTTTGCGAGGTTCGCCAGGACGACCCGGCGTATGTGCCCCGACGGTTCGCCCCAGGGCAGAATAACGCCTTCGAGGATCGATATGCGGGGATCGCCCAGGACCAGAGCCTCACTCACTTCACGCCTCGTCCCGAGCCCGCCACAGGCCTCGCACGCCCCGAACGGCGAGTTGAAGGAGAAGTGACGCGGCTCGAGCTCCGCCATCGAGATTCCGCATTCGGCGCAGCCGTATCTTTCCGAAAAAAGAACGGAGTCCGCCGCATCACCGCGCCTGACTTCGAGGGTTCCCTCGGCGAGCCGGAGCGCAGTCTCGATGGAATCGGTGAGTCGCCCGCGATCCTCGCTGCGAACAACGAGTCGGTCAACAACCACGAGGATCGTGTGGTTCTGGCGCCGATTCAGCTTTGGCGGCGCGGCGAGCTCCGTCTGCTCGCCATCGATGTAGGCCCGTACGAACCCCTGCTTGCGGGCGTTCTCCAGCAGATCCCGGAACTCCCCCTTCCTGCCTCGGACGAGCGGCGCGAGCAGTTCCAGGCGGGTGCCAGCCGGCCAGCCGAGTATGACGTCGGCGATCTGCGCCGCGCTCTGCCGCTCGACCGGCCGGCCGCAGTTCGGACAGTGCGGGGTGCCGGCTCTCGCGTACAGGAGCCGGAGATAATCGTATATCTCCGTGACCGTGCCCACCGTCGACCGCGGGTTGTGTCCGGCCGACTTCTGCTCGATCGAGATGGCGGGCGAGAGGCCCTCGATCGAATCCACGTCCGGCTTCTCCATGAGACCGAGGAACTGGCGGGCGTATGCCGACAGCGATTCGACGTAGCGACGCTGGCCTTCGGCGTAGATCGTGTCGAATGCCAGCGATGACTTCCCTGATCCCGACAGTCCCGTTATTACAGTTAAACGGTCGCGCGGGATGGTTACATCGATATTCTTGAGGTTGTGCTCGCGGGCTCCGCGAACAACGAGGGATTCTCCGGCCATAGCCTGCGAAAGGTGGACGGCGGGCATGGGAGAGACAAGCGGGCGCGTCTCGCGCGGTTCTGGGCCGCGTCCGCGCCGGTTTACATTCCGCAATCCCCCACTGCCACCCATCATCCCGGCTCCGGACGGACATGCCCCATACCGACGCAATCGTGGTACTCACGACCGTCGCATCTGCCGAAGAAGCTGTCGAGCTTGTGCGAAGGCTCCTCGACATGCGCCTCATCGCATGTGGAACTGTGCTTCCCGGCGCCCGGTCGCTCTACCTCTGGGAGAAGAAAATTGCCGATGAGCAGGAGATAGTCGTCCTCCTCAAGACCCGCTCGGCGCGCCTCGAGGCGTTGAAGGTCGCCTTCGGTGAACTGCACCCATACAAGCTGCCCGAGCTGCTGGCGCTGCCGGTGGCGGCAGGGCTCGAGAAGTACCTCGATTGGATCAACAGCGAGACGACACTTGCGCTCACCTGACGATACGAGCGACCTCTTCGGCGACGGGTCGCCGCGCCACGGCGGCGGCGAGTACAGGGCGTCCCCGAATGACGGCGACGCACGCGAAGCGAGCCCCGCGAGCGGCACACCGGGCGCCCGGGACTCCGCGGAACCGGAAGTGGCGACGCCCGGATCATCGCCGCCGGGACAGCCCTCCTCGCGGCCGGCGGTGCAGGCGGACCTGTACGCCGTTGCGCGCGCGCAGAGCGATGCGGGCAAGGCCGATGACGCGATTGCAAGCTACCGCCAGCTCGTCGCACGCGAGCCGTCGCACGTGCGGGCGCGGAACAATCTCGCCCTGCTCCTCGAGCGGGGCGGGAACATCGACGCCGCAGTGGCCGAACTGGACAGCGCGCTCGAGGTCGAGCCCGACAACGTGTCGGTCCTCTGCAATCGCGCCGCGATTCTCAGCGGCCGGTTGCGCTATGAGGACGCCGAACGCGACCTTCTGCGCGCCCTCCGGGCAGATGAGGACAACGCGGAGGTTCTCACCAATCTCGGAATCCTCTTCTGCCGCCGCGGGCGCTGGCGCGAAGCGGTGGAGCCCCTGAGGCGCGCGGCCCACGCGGAGTCCGATCGCGCGGCCGCCCACTACTATCTTGGTGAGGCGTACAATCACATCGATGACCTTCCACTCGCCCTGCAGGCGTACGAGTCGGCAGCGGCGCTGCAGCCGGCGAACTGGCGCGCATTCAAGGGCGTGGGGATAGTCCTCGACCGCATGGGCCGCCCCAACGAAGCAGCCGTGGCGTACGCGCGCGCACGGGAGGCGCAACGCAGGTGATCGAGGTGCGCGTCGATGACGCCGCCTTCTTTCGCGGCACCGCCGTCGCCCGCCCCGTCACCGCCGGGATGTCAGCGACGACGGCCCTGACACGGCGGCTCGAGCTCGCCGCGGGCGCTGACCTCGCCGCACAGCTTCGCGCGCAGGGATCGCTTCCTGTCGGTTCGGCCGTCGTCACGGGTGCGGGCGGACTCGCGAGCGAGATGCTGATAAGCGCGGTCGTCGCGAGTGAACAGGAGTCGGTTTCGGCGTCGTCGGTGAGGCGGGCCACTCTGAGCGCGCTGCAGCGGGCCGCCGACTGGCAGATGGATCACGTCGGCTTCGTGCCATTCGGCCTTGGTGCCGGCAATCTCGACATCGATGAGAGCGCGCACGCCATGGTCGAGGCCATCCACGCCCACCAGGCGCGCGCACGATTCCCGGCATCGATCACGATCCTCGTGGAATCGCCCGCCGAAGCGGACGAGTTCCGCGGGCGCCTCGCTGGCGCAGCGACGTGATCCGCCGCGGCCACGTCGGTCTCACGATCCTGATCCTCTGGGTCGTCGGGCTGGCTCTGCTCGCGCGTCGCGAGCTCTTTCAAAGCGATGCAGAACAACTCGCCGAGGCGGCATTGCGGGTGGCGCCGGGCGCCGTCTACTACACCGTGCTGCACGACGGCGAGCAGATCGGATTCGCGTCATCGACCATCGACACGACTCTCACCCGGATCACGGTCGATGACTATTTCGTGGCGGACGTGCCGGTCGGGGGAAGCTATCACCGCGCCACCGCGTCGAGTTCGACAAGCCTGACGCGAGGGTTGCGACTCTCGGCGTTTGACTTCGAACTGGCGTCGGAAGCGGGACCGATACATGGCGTCGGGCGGGTGAACGGGGACACGCTGCTCACGCTTGCCCTCGCGACAGGCGGCGAACCGGCGGACACGCGGTACATTCGCCTTGGTGGTCCCGTTCTGCTCCCGACCATCGTCCCGCTCGTCGTCGGCCTGGGCAGGGAGCTCGAGATCGGACGCAGCTACTCGCTTCCGGTGTTCGATCCCGCGGCAATGCAGACCGTCGACGCCGCGTACACGATCGACGCCGAATCGCTGTTCGTTGTCGTCGACAGCGCGCGCTTCGACTCCACGGCGAACGTCTGGGTGGCGGCGCTGCTGGACACGGTTCAGGCGTGGCATCTCGTTCCGGCCGACTCCAGCGCTTTCGCGAGCTGGGTCGACGAGCAGGGTCGGGTGGTCGAGGCCCGCATGCGAGGCGGACTCCTGCTGCGCAGGATGGCGTACGAGATCGCCTTCGAGAACTGGCGGCTGGCCGCTGAGGCGCGCCCGGCGGCGCGCGAGCTCGCGGAGGAACGTGACATTCTGGAGACCACGGCGATCGCGGCCGATGCGCTCGCCGGCCAGCGCCAACTCGATTCGCTCGCAGTGCGGCTCACCGGTGTGGACCTGTCCGGCTACAGGTTGAACGGCGGACGCCAGCGTCTGAGTGGTGACACGCTCATCGTGATGCGGGAGACAGCCGAGTCGCTGGACGCGGTACGCCGCCTCACCTCACGGGAGCGGTTGCGTTTTGGGGAAACGCTGCGTGCCGAACCGCTGATCGAGTCGCTGCACCCGGAGATCGTGAGAACCGCGCTGCGTATCTCCGGCGGCGAGCGCGACCCTGTCGAGCTCGCGCGGCGCCTGAATGCATGGGTCCATGATTCGCTCGAGAAGCGGATCACGATCGGGATTCCCAGCGCCCTGCAGGTGCTGCGCTCGGGGGGCGGCGATTGCAACGAGCACACCCAGCTCTATGTCGCGCTCGCCAGGGCCCTGCAGATCCCCGCTCGCGGCGCGGCCGGCCTCGCCTTCGTGAACGGCCGGTTTTACTACCATGCGTGGCCGGAAGTCTATCTGGACGGATGGGTGGCGGTGGACCCGACCTTCGGGCAGTTCCCGGCCGATGCTTCGCACCTGCGCTTCGTCCGTGGCGGGCTCGCTCGGCAGGCGGAACTGCTGGGACTCATCGGCCGCCTCGAGATCGAGATTCTCGCTTCGCGCTGACCGCGACACCCTCTTCGCCACGACCGCCCACGACGCATGATCCAGATCTCCGCTCTCACCAAGCGCTACGGCAGCTTCACGGCGGTGAACTCGATCGACCTCACCGTCCCGCGTGGTCAGCTCTTCGGGTTTCTCGGCCCGAACGGCGCTGGAAAGACGACGACACTCCGGATGATCGCGGGCATACTGCGGCCGACGGCCGGATCGATAACGATCGCAGGAATCGATCTGGCCGCCGATCCGGTCGCGGCCAAGGCACGGCTCGGCTACATCCCGGACCGGCCGTTCATCTATGAGAAGCTCACCGGGCTGGAGTTTCTGCACTTCGTTGCCGGTCTGTACAACCAGCAGGGCAGCATCGTCGATCACCGCGCCAGGGAGCTGCTTGCGCTCTTCGATCTGGAGGAGTGGCGCGACGAACTGGTCGAGAGCTACAGCCACGGAATGCGGCAGAAACTGATCATCTCGAGCGCCTTCGTGCATCGCCCCGAAGTGATCGTCGTCGACGAACCGATGGTGGGCCTGGACCCGAAGGCGGCACGCATCCTCAAGGATCTGTTCCGGGAGTACGTTCGCCGCGGCAACACGATCATGATGTCCACGCACACGCTCGAGGTCGCGGAGAGTCTGTGCGAGAGGATCGCGATCATCCAGGGTGGAAGGATCAGGATCGTGGGGACGATGGATGAACTGCGAGCGAGCGCGGAGTCAGCAACGGGACTGGAGCAGATATTCCTGCGCATGACCGGCGACGCCGCTGCCCGCGAACTGGTGGACGTCCTGGATGTCTGAGGCAGTGGTTCGTCTCGATCGCTCGCAGCCGCCGGGAGGCCAGCCGCGCGGCACGCCGCACATCGTGCCGGCTGTTCCCGATCCATCGTTCCTGCATCTGCTGCGCCCCAAATGGCTCACGGCGCGCGCGCGCGCGATGGCCGGCGAGCGAGGGCGCGTGCTGCGCTTCACGATCCTCGGCGGGTTGGGGCTGCTGTTCTGGGGGATGATCTTCGGCCTCCTCTTCCGGTTGCTCGCGTATTTTCGTGGCGTCGCCGAGATCGGACCGTTGCTCGCGGGGAAGCTGCTGGGGCTGATACTGATCAGCTTCATGGCGATACTGCTGCTCTCGAATGTGATCACGGCGCTGTCCAGCTTCTTTCTTGCGCGCGACCTGGACCTGCTCGTGTCCGGACCCGTGGACTGGCTCAAGCTGTACGGCGCGAAGTTGCTCGAGACATTGTTGCATTCGAGCTGGATGGTGATCCTGCTGGCGATCCCGATGTTCGCGGCATACGGTGTGGCCTACGAGGGCGGCATCCTCTACCCGTTCGTCACTCTCGCGCTGTTCATTCCCTTTCTCGCAGTGCCGGCCGTCGTCGGGACCGCGACCACGCTGCTGCTGGTCAACATTTTCCCGGCGCGGCGCACGCGGGACTTGCTGAGTCTCGTAGCGGTGCTCGCTGCGGCGGGGCTCGTGCTGCTCTTCCGGCTCCTCAGGCCGGAGCAGCTCGCGCGACCCGAGGGATTCCGTTCGCTGGTGGACTTCATCTCGCTGCTGCGCACGCCAACGTCGCCGCTCCTGCCGAGTGAGTGGGTGCAGCAGGGTGTGATGTCGTGGCTGGCCGGACGTCCCGATGCACTGCCGTTCTACCTGCTCTGGTCGACCGCCGCGGCCGCGATCGTGCTCGGTGCGCTGCTGCATCGCGCGCTCTACACCAAGGGCTACTCCAAGGCACAGGAGAGCGCTCAGCGCTGGGCGCGCGACGGCATGCTGCGACGCGTCGGGCGGCTTCTGCTCTCACCCGTGGGAGTTCTCAGACGGGAGCTCGTCCTCAAGGAGCTGCGCGTCTTCTTCCGCGACAGCACGCAGTGGTCGCAGCTCATACTCCTGGCCGTGCTGGTCGTCGTGTACGTGTTCAACATCAAGTTCCTTCCGCTCCGGGGCGAAGGGATCACGTTCTTTCTCGTGAATGTGGTTCCTTTCCTGAATCTCGTGCTTGCGGGCTTCGTGCTGGCGTCGATCGCAGCCAGGTTCATCT
This sequence comes from Gemmatimonadaceae bacterium, assembly GCA_050733695.1. Taxonomy (GTDB): domain Bacteria; phylum Gemmatimonadota; class Gemmatimonadetes; order Gemmatimonadales; family Gemmatimonadaceae; genus JBOHTO01. The sequence continues at coordinate 23,053 of JBOHTO010000055.1, read as the reverse complement.
TCCCGGGAGTGAGCCTCGAGGGGCGCACGCTCTGGCTGCTGCAGTCGAGTCCGATGTCGATGCGCGACCTGCTGTGGGCCAAGTTCTGGGTGGGGACGCTGCCGCTGCTGATTCTCGCGCTGGGGATCGTCGGCGTGACGGACGCCCTGCTGCAGGTGACCGAGTTCATGTTCTGGGTATCGATATTCTCGATCACCCTGATGTCGCTCGCGATCGCGGGACTCGCAATCGGATTCGGAACTCTCTTCCCGCAGTTCGAGACGGAGAACGCCGCGCAGATTCCGACCTCGTTCGGCGGGCTCCTGTTCATGATGACGGCGATCGCCGTGATCGGCGGTGTCGTGATTCTGGAGGCGCGCCCGGTGTACGGTTACCTGAGCGCCCTCACCTACGGGACGGCGGCCGACCCCACGGAGATGGTGATAGGGTTCGGGCTGGCCGCACTGCTGTGCATCGCGGCGACTGTCGTTCCGATCCGGGTAGCGCTGCATCGACTGGAGACGCTGGAACGGTAGGCGGGTGGTGGGTTGGCGGCCTTGACCATGCCATCGGTGAGCAGGAGAATTACCCGAGAACGCAGTACACTCGCCGGAGGCGACTGATGAAGACCACGACCAGGGCCAGGTCACCATACCCGCTGATATCCGCGAACGCCTCCGCGCGATGACGCTGCTCACGCGCGATGCAACCCGGTACAGGTCGTACTTCCCAACCCTGTCGCTGATCGCTCCCTGACCGTCGCCGAGCGCAACTGCGCCTTCCTCACGATGATGGACCCAGCGGGATACGTGATCGACGACCACCTGGCCCACGAACCGCTGCGCGCGCTCGGCTGGCGGGTGGACTGGGTGCCGTGGAATCGCGAGGGAGTGGACTGGTGCGCCTACGATGTCGCGGTCATCCGATCGACCTGGGACTACCAGCTCCAGCCCGACGCGTTTCTCGCCGTCCTCGCCGGGATCGAACAGCGGGGTGTGCGCCTTGAGAACGGGCTTGAACTGGTGCGTTGGAACAGCAGCAAGACATATCTCCGCGACCTCGCCGCGCTGGGCGTCCCGACCGCGCCGAGCGTGTGGCGAGAGGAACTGCGCCGCGGTGACCTGCCGGTCCTGTTCGACGAAGTGGCCAGTGATGAGATCGTGATCAAGCCGGTCGTGAGCGCCAATGCAATGGGCACCTGGCGCCTCGACCGCACCACCGCTCGCGCTCGTGCCAGTGAGTTGGAATCATTCTTCGCGGGCCGTCCGTTCATCGTGCAGCCGATGGCACGGGCGATACTGGGCGAAGGGGAGTATTCACTCTTCTACTTCAACGGTGCGTTCAGTCACGCGATTCTCAAGACGCCGAAGGCGGGCGATTTCCGCGTTCAGGAGGAGCACGGTGGTGTCATCCGCGCAGTGAAGGCCAGCAGGGCTCTGCGCGACGCGGGGGCCGCGACGCTGAAAGCGGTGGGTGACGCGCCGCTCTACGCGCGTGCCGATTTCGTTCGGTCTAACGCGAAGGCGAACGCGAACGCGGCTGGTGCCCGGGGCGACGCATACTGGTTGATGGAACTCGAGCTCATCGAGCCGGCGCTCTATCTGCGGATGGATGCCGGTGCGCCAACCCGTTTCGCACGGGCGCTCGATGCGCGGATGGCGGACGGTCAGGCTGCGAGCGTTGCCCCGCAGTCGCCGCAGAATCGTGCGCCAGGCTCGGTCACGGCAGCGCCGCAGGCGCCGCATTCCCCGGTGAGAAAGCGGCCACAGTCGGAACAGTAGCGCGCATCGGGCTGAGGACGCGGCCCGCAGGACGGACAGCGTGGAGCGACATCGCTCTCGATGGTTCGCCGCTCTCGCGCGTCGAAGCGCGAATCGAAGGAAAGCGCGGCATCCGCCGGCGCACTCGTGACCGATGAGGCGACGCTCCCCTCGACCGCTCGCATTGCTTCGACCGCACGAGCGGTGTACGAAGCCTTCAACGTACTGTAATCCGCGTCGGACAACTTTCCGGTCGCACGATCGAACTCGATCTCGCGCAGCGCCTCAACGGCGGACGCCTCTCCGACAGGAACCGATCCATCCGGGGCCGCCGCCGTATCGGCAATCGAGACGCGCTCCTCCATGAAGAGCGGAGCGAGCACGAAAGCCAGAGCGCCCAGCGCGAGCGCTGTCCCCAGGAGCAGCTCGATCATGACCGTCCGCTGCGAACCGCTGCGTCGATGCGATCCAGCTCCTCGGCCGTCGCGTCGACACCGGGCGGTTCGGCCGCCGCGACCGCCTCGCTCCGCGCGGACCACCGGCGAATCAACAGGAACAGCGTCACCGCACCGGCCCCGAGCGCGGCGAACGGCGCGAAGTAGCCGAGCAGATTGAAGCCTTCTGGCCTGGGCGACATGCGCACCTGTTCGCCGTATGTGCCCTCGAATGCGGCGATGATCTCATCGGCGCTGTGTCCACCTTCGACGAGAGATAGCACATCGCGGTGCATTGCGGGCGACACGGGGCACGTGAAGTCCGTCGTGCGGCAGGTGTAGACATCGAGCGAGCACCCGCACTGACAGCGGATGCCGTGCTCGAGGGCGTCGCGCTCCTCGTCGTTCAGCAGGGCCGCCGCACCCGGTTTCGGAGGGAGCCGGACCGCGCGATACGCACCCTCATCCATGGGCCCGAAGTTGGTCTGCGGCGCCGAGCTACCCTGAGCGGCTGACTGCGCAGCCGCATCACGCCCGGCGAACGCTGCGAGACCGATCGCCGCGGCCGCACCACGGAGGAGTTCCCGCCTGGCTATCCCGCGCTGCGACTCGGCCCACCTGAACACGGATTCCCGCTTTCGCGGGAAAGACAGCGCGGGCGCGAACGACAGCGTGGGCGGGAGGGACGACATCACAGGAACGACGACATCACGGGAATGGACCGCATCAGATGGCCGCGACGCTCTCGCGCGCGTGCTCCGGACGCAGTACCGAGGCGTATCCGCTCTCCACGCGACGACGGTCGGACGATGGCCACATCACTATGAGGCCGCCGATCGCCATCACCGCGCCGCCGATCCACACCCACACGACGAGCGGGTTGAACGTTATGCGGATCTCGGCGCTGTCGCCCACGATTCCCGCCAGCACAACGTAGGTGTCCTGCCGGGCCGATTCGAGTATCCCGACTTCGGTGGACGGCTCGAACGTCGGTCTTCCCCGGCTGTCGACATGCTGGCGCTTCTCCGAGACGATGAGCGGCATCGCCTCCCCGTCACGCGTGGGCTGCAACGCGACGGCTATCACCTGGCGGTTGAGCTCCTCGAACTCGGATATACCCTGATTCACGAAGCGCCATTCGTGCCCCCAGGGATCCGTCGCCTCGAATGCCTCGCCCGAACGCAGCGAAACGTCAAACTCCTCGCGGAATGCGAGCCCCGCGAACGCCACGAAAAGCAGCACGATGCCCGCATGGACGATGTAGCCTCCGTATCGCCTGCGGTTGCGTGCGACCAGTCGGAAGAGAGCCGCGCCCGATCGTTCACCATACATCCGCCGCCGCGCACCCACACCCTTGTAGAACTCCTGCCCGATCGTCGTTGCAACGAATCCGGCCAGCGTATACGCGACGAGTGCGTAGCCGTCACGCATGCCGAGCGCGAGCAGGAACGTTCCCACTGTCAGACCGCCCGCAGCCGGTACGGCGAACTGCCTGCGAAGGTTGCGCGTGGACGCACGGCGCCAGGCGATGAGCGGGCCAATGCCGGTGAGCGCAAGCAGCAGCAGTCCGAGCGGGACGTTCACGGTATTGAAGAACGGCGCACCGACCGTGACCTTCGTTCCTCGCACCCATTCACTGATGATCGGGAAGAGAGTCCCCCACAACACGGAGAAGGCTATCCCGACGAGCAGCAGATTGTTGTACAGGAACGCGGCCTCCCGGCTCACCATGCTCTCGAGCTGGGCGGTGGACTCCAGGTCCCTGAGGCGGGTCGCGACGAGATATCCTGTGGCGATGATGGCGAGGACGAGGAAACCGAGGAACCAGTTCCCCACCTCCGATTGCGCGAAGGCGTGCACGCTCTCGATTATCCCACTGCGCGTGATGAACGTGCCCAGGATCGCGAGAAGGAAGGTCGTAACGACGAGCGTGACGTTCCACTTGCGAAGCATCCCGCGCTTCTCCTGCACCATGATCGAGTGCAGGAACGCCGTACCCGTGAGCCAGGGGAGCAGCGACGCGTTCTCCACGGGATCCCACGCCCAGTAACCACCCCAGCCGAGCTCGACGTACGCCCACCACATGCCCAGCGTGATGCCCACCGTCAGGAAGAACCAGGATAGCAGCGCCCAGCGTCGCACCGATGCGAGCCATTCCGCGTCCAGTCGGCGGGTGATCAGCGCACCTATCGCGAAGGCGAAGGGAATCGTCGTGGCGACGTAGCCGAGGTAGAGGTTCGGCGGATGGATGGCCATGCCCGGGTTCTGGAGCTGTGGATTCATGCCGCGACCATCCAGCGGAATCCACGCGAGGCGCTCGTACGGGTTCGCGCCGAAGCAGATCGTCGCCAGAAAGAAGAGCAGCACGGCGCCGAGCGTGCCAACAACGTACGGCATCAGCTCGCGGTTGCGCGCGCGGTTTCCGAAAACGGCCAGCGCCGAGTATGCCGAAAGTATCAGCGCCCAGAAGAGCAGCGAACCCGCCTGTCCGCCCCAGAACGCCGCGAACACATACACCCGCGGCATGTTGCGGCTCGTGTTCGACGCTACGTACGAGAGCGAGAAGTCATGCGTGAGGAGCGCGGTCCAGAGGCCGATCGAGGCAGCGACTATCAGCGCGAACGCCGCGTAGATGCCGCGTTCCGCGCTCCGCGCCAGATCGGCCCGCCCGAGAGCGCCACCTGCGAATCCGGCGGTCGTCGCCCAGGCGGCCATGAGCAGCGCCACCCAGAGCGCCAGCTCGCCGACGAGGATCACGTCCCCTGCCCTGCCACCGTCTCCGCCCCGCCCGCCCCGCCTGCCCCGCCCGCCCCGCCCGTCCCGCCCGCCGCGCCCGCGTCCCGCGACGTTCCTGCGTCCCCCTCTGAGCCGTACCCGGCCACGCCAGCAGGATACCCGGAGTCACCGGCCGGCGCGTTCTCGTATCGCGACGCACACTTTGCCAGCAGCGTTGTGGCTCTGAAGGTTCCGTCGCGCGAAAGGCGTCCTTCGACAACCACATCGACGGCGTCCGTGAAGGTGTCGGGCGCCAGGCCGCGATACACGACGGGAATTGTCCGGGCGCCATCCGTGATATCGAAAGCCACCTCGCGCCCGCCGGGGCGGCGCGCGATCGAACCGGTGACCACGCGCGCTCCGACGCGAACGCCTGTCTCGTAGAAAGTCGAGTCTGCGGCGATCTTCGCCGTGAGCTCGGACGGCGTCATGTAGTAGACACCGGTCTCCTGGATGGAACTCGCCATGAGATAGCCGGCCGTTCCGAGGACGAGCACTCCGCCGAGCAGAAACTTCGTTCGTGCCTTCACCGTGCCTCGCCATGCGGCGGCGGGCACTCTCCCCCGTCACCGCTAAGTAGTGTGTCCCTGGGCCGCGACCCGTCGCACACGCGCCATTATCGCATCGAGATCCGCTTCCGCCTGTGCGAGTTCCTCGCCGGCCCAGACGCCGCTGTTCCTGTTCAGTTCCCTGACTCTCGCAAGCATCTCATCGATGAGCGCGCGGAGAACAAGATTCGACCGCCGGTTGCCTGGACCGGGCGCCTGCTCGCCGTTGTTGGACTCGGATTGGCTCTCGAAGTCGCTCATGGGCCCGTGGCGCGCCGGTTCGACGATCCCGACGCAGGGAATATAGATGTGTTCACCCGCAATCGCAGCGGGAGAATCTGCAGCAGCCAGCCGCGGCGCGCTACCGCCGGCTGCGATCCAGATACAGGGTCGCGACGCCGGCTCCTGCGGCATCCCAGGTGAGATCGGCGACGCTAACGTGCGCGCCTTCACCCCTGTCATGCAGCTCCTTCGCGACGCCTACGGCCACGGTCGTCACCGTAGCCCCGTACAGGGACGATCGATGCCCCACGCTCGTTGCGCGCAGCGCGCTGTATGTCACGCTCTGAACGAAGGCAGACATGAAGAAGTGCTTGATCTTGTCGGCGGAAAACCACGGGTCAGCCGCACCGTTCAGCGTCACCACCAGAAGCATTGTCCACATGGCTCATTCCCCCCTGTCGCGAGCCCATGAAAGCGCGGCCCGGACGCCGCGCCGCCAACCTGCGATTCCTCCCTGCGCAGAACCCTTCGCTTCTCCCGGCTCGAAACGCCGGAACTTCCTGCGTCCGATGAAGCTATCGGCGTCCGGCCAGACGCCGGCAGCAATGCCCGCCAGTCCGGCCGCGCCGAGGGCCGTGGTCTCGACAACATCGGGTCGCTCCACAGGGACGCCGAGCACGTCGGCCTGGAACTGCATGAGCCAGTCGTTGCTGGCGGCGCCGCCGTCGACGCGAAGCAGGTCGAACGGCGCGCCAGTGCGTTCGCGCATGAGCGCAAGAACATCGTTCGTGCTGTAGGCCATCGCCTCGAGCGCGGCCCGTACGATGTGCTCGCTCCGGGTTCCGCGTGTGAGTCCCACGATCGTGCCGCGCGCTTCCGGCTCCCAGTCGGGCGCGCCGAGCCCGACCAGCGCGGGCACGAAGTACACTCCCTCTGTCGATTCGACGGAACGGGCCATGCTTTCGCTTTCGGCGGCCGAGTCGAGCAGGCCGAGCCCGTCGCGCAACCACTGGACCGCGGCGCCGGCGATGAAGATCGCGGCCTCGAGCGCGTACGCGGGCTCACCGCGCGCGTCGCAGCCCACGGTCGCGAGCAGACCATCGCCCGCCTGAGGACGCTCGGCGCCCGTATTCATGAGAAGGAACGCGCCGGTGCCGTAGGTGTTCTTGCTCGCGCCCGGGCTCCAGCACCCCTGGCCGAACAGGGCCGCCTGCTGATCACCCGCGACTCCCGTGATCGGGATCGCGCTCCCGAAGATCTCCGGGCGGGTGTCGCCGAACGGGCCGCTCGACTTGCGCACCTCCGGAAGCAGGACGCGTGGCACCGAGAAGAGCGTACACAGCTCCTCGCTCCACTGCATCGCATCGATGTCGAACAGCATCGTGCGCGCCGCGTTCGTCGGTTCGGTCGCGTGCGTCGCGCCGCCGGTGAGCTGCCAGATGAGCCAACTGTCGATCGTACCGGCAGCGAGGTCGCCGCGCTCGGCGCGCGCTGCGAGGCCCCTCTGCCCGCCGCCCCCGCCCTCGCCCTCGCCCTCGCGCAGGAGCCACTCGAGCTTGGTCGCGGAGAAGTACGGGTCGACTATGAGTCCTGTGCGCACGGTGATGTCCGGCGCACGGCCCGCAAGCTCGCGGCAACGCGCGGCCGTCCGCCGATCCTGCCAGACGATCGCGCGGTGAACCGGTTTTCCCGTGCGCCGATCCCAGAGCACGACCGTCTCGCGCTGATTCGTGATGCCGATCGCGTCGGGAGTGACAGCCGCGCGCGCAATTGCTTCCCGGGCCGCCTCGAGCGTGCGCGCGAGGATCTCGTCCGCGTCGTGCTCCACCCATCCGGGCCGAGGATAGTGCTGCGCGATCTCGCGATAGCCGCGGCCGGCAATGGCGCCGTCCTCGCCGATGACGAGGCATGTACTTCCAGTAGTACCCTGGTCGATAGCCAGTACGTGCTTCACTGCTCCGCGGTCTTCAGGATCCAGTCTGCGATGACGTCCATCGCCACGGGCGAGATGGTTTCCTCGATACGGCTGTACTCGGCTGGCGAGCCCGTTTCAGCAGTCTGGAAGAGGTGGTTGAGACCGGGCATCACGCGAGTGGTGACGCGCGTGTTCCCGCCGTCCTCGAGAGCCTGGCAAATGGCCGCAAGGTTCTCGTCCGGCGGGACCTGCAGGTCGAGTTCACCGTTGATCGCGAGCACGGGGACATCAACCTTTCTCAACGCGGGCAGGGGATCATAGTCAAGGAAAAAACGGAACCACGGAGTCACGAGCTGATCCAGTCGCTGTCCGACGATCGCGCTGTCACTCATTTCCGTCATCCCCGCCTGCTTCCGCTGCTCCGTTGTCATCTCACCCAGCTCCGCCAGCCAGACTTCCCGCAGCCGTTCGCGCGCACGGGCATCGTCCGATTCCTCTGCCATGATCGCGAATGCAGCCTTGTTGCTCTCGAGCTGCGCCCGGATGTCCGCCTCCGGAACGCCCATGGCGCGGGCGATGAGCTCCCCCTGGAGTCGCAGTATCTCGGTTCCCACCAGTCCCGGGCCCGCCATCAGGACGACAAAGTCGACTGCGGCGGCGCGATTCGCGACGATTGGCGCCACCAGACCACCTTCGCTGTGGCCCACCAGGCCGACGGAGCCGACATCGTCGCGCCCATCCAGCCATGCGACGCCAGCGGCGGCGTCCGAGGCAAAGTCCATGCTGGTCGCTGTTGCGAAATCGCCAGTGGACCCGCCAACACCACGGTCGTCGTACCGCAGCACGGCGATGCCGCGACGAGTGAGATGGTCGGCCAGAACGAGGAAGATGGGATGCGCCATGACGGTCTCGTTACGATCCTGCGGTCCCGATCCGGTGAGCAGAACGACCGCCGGGAACGGACCGGCGCCGGCAGGCTTCGTGAACGTGCCCGCGAGCCGAATGCCGTCCTCGGCGTTCTCGATGCCTACCTCTTCCTCGAAGTACGGATAGGGCTTCTCCGGGATCTGCGGGCGCTTGGGACCCGCGTACTCCCCGGTTCGCTCCAGCGCGATTGGCCAGGACTGCGGGCCCTGCGTCCACGTTCCCTCGATTCGCTCGCCACCGGCCGTGAGCGCGCCTCGATACCTGCCCTGCACGGCAGGCACATCGAGAACCACGCTGTCGCCCAGGAGGACGACCTTCTCGACGGCGATACCACTCACGCCCTGATCCGGGCTGTCGAGAGTCGCGCTGTCGCCGCTGTCGCCGCTGTCACCCGGGCTGATGTTGAAGACGATCCGCAGCTCGACTCCACTGATGTCAAGCGTGCCCTGCCAGGTGCCGGAAAGATCGACGGGAGGCGTCGCCTGGATCGGGAGCGCGGAAAGTACGACTGACGCAGACGCACCGACTGACGCAGACGCACCGACTGACGCAGACGCGCCGAGTGGCGCGGCGGCGCGGCCGTCGCCGAAAGAAACGCGGGGCCGAGCGCGAGGCCCAGTGCCGTTCTCATCACGGTTCTGTTCACGGGTCTGTTCATCTGGTCCGCTTCTCCCATGAAGTCATGCGTGGGCGCAACACGTATCGCATCGCGTTGCGACGACGCCCGTGCGCGCGAGTCTCGGCCTGGTTGTCATCCTGCAGTTGCCATTCGTTCCTCCGGGGAACAGCTTCCCATTATCGCCTTCTCGCGAACCGGAAAGTCTGAGCGGAGTGGAATGCATGACGTCAAACAGCATACCGAGAGCAAGCCGGAACGTCGTCACTTCGGTAACCCTCGCCCTGCTCTTCACCGGCAGCACCGCGCGGTTCTGTCGCAGTCAAGCGTTGGTCGACCCACACGCCGACTACGCCGGCGCAGTCGCCGAACTCGAACGGTTCATCACTCATGAGATGGCGGACAAGGAGCTTCCGGCGCTGTCCGTGGCGCTGGTCGATGATCAGACAATAGTCTGGGCTCGCGGATTCGGATACGCAAATCCCGACGACAGCGTCGCCGCCACCGCTGAGACAGTATACCGCGTGGGCTCCGTTTCCAAACTGTTCACCGACATCGGCGTCATGCAGCTCGTCGAACGCGGCGAGATCGATCTCGACGCGCCGGTGACGAGATATCTTCCCCGTTTTCAGCCGCGGAATCCGTTCGGCACGGCGATCACACTCCGGCAGATGATGTCGCACCGTTCGGGGCTCGTGCGCGAGCCGCCGGTGGGGCACTACTTTGACGACAGCGATCCTTCCCTCGCGGAAACGATCGCCAGTCTCAACACCACGGCACTGGTCTACGCACCCGAAACGCGGACGAAGTACTCGAACGCGGCGATCGCGAGCGTGGGTTACACCCTGGAGCGCACACAGGGCGAGCCTTTCGCCGCCTATCTCAAGCGGACGGTGCTCGATCCGCTCGGCCTCAGGAAGAGCTGCTTCGAGCCCGAGCCGGCCGTCACACGCGAGCTCGCCACGGGCTACATGTGGACGCTGGAGGGAAGGACGTTTCCGGCGCCCACCTTTCAGCTCGGCTCGGGTCCCGCGGGGAGCATGTATTCCACTGTTCTCGACCTGGGCCGATTCATGAGCGTTCTCTTCGCGAGGGGAGCGGCGAGCGACGGCACGCGGCAGGTGCTCGATTCGGCAACGCTCGAATCCATGTGGACGCCGCAGTTTGCAGAGCCCGGCGCGACCACCGGCTTCGGAATCGGCTTCGGAATCTCGGAACTCGAGGGGAGGCGACGGATCGGCCACGGCGGCGCGATCTACGGTTTCGCCACGGAGCTCGCCGCGCTGCCGGACGACAGACTCGGCGTCGTCGTGGCCACGACCATGGATGTATCCAACTCCGTCACCGACCGTATCGCCGATCTCGGATTACGACTCATGCTCGCGGTGCGACAACAGGACTCCCTGCCTCGCGCCAAGATCACGTCGCCCCTGCCCTCCGGCTTGGCCCGCCGCATGGAGGGGCGATACGGCAGCGCTGATGACGCCATCGATCTGATCGAGAGCGACGGCGAGCTGTTCCTGCTTCCCGTCCGGGGCGGCTTCCGGATGCCGCTTCGCTCGGCCGGCGACACGCTCGTCGTCGACGGCAGGATCGCGTACGGCCCGCGCCTCGTCCCGCTCGGCGACAGCGCTGTCGTGCTGGGGGCGGACATGCTGAACCGGACGGTCGTATCGAAGCCGGGCGCTGTGCGGCCGGAGTGGGAGGGCCTGATCGGCGAGTACGGATGGGACCACAACACGCTGTTCATTCTCGAGAAGGAGGGCAAGCTCCACGCACTGATAGAGTGGTTCTTTCTCTATCCGCTCGAGCAGATCGATCGGAACAGCTACGGATTCCCCGCGTGGGGGCTCTACGACGGCGAGAAGCTCTTCTTCACGCGCGACGGCACCGGGCGCGCCACGCAGGTGGAGGCGGCCAGTGTGGTCTTCGAGCGGCGTGCGGTCGGGCCCGAGTCGGGCACGACCTTCCGCATACAACCCGTCCGCCCTGTCGCCGAACTCAGACGCGAGGCACTTGCGGCCGAGCCGCCCACGGAGCGTGGCGATTTCCGGGCGCCGGAACTCGTCGACCTCGCCTCGCTCGACTCGACCATCCGGTTCGACATCCGCTACGCGACGACCAACAACTTTCTGAGTACTCCGCTGTATCGCGAGCCGCGGGCGTTCCTGCAGCGACCGGCGGCGGAGGCACTGCTCCGCGCGCATCATCGCCTGAGGGAGGATGGGTACGGCCTGCTGATCCACGACGCGTACCGTCCATGGTACATCACGAAGATCTTCTGGGACGCGACGCCGGAGGACAAGAAGATCTTTGTCGCGAATCCGGCAGACGGCTCGCGCCACAACAGGGGGTCTGCGGTCGATCTCACGCTCTACAGTCTGAAGACGGGCGAGGTAGTGGAGATGGTGGGCGGCTACGACGAGCTGTCCTCGCGGTCATACCCCGACTATCCGGGCGGAACGTCATTGCAGCGCTGGCACCGTGAACTGTTGCGCGATGCAATGGAAGAACAGGGTTTCGCGGTGTACGAAGCGGAGTGGTGGCACTTCGATCACGCCGACTGGAGGCGGTATCCGATCCTGAACATCACGTTCGACAGGATACAGGGCGCCCAGCCGGGCCCGCCGGAGTGAGCGGCCGTTACGCGGCGGCTTCTTCCGCTCGTGGCTTCTCTCTTCGCTCCGGAAAGTATCTGTCGAGAAACGCGATCAATGCCCGCTCCTCGGGGGTGTGCGCGTAGCGCGGTTTGGGCGCACCGTTCTTCCGGCGCGGGCGCCGCTCGATATCGCGGGCGATCGTGATGCCGTCGTCGAGATATCGCGCGATCACCATGGGATGCACGTACGACTTGCGGCAGATGGCGGGCGTGTTCCCCAACTCCGCCGCCACGAGCCGGACCGCGAGCACCACGTTGCGCTTGGCCTCGCGGTCGCTCGCCGGCGGACCGAGGTCGGCGAGGACGGTCGCGAGTCGCAGCGTGCCGCCCCACGTGCGGAAATCCTTGGCGGTGTAGGGAACGCCGGCGATCCGCCGCAGATACGTGTTCACGTCGCGCGCCGTGAGATCACACCACCCTTCCTCCGACCTGTAGCGGAACAGTCTGCGCCCCGGCGCACGCGCCAGCTCTGTGAGGAACGCGGCAAGCTCGGCGTCGACGATCACCTGGCGCTGCAGTATTGCGCGCTTGCCCGTGTACTGGAAGGCGATGCAATCACCCTCGATCTTCATGTGCGACTTGCGCAGCGTCGCGATGCCGAAGGTCTTGTTCTCCTTCGCGTAGCGCTCGCTGCCAACGCGAAAGAACCCCTCGGCGATGAGCCGCACCACGGCAGCGGATACCTTTTCACGCGTCGGCTCCTCGCGGCGGCGATCGGCGTCGACCTTGCGCCTGATGGCCGGAAGGTCGCGCGCAAGCTGCCGGACACGGTGATACTTGCGCAGCTCACCGCGGCGGACCGCATGCTCGTGGTATCGGTACTGCTTCCTCCCCCGTGCGTCATATCCCCACGCCTGGATCGCCAGGCGCGCGTTCACCGCGATGTGCACGTCTCGCCATGCCGGCGGGATGCGGAGTGCTTCGATGCGCTCGAGCAGCGCCGCGTCGCTCACCGTTGTTCCCGCCGGGTGCGTATAGCGAAAGCCGCGGGCTTTTCCGCCGCGCCGTACTATCCACTTCCTGGCCATGGTATGGGCCCCGTTACGGGCGCAGAAAGCGCGCCGCGCCGTTAGATTGCGAGCAGTGCCGCCGCCTCGCAGGCGGCAACCGGCTCAGCCCCGGACTCATCCTTCCGGCTCCGATTCCTCGATGTCATACGAAGCGATCTCCCTGGCCGTCACGGACCGGCTCGCCACGCTCACCGTCAACCGCCCGGAAAAGCTCAACGCCCTCAACGACGCGGTCGTGCGCGAGCTCGGGCAGGCGATCGACGAGAGTCGCGGTCGCTCGGACATCGCTGGCGCGATCGTGACCGGAGCAGGTCGGGCTTTTGTCGCCGGGGCCGATATCGGAGAGCTCGCCGAACAGGGGCCGCTCGATGGAAAGCAACGCGCGCTCCGCGGACAGGAGATCTTTCGCCGCTTCGAGACTTCGGCCAAGCCGGTCATCGCCGCAGTCAACGGTTTCGCCCTCGGTGGCGGCTGTGAACTGGCGCTGGCATGCCACATCCGGATCGCGAGCGACACGGCGAAGTTCGGACAGCCGGAGACAAAGCTCGGCATCGGTCCGGGTTACGGCGGAACTCAGCGCCTGGCGCGGCTCGTCGGGAAGGGTCGCGCGCTCCAGCTTCTCCTCACCGGTGAGATGATCGATGCCGGCGAGGCATACAGAATCGGCCTCGTGAATGCGGTGGTCCCCGCCGCGGAGCTCACCGCCACAGCCGAGGCGATGCTGCGCGGGATAATGGCGAACGGGCCCGCCGCCGTAGCGCTGTGCATCGAAGCCGTGGACCTCGGACTCGATATGACGCTGGAGCAGGGACTCGCTCTCGAAGCAAATCACTTCGGGCTCCTCGCATCCACGAGCGACATGCGGGAGGGAATGCGCGCGTTCATGGAGAAGCGCCCACCCCGCTTCACGGGCAAGTGATGCGGTCGGCGTTCCAGGACAGGCGGGCCACCGGAACGCCCTCCACGCGCTCGTGCCACCGTCGTCTCTGCGCGGCGACGGTCGCGATCGCGCTTGCGGCCGCAGGCTGTCTCAGTGAGCGCGAGCGGCTCGTCCCGCCGACCGTCGCAATCGAGCTCGCAGCGACCAGCTTTGCACCGGGCGACAGCGTCGCGGGACATGCAAGTGCGCGGGACCGAAGTGGCCTGGTACTGCTCGTCATCGAGGCGGTGAGCGGTGACAGCAGCTATCTCGCGCGCCACGACCGCTCCGACGTATCCACGATCGAGCTCGACTTCCTCCTGCCCGTGGCGCTCACGGCGACACCCGGAAGCGAGATCGTGATCACCGCCACGGCGACGGACGACCAGATGTTCAGCGCAACCGCAACCGCAACCGCAGTCGTCGCCGCGGCCCCGTGACGGCGCCCGGAGCGGCCACCCTGCCGACATCGCTCACGACCGGCGAGCACGCGCCGTTGCTCCGGTTCGCCGCACGCGATTTTCGCAACCTTGAACACGTCGAGATAACGTCGCCGCCCGAAGGGTTCACCCTCGTCGGCGAGAACGGACATGGCAAGACGAATCTGCTCGAGGCGATCTACTACCTCCACCTCCTGCGCTCGGCACGCGGTGGCCGCGATCAGGACCTTGTCCGGTTCGATTCCGCCGGCTTTCATCTCGCTGCCGAGTCTGACACGTCCACGTTCCGGGCGCAGAACGGCGCTCGCAGCATCGCCGTTGGTTACGAGCGGGCGACCAGATGCAAGCTCGTTCGAATCGACGGCAAGGAACCGGAGCGCCTCAGCGATGCGCTCGGCACCCTGCCGGCGGTGATGTTCGCCCCGCGTGACGTGGACCTCATCGCCGGACCGCCCGCCGCGCGCAGACGCTTTCTGGATGTGGCGCTTGCGCTGACATCGCGCCGCTACCTTGCAGCGTTCCAGAAATATCGCGCGGCTCTTGCGCGCCGGAACGCTGCATTGCGCGCACTGGGCGGTGGTGGTGGTGTTGACCTCGCGGCCGTATGGGAACCCGCGCTGGCCGAACACGGCGCCATCCTTCGCACCGAGCGGCTGTCCTGGGTCGAGCGCTTCGCGCAACCCTTCGCGGAGCGGTGCGCCGCAATGGGCGAAGAGGGCCCGAGCCGAATGCGCTACGTGAGCCGGCTCGACCCGACCGGCGACCCGCGGTCGGCGCTGCTCGCTGACTTCGCCGCGCGACGCGTTCAGGATGTCAGGAGAGGCGTCACCGGGAGTGGGCCGCATCGGGACGAACTCGAGCTCACGCTCGGGGGACGCGAGCTCCGAACGTTCGGATCTGCCGGCCAGCAGCGGACGGCCGCGATCGCGCTTCGAATGCTGGAGGCCGAAACCATACGCGAGGCATCCGGCACGGAACCGTTGCTGCTTCTCGATGATCCATTCGCCGAGCTCGACGCGCGACGCACTGTCCGCATACTGGAACTGCTGCTGGCGGATTCCAGGCGTCAGACCGTGCTGGCCGTGCCGCGCGAAACCGACATTCCAGCGGAACTCGCGCGGGTCGCACGGCTGCGAATCGTGCGCGGCGTCGTCGCGCCCGTGGACGGGATGCATGTCCGCTGATGGCGCGAGGCGGCCGGCACGGCGAGAGCAGACTGGCGGCCGGTCGGCGGCGGCGGGAGGGGGGGGCGGGGGTGGGGCCGACAAGGCGCGTAGAAAGCCGGAGCTGCTGCGCGATGCACTGAACCGGTATCTGGAGCGTTCGGGACTCTCCGACCGGGTGGATCAGGCGGGCGTGATTCCGGAGTGGGCCTCGCTGGTGGGCAGGCAGATCGCCGCCGTGACAACGCCGCTCTCGGTGACTGCCGACGGCACGCTCTTCGTGGCGGTCACCACGAACGCCTGGATGACCGAGCTGTCGCTCATGGAGCCCGAACTGGTACGCGCCCTCAACACGCGCGGACCGGGCCGCGGCGAGCGGCGCGCTCCACTGCGCAGGATCCGCTGGTTGCTGAGGCGGTAACAGCATGCACTGCAATGATTTGGCGTGCGGCAGCCGGCTTGCGGGGGCCGCCATGAAGGGTTAGCTTTACAGGTTGGGTCAGAAGCTGATTTCGGCTTGTCTTCGGTAGCATTCCCACGGCACCAGCGAGAGTTGATGGCCAGAGCATCGGAGCAGAAGCAGCCGGCCGCGCGTTACGACGCCGGCCAGATACAGGTACTGAAGGGGCTGGACGCGGTTCGCAAGCGTCCCGGCATGTACATCGGATCGACATCATCGCGCGGGTTGCACCATCTCGTGTACGAGGTGGTCGACAACTCCATAGACGAAGCGCTGGCGGGCTACGCGGACAGCGTGGCTGTGACGATTCACGCGGACGACTCGGTGACGGTATCCGATAACGGGCGCGGAATCCCGGTGGACGTGCATCCGGTGGAGAAGATCCCCGGTGTGGAGCTCGCCATGACCGTCCTGCACGCCGGCGGGAAATTCGACAAGAGCAGCTACAAGGTTTCGGGCGGCCTGCACGGCGTGGGCGTGTCGGTGGTGAACGCGCTCTCCGAAACGCTCAAGGTCTGGGTACGCCGGGACGGGAAGGAGCACTACATGGACTTCGCGCGCGGGGTGACCACCACCAGACTACGGGTGCTCGACAAGGTGACGCCGAAGGAGACCGGGACGACGGTGTGGTTCAAGCCCGATCCCGAGATCTTCACGGAACTCCGCTACGACTTCGAGATCCTCGCAACAAGACTCAAGGAGCTCTCCTATCTCAACAAGGGGATCACCGTCTCGCTCACAGATGAGCGCGAGGGGGAGCAGAAGGTCGAGACGTATCACGCGAGCGGCGGTCTCAGGGAGTTCGTCCAGTTCCTCAATGGCAAGAAGAAGGTGCTGCATCCCGAGGTCATGTATCTGGAGGCCGAGCGCGATGACATCGAGATCGAGCTCGCGATGCAGTACAACGACGGGTATGCGGACCTCGTACACTCCTTCGTGAACAACATCAACACCCACGAGGGCGGCACGCATCTCACCGGTTTCAAGAGCGCGCTCACGCGCACGATCAACGCGTACGCGCAGAAGGGGAACTTCCTGAAGAAGGCGGACTTCACGCTGAGCGGCGACGACGTGCGCGAGGGGCTCACGTGCGTGCTGTCGGTCAAGGTTCGCGAGCCTCAATTCGAGGGACAGACCAAGACGAAGCTCGGTAACTCAGAAGTCGAGAGCGCGTTGAAGACGGTCGTGAACGAGTGGCTGTCCGCGTACCTGGATGAGCATCCGCGCGTGGCCAACATCGTCGTCGAAAAGGCCGTGTCGGCGGCACGCGCGCGCGAGGCGGCGCGCAAGGCACGCGATCTCACGCGCAAGAAATCCGCGCTCGACGTCGGCAATCTGCCCGGAAAGCTGGCCGACTGCTCACTCAGCGATCCCGCGCTCTGCGAGCTCTACCTCGTGGAGGGCGACTCGGCAGGTGGCTCGGCAAAACAGGGACGCGACCGGCAGTTCCAGGCCATACTCCCGCTGCGCGGCAAGATCATCAACGTGGAGAAGGCCCGCATCGACAAGGTGCTCTCCAACGAGGAGATCCGGACGATCATCACGGCGATCGGAACGGGAATCAAGGAAGAGTTCTCCATCGCGCAGGCACGCTACCACAAGATCATCATCATGACGGACGCCGACGTCGATGGTGCGCACATCCGCATACTGCTGCTCACCTTCTTCTACCGGCAGATGCAGGAGCTGATCGACGCCGGGTACATGTACATCGCCCAGCCGCCGCTGTTCAGGGTTGCCCGCGGGAAGGAGGAGTACTACGCGTACGACCTGGCCGAACGCGACGCGATCGCCACCCGCCTGCAGAACGGGGACGCGCGCAGCAACGTCAACATGCAGCGCTACAAGGGGCTGGGCGAGATGAATCCCGATCAGCTCTGGCGCACGACCATGGATCCGGAGCACCGCACGCTGCTCAAGGTGAGCATGGAGGACGCCGTTGTCGCTGACCAGACCTTCCAGACGCTGATGGGCGACGAGGTGGAGCCCCGGCGGCTGTTCATCGAGCAGAACGCGAAGTTCGTGAGCAACCTGGACGTCTAGCGCCGGCGCCTCGCGTATCGACGATTCGATTCGACCAACACGGACGCTTCGAAGTTCTGCGCGCCATTGCGGCGCGGGGATCCGTTTGCGGGTGTGCAGGCCACTGTCTGGATGGTGTGCTCGCTCCGCTCGCTCTATTCCTTCGGCGGCAGTTGAACCGTAAGCGGTTAGCCAGACCGCCAGGCAGCGCGCGTCGAGAGGGTGCGCGCAATGTCCCTGGGCGTCGCGCCGACCGCCAACAGGCCGCGCACCAGGAGCGCGAGCGAGACGCTCGGATCACCCGCCTCCATCTTCGCCACGCGCGACTGTCTCGAACCCAGACGTTTGGCCAGCGCCGTCTGAGTCCAGTGTCGCTGCCGACTCGTCGCCCGCAGCTTCGCGCTTAACACGAGCTTCATTTCGACGAGCTGCGCTTCGGCAGCCGACAGCCCGAGGAACTCTGCCGCACTGCCCACCTGCCAGCCGACCGCCTCAAGCCGTTTCTGTTTCCGCTTGTCCATCTACTGCTCCTCCATCCTTGCTGCGGCCGGCGCAACAGTATCCCGGCCTCGGCGCGCGCCGCCGCTGTAAACGGTAGGGTCCTGATCTCGCCCCGGAGCCACACGAGCGGTTTATCGTCAGGAGCCATCGATCGATGTAATGTCAGCGGCGACATAGTTGCAATCCGGCAGGCCGGCGGCGGGTCCGGTGCACGCCGCGGCCCGGCGAGCACGTTCGTCATCGCGCTCACCACAGGTATGAGCGAGCCGTTCCTGCTCCGACCGAATTCAGTTAACCGGAATCCAGAAACTCGCCTTGACCGCAAGGAAGTTGTCGCCGACGGCGGAGAAGCTGTCGAAAAGATCGCCGGCGCTCACGAGGCTGCCCTCCGCTTCATCGCCGAAGCGATCCTGCTGCCATACGACGTAGAACGTGCTGCCCGCGCGCCATTCCCAACGCAGCACCATGTTGCTCCGGAATGAGCGAACGTTGAAATCGCGAAATGGAAGCGTGAAGCTGTCAGGACCGCCGGGGAGGGTCTCCGTGACAACGACGTCGCCGTTCTCCTGGCGATCGGCGGACGTTCCCGGCGCGGCACCGTAGAAGCGCAGGTCGTACGAGCGCGCCGCAGGGAGCTCGCCGAAGTCGTAGTAACGTCCGCTCGCGGCAAACGGCTCGGCGTACAGCTCGAGCGTGAGGTCCGGCTTGAACGTATAGGTCGCACGAAGCTGGACGAGAAAGGTGCTGCGGTCGATGAAGGAGAACACGTACCGGTTGCCGAACGTTCGCGCGTCACCCGCCGGCCGGTCGAGAGTTGTGATGTACTGGCGTGGATTGATGGAACGGAGATAGTTGGGATCGGCAGAGAATCTCCACTGCGGTCCCGGACGGAAGGAGATCCCGCCGCTCAGCCTGTAGGTCACCTCGCCCTGCTCGTTCTCGCCGTAGTAGACGCGCCCGTTCCAGCGAGTGCTCGAAGCGAAGCTGTTCGCCAGGCGTGCTATCCCTACCCACGCCTGGCCCGCTCCCAGATATGGTCCGCCGCGCGTGTGGGATGGACTCTGCGCGCGGAAATCCGTCCAGCCGGTGAGGTTCAGCTCCCAGAAGTTGCTGAACGTGAGCTCAACATCGCTGCGGACGGCGCCGAATGTGCGCACCGCACCGAAGTCGTACTCGTTCTCGCTGGATAGTGCGACGCTGTAGCTCCTGAACCAGGTGCCCGGCGTCGTTTCCCGATAACGGAGATTGCCGTAGAAGAAGCGGCCGTCGACGTTGGAGATGCGTCCGGCATCGTTGAGCTCGAAGCCGGGCGACGCTGCCTGTGTGTAGAGTTCCCAGAGCCAGTGGTCGCCGCTGTTGCGCGAGAAGCCGATCCCGTAGGTGTAGCCGGCGAGCACTGTGCGAGTGGGATCGAACTCCAGATGATCAGCGTCAGGCCGCTGGAAATAGCGAGCAGGGGATCGCTGCACATGAGTGATCGCAGCTTTGTTGCCATCGATGTAGCTGAAGCCTGCGTGCCCGGACAGCGAATACTCACCCTGCCTGAAGCGAAGGTTCCAATCGCCACCGCCGGTCACGGCGCTGTTCGTGAGGATGTCTTCCAGATTGGAATCGCCGTTCATCCTGCGCTGTACTCCAGTCAGGATGAGACCGGCGGTCGATGCCGCAGCGCCGAACTGCTGCTGCGCGCGGGCGACACCGTACGCGGTGAGCGGCGCGACGCGCACCCTCTCCACGCCCCCCGTCGCGACGTCGTAGATCCGGGCGTTCTCACCGTCGGTCACAGCCGCGAGGGCGCCGAGAGACGTGCCCGATGCCAGCCGGCCAGTGAGCTTTGCCGCTCCCAGAATCGTGCTCGTGGAGGGAAAGTCCGTGTAGTCGTAGTCGTAGGGATTCAGCGCAGCGCCGAACGGGGCGGCCCCGATCCGGCGCGAGTAGAAGTATCCCGGCCCGTTCCCTTGAAGCAACTGCGCTCCCTCGATGAAGAACGGCCTCCTCTCAGAAAAGAAAGTCTCGAACTGAGACAGGTTGACCTCCGCTGGATCGGCTTCCACCTGCCCGAAGTCCGGGTTCACCGTCGCCTCGAGCGTCAGGTTCGGGCCGAGCCCCATCTTCAGGTCGCCGCCGACACGTCCCCCGAATTCGCGGTCGTCGGTGAAGGGATCGAGTGGATCCACGTCGCCGCGCAATGTTGCGTCGGTGGCTACATACGGAAGCAGCTCGATGCGGCGCGACGGTTCGATACCCTCTATGCCCGTCAGATTCCCGAAATAGGACGACCACGCCTGGACGTCGGTCGGCACCGGAATCCAGAAGACATCTTCCTTTCGCGACGGAATCCAGCGATCGATGTTCATCCCCCATACCTGTCGCGCCCCCGCGTTGAAGCGAAGCTGCGAGTAGGGTATGCGCATCTCCGCGGTCCAGCCCACCGAATCGATGCGCGCCCTGGCCTGCCAGACCGGATCGAACGACATATCGGTGTGATACTCGTTGTCGGCCGGGTGGTACCAGTCGATGCGCACGCTGGATGCGGTGACTCCGAACGTGTAGGCGGTGCGCCGGTCCAAGTACGGATCGAGGGAGATCAACAGATGCTCCGATTGTCCACCATCATCGCGCCTGCCCACCGGCGCCTGAATCGCCGAAGGATCATCGCTGAACATCCGGGCCCCGACGTACAGGGCATCCTCGCCATACAGAAAGCGCACCTCCGTGGCCTCCGTTGGCGCCGCTCCTTCCACCGGCTGCTTCTGGGTGAAGTCAGTGACAGGCGTGGCACTCTCCCAGACCTCCTCCGACAGCTGCCCATCGATGTCGATCTCGCCATTCCCAAGCGCCGTTGCGGCCGCCTGCTTTCGCAGACCCGAACGACGGTCGGCGCTCGCCTCCCGCCGGACTCCCGTCTCGCGTTGCCCCGCGGCCACGGAGTCACCGGTGGCCTGGCCGGTCACATTCGTCGACACAACGGCGCTGAACACGACAGCAGCCGCGATGCCGCGTGCGACCCTGCGCGAGCCGGGTCGCATCATGCGCAGCCCGTCCGTGACACGGCGTCGATAATCCCGCTCACTGCGCACGCGACCCATTGCGCAGCGCCGCCATCACCCGGCCATACTCGTACTCGGAGCGGATACCATCCGCCGCCTTCATGAACGCCGGACGCAGAGCTGCCGTGATCCGGCCGCCGCGCGCGAGCTGGACCAGAAACTCCGCGCGCTCGTAGCCCGGCGACATGCTCGCTGACGATTCGAGAGCGCCCCTCAAGACCTCGTCACCCACACCCTGGACGCGCACCACCGCCGAGAGAACGCGCCCGTGCTCGTAGTCCGATGCGATCGTTGCTACGCGCTCGAAGAACGCCGCGCGCGCAACCGGATCGGCCAGCGTCGCCACCGGAACCCGAAGCAGAAGCTCGGCCTGCTCGTAGTCGGAATCGATGCCGGCGGCGGCCTGCAGGGTACTCGCCGCAACGGCGTTGCTGCCGCCAGCCTCCGCGAGGACGACATCCAGCACACGACGGCGCTCGTAGTCGGAACCAACACCCTCCAGCGCGGCGAAGAAGGGAGCCCGCATCCTGCCATCACCCATGTATGTGCGAGCGATCCCGATGAGAAGCTCCGCCAGTTCGTAGTCCGACTCGATCGAGCGGGCCGCGTCCAGCACTGCCACGACGACATTCTCCTCGAGCCGCCCCGTCGCGAGGAGAGGCTGCATTGCCCGGCGCTGTTCGTAGTCCGATCCGATGGTCACGAGCGCCCCGACATACGCCGCGTGGTTCTCCGGCGTGACAAGATCGGAACGAGCCAGGTGCAGCAGCAGTTCGGCCATCTCGTAATCGGACCCGATCTCCCTTGCCGCCGTCTGCAGGATGGACCGCACGCCGGCGGCATCCAGTTGCCCGCTTCCGATCAGCTCTCCGAGCCACATCCTTCGCACGTAGTCGCCGCGGAGAAGCGGGATCTCGGCGACCACTCCCTGCACACCCTGCGTCTGCATGACTGCCGCAGCGCGTTCCCTGGCGACGAAACCGCTCGCCCTGTCGAGCTCGACTATCACCGAAGCGAGCCAGGCGCGCGCGTCCGCACCGTACTCCCGCTCCTCGCCGTCCACGAACCACCGCCGCGACAGCGTGCCGTCGCCGGACGACCGTATCTCGATGCGCCGCTCGGTTTCCCCGTCATCCTCTTCCACATCCAGATGACCGCGAGGCGAGATGCTGGTGACATCGGTAAACCTGTTGTTGAAGGTGATCCTGCCCTGCGACTCGAGCCTCAGCGTGCAATCACCGCTTCTGATGCGGATCGTCGTCGACTCGTCGTCGGAGTTGACGCTGACGGAATGGCTGCCACTACGTCTCGCCGGACACTGGAACTCCGGCGCGACCGAGACCGACCTCATCGGGACGACCGTATCGACGACGGCGAGAGGGCGCTGGATGTGACCAGGAGCCTGCCGTGCTGCACCGGCCGGCGGCGAATGCGAACCGGGCGATTGCCGGTCATGGGAACGTACCGGTGCAGCCGGCAGCGCGGTCACTTTCCGCGGATCCGCTCGCACGTCGGGCGTGCCGAAGGCGGAGAGCAGGACTACGAGAGCCAGCGCGATGGCCCACGCCGGCAGCGCGAGGCGCGCAGGAACGTCACTTCGACGACGACCGGCGTCCAGCAGCGAGCGGAGGCGCGTCTCCAGGCTCGACGATC
>JBOHTO010000054.1:0-35885 GCA_050733695.1 Gemmatimonadaceae bacterium | reverse complement strand
GCCGCCTACGAGAAGGCGGGCGCGACGATCGTAGCGGGGGCCGAGGCGCTGCTCGATCGCGCCGATCTCATCGTCCGGATCAACCGGCCGGCTGTCGCCGAGCTGCCACGCGAGGGCTCCGTGTTGATCGCGCTCCTGCAGCCGCGCGTGAACCCGGATCTCGTCGGCGCGCTAACGGAGCGACGCATCACGGCGTTCAGCATGGATGCCATTCCACGCATCTCGCGCGCGCAGTCGCTCGATGTTCTCTCCGCGATGAGCACCGTGGCAGGATACAAGGCGGTGCTCATCGCCGCCGAGTCGCTGCCTCGCTTCTTCCCACTGCTCATGACCGCGGCCGGGACGGTTACGCCGGCGCGTGTGTTCGTGATCGGCGCTGGTGTTGCCGGTCTGCAGGCGATCGCGACGGCCAGGCGTCTCGGTGCCAGCGTCGAGGCCTTCGACACGCGGCCCGCAGTCAAGGAACAGGTCCGGAGTCTCGGCGCGACATTCACGGAGGCAGACCTGGGCGAGGCCGCCACCGAGGATCGCGGCGGCTACGCGAAGGAACTCTCGGACGCTGCGCACCGCCGCGAACTGGAGCTGATCGGCTCGCGAGTTCGCGAAGCGGATGTCGTGATCACGACCGCGCTCATCCCCGGCAAGAGGGCGCCGGTGCTCATCACCATGGACATGGTGCGCGCCATGCGCCCCGGGGGAGTGATCGTCGACCTTGCTGCGGAGGCCGGCGGCAACTGCGAGTCGAGCAGGCCGGGCGAAACGGTCACGGAGAATGGTGTGACCATCCACGCGCCTCTCAACATCGCGGCCACTGTCCCCGTGCACGCGAGCCAGATGTACTCCCGCAACATGGCGTCATTTCTCGAACTCGTGCTCCGGGATGGCGAGCTGCATCTCGATTTCGGGGACCAGATCATCCGCGATTCATGTGTCACCCACGAGGGGCGGATAATGAACGATGCTGCGCGTGCGGCGGCCGACCCGGAGCGCCAATGATCGCCGAACTGCTCGTAGCGCTCTACATATTCGTCCTCGCCGTGTTCGTCGGCGTCGAGGTCATCAACAAGGTGCCGACGCTGTTGCATACGCCGCTGATGTCGGGTTCGAACGCGATCTCCGGCATCGCGGTGATCGGCGCGATGGTCGTCGCGGGGCGGCTGGAGTCGCCGCTCAACACGGTTCTCGGCGTCGCCGCGGTAGCTCTCGCGACCATCAATGTCGTTGGCGGGTTCCTCGTCACCGATCGGATGCTGCGCATGTTCCGGCGCAAGCGGGGCGAACGCGAATGAACCAGGTGTCGTCCGCGGCTGGCGGCATGGCGCACGTCATCGCCGTCGCCTATCTGGTGGCGGCAGTCCTGTTCATCATCGGCCTCAAGAAACTGTCATCGCCCGTTACCGCCCGGCGCGGGAACGCAATCGCGGCGGCGGGAATGCTTCTCGCGATGCTCGTGACGCTGTTCGACCGCGAGATACTGACAGTCCAATGGATCGTGCTCGGCGTCGCGACAGGCACGGTCCTGGGCGTGTGGCTCGCTCTCGCCGTGAAGATGACGGCCATGCCGCAGATGGTTGCCCTGCTGAACGGCTTCGGCGGCGCTGCCTCGGCGCTCGTCGCCGCTGCAGAGTTCTTCCGCCTGGAAGCCGCGCCATCCCGAATCACGATGGACACACGCGTGAGCATCATTCTCACGATGCTCATTGGTGCCGTGACGCTCACCGGGAGCCTCGTAGCGTTCGCGAAGCTGCAGGAGCTGATCACGGGTCGCGCCGTCACGTATCCCATGCAGAAGGCGTTGAACGCGCTGCTCTTCCTCGGAGCATTGGGTGCCGGCGCCTACCTGTGCATTTCCTACGAACAGCCGTCCGTCTTCATCGTCCTGACGGCCATCTCCCTGCTCCTCGGCGTTCTGCTGGTGCTCCCGATCGGCGGGGCGGACATGCCCGTGGTGATCTCCCTGCTGAATTCGTATTCGGGGATGGCCGGAGCAGCGGCGGGCTTCGTCCTGCACAACAACGTCCTCATCATCAGCGGAGCGCTCGTCGGCGCGTCCGGGATCATACTCACCCGGATCATGTGCACCGCGATGAACCGTTCGCTCACGAACGTGCTGTTCGGCGCATTCGGTGCGCAGGCGGGGAAGGCGGCCATAGCCGGCGCCGAGGATCGCAGTGTGCGCTCGGTAACCGCCGAGGATGCGGCGGTGATGCTGGGCTACGCGCGGTCGGTGATCATTGTGCCTGGCTACGGGCTCGCGGTGGCGCAGGCGCAGCACGCGGTGCGCGAGCTGGGAGAACTGCTGGGCAGTCGCGGGATCGAGGTGAGTTATGCCATCCATCCTGTGGCGGGTCGCATGCCCGGGCACATGAACGTTCTGCTGGCCGAGGCGGACGTCCCGTACACGCAGCTCGCAGAGATGGAGGAAGCGAACCGCGAGTTTGAGCGCGCGGATGTCGCGCTGATAGTGGGCGCCAACGACGTGACGAATCCGGCGGCGCGCAGCGATGCGGGGAGTCCGCTTTACGGCATGCCCATCCTGAACGTCGATCATGCGAAGAGTGCGATCGTGATCAAGCGCAGCATGGGGACGGGCTTCGCCGGGATCGACAACCCGCTGTACTATTCCGACAGGACCGCGATGCTGTTCGGCGATGCGAAGAAGATGCTGACCGCGCTCGTGACCGAGGTGGCCAAGGTCTGACCGGCGGGGCCGCGCGGATCCGGATGGGGTAGATTGCAGACCATGTCACGCGCATTCGTGAACGAGGATGCCGGCGGCGGGCCGCCCCCTCGGGACTACCACCTTCCGCCGCGCGATGATCCCGGGTTCGATGCCGCGGCCGCCGCGGCGCTGCTCGAGGCTGCGCGGGACGGCGAGACCGGCAGCGCCGAACAGGCCACCGGCTACTACTGGGGGGAGGAGAAGCTGCGGGCGCACGTCGAGCGCGTGCTGGCGCGTGCGCGCCGCGAAGGTGACGAACGGCTGGAGCAGGTGGCCGAGCGGTATCTCACGTAGCCTGGAGCTGTTGCCGCGGCTGCGCGTGGCAAACGCTCTCTGCCGCGTTAGCTGGACAGGAGAAGGGATCGACCTCAGAATAGCCGGATGGCAATCCCGGACTTTCAGGCACTCATGCTTCCCGTCCTGCGTCTTCTCGGCGACGGCTCGGAGCGGACAAGTCAGGAAATGCTGGAGACGGTGACGCATCAGTTCGCGCTCACCGATGACGAGATCGACCAGCGCCTTCCGAGTGGCAGGCAGACGACGATCTCCAATCGGTTGGCTTGGGCCAGGTCTCACATGAAGGCAGCGGGGCTGATGGAATCGCCGCAGCGCAGCGTCTATCGCATCACGCCGCGCGGCCGGGAGGCGTTGGCGGGGAATCCTGGCGCGATCGGAATTCCGTTCCTGATGCGCTATCCGGAATACGTTGCGTTTCGCGCTCCTCGATCGGACGGTCGTGAGGAGACAGTCGAGGCTGACACGAGCGACGATCGCACACCCGATGATCTGCTCAACGAGGGCTACCGTCAGCTACGTGCGGCACTCGTGATCGAACTGCGAGAGCACATCTCCGCAATGGCGCCGTCGTCGTTCGAGAACCTCGTCGTCGACCTTCTCATGGAGATGGGGTATGGCGGACCGCAAGAGGACGCCGGACTCGTCGTTGGCAGGGGCGGCGACGAGGGGATTGATGGTGTGATCAAGCAGGATCGCCTCGGTCTCGAGACGATCTACATCCAGGCGAAGCGGTGGCAGCGCATCGTTGGGCGTCCCGAGATTCAGCGATTCGCCGGCGCCCTGCAGGGCCAGCGTGCGCGCAAGGGAGTTTTCATCACTACATCAAGCTTCACGCGAGAGGCGCAGCAGTACGCGAGCTCTGTTCAGGCGGCTATTGTGCTGGTCGATGGCGCTCAGCTCGCCGAACTCATGATTGACCACGGAATTGGAGTCGCGCCGGTAAGGATCTACGAGATCAAGCGACTCGATTCGGATTATTTCGTGCAGTGAGGTTGGGGGGCCACTTGGCCATTCACTGGAGCTGACGGGGCGACCAGCGGCCGCAGCTCTGGCGGCGCTCCTCCAAATGGCGACGGCAATCCTCGCGGCAGCCGGATACCGAACGCGCGGCACGCAGGGGCACCACGCGACATCGTTCTACGCTGTCGCGTCGCCGTCGAGATCAAGAGCACGCTCCGCCACGGAGGCGTGAGCGCACGTGCAGGGGCCGGGGCGGAAGCCCGTTGCCAGGGCGAGCCAGGCATCATAATATGCGCAGCGCAGGACTCTGATGTCCCCGCGCGATCCTCCCCGAGACCCACCGACGCCGATCGGTCCATCGGGCGATCGCGACACCAGGGAAGAGAGGAGGTACCATGAACGTCCTTCACCTTGCAGGTCTCGTCGCAGTTCTCCAGCCCGCGCCCGCCGCCGATACCGTTCCGCTCTACGCTGACCTCGGAACGCTGCACCACGAAATCTCCACGCGCGTCCCGGCGGCGCAGCGCTACTTCGATCAGGGGCTCCGTCTCACGTACGCTTTCAACCACGCCGAGGCGATTCGCGCGTTCAGGGAGGCTGCGCGACTCGATCCAACGTGCGCGATCTGCCACTGGGGAACCGCCCTGGCCTACGGCCCGAACATCAATGCCGCGATGGACTCCGCGAGCGGAGTACTGGCCTACGCCGCGATGCAGAACGCTGAACGGCTGTCGGACGCAGCCAGTGAGAAGGAGCGCGCGTACATCCGCGCCCTTTCGGTGCGGTACGCCCCGCTTCCCCCCGCGGCGCGCGCCGCCCTGGATACGGCCTACGCGCGCGCGATGACCGACCTGGCGCGACGCTACGCGGACGATCCGGATGCCGCTACGCTGGCCGCGGAAGCGCTCATGGACCTCAGCCCGTGGAACTACTGGACTGCGAAGAAGCAGCCGCGGCCAGATACGCCGCAGATGCTCGCGCTCCTGGACCGCGTCATTGCGACAGATCCGAATCACCCGGGCGCCTGTCATTTCTACATCCACGCCGTAGAGGCAGCGTACCCGGAGCGCGCGGTTGCGTGCGCCGAGCGACTCGCGTCGCTCATGCCCGGCGCCGGACATATCGTGCACATGCCGGCTCACATCTACATACGAGTCGGCCGGTACGCGGATGCAATCGAGAGCAATGTCCACGCGGTTCACGCGGATGAGACATACATTGCACGGGAACGCCCCACGGGGCTGTACCCCATGGGCTACTACCCGCACAATCATCATTTCCTGTCGTTCGCGGCGTCGATGGCCGGACGGCAGGCGCAGGCAGTCGAGTCGGTCGAACGGCTGGCTGCCACGGTCGACACGCAGCTCATGCGGGCGCCCGGCTTCGTCGCACTGCAGCACTTCAGAATGGCGCCGATGTTCGTGAATGTGCGCTTCGGGCGCTGGAACGACGTACTTCGCGCGGCGCGGCCAGCCGCTGATCTCCCGTATCCATCCGGCATCTGGCACTTCGCTCGCGGCATGGCTCTCACCGGCCAGGATCGGCTGGAAGCCGCGCAGACGGAGCTGCGGGAGCTGCGCCGCATCGCGACCGATGATGTTCTCGAGACCATGAAGCCCTCGGGTACGAACTCCACCCGGAGCATCCTCGCCATAGCGATCGAAGTTCTCGCCGGCGAGCTGGCAGCCGCCAGCGGACGCGCGGATGCTGGAATCGAGCATCTGCGTAGAGCCGCAGCGCTGGAAGACGGCCTGATCTATGTCGAGCCCCCCGACTGGCCGTACCCGGTGCGGCATCATCTCGGAGCTGTACTGCTCGATGCGGGGCGAGCGGCAGAAGCGGAGGCCGTATACCGGGAGGATCTCGCCCGCTTCCCGGAGAACGGCTGGTCGCTGCATGGGCTGATGGCGAGTCTCCGCGCGCAGGGTGACAGCGCCGGGGCGGCGGAGGCGGAGGAGCGCCTGCGCCGAGCGTGGGCGGGATCTGATGTGAAGCTGACGAGTTCGCGGTTCTGAGGTGAGGGCGCCGCGGTGCACCGCCAGCCAGACGCGGTGCACGCGGCGCAGTCACATGCGAACCGCCGCTGCGCCACCTCGCTTCCTTGGCCCGGTCGGCGGGCTACCTGCCCACCGTCTCTGCTTCGGCTCGTCGCGCCGGGCCCCGATCGGTAGCCGAGCGTCTCTCCGCCAGCCACTGCACCAGCGCCTTCCCGAATGCCGGCAGATCAGCCGGCACGCGCGAGCTCACGATGTTTCCATCCACCACCACGGGCTCGTCCACCCACTCCGCGCCCGCGTTGATCACGTCATCGCGGATGCCGACGGTCGACGTCAGCCGCCGGCCCGATACGATCCCGGCCGAGATGAGGATCCATGGCCCGTGACAGATCGTGGCCACGAGGCCGCCCGCTTCGTGCACATCGCGCACGCACGCGAGCGCCGCGGCGTTGCGCCGGATCTTGTCGGGCGCCCAGCCGCCGGGTGCGAGGACGCCGGCCAGCTCGGCCGCACGGAACTCCTTCACGTGGCCGTCCACCTTGCACGGGTAGCCATGCTTCCCGCGGTACGAGCTCTCGCCGATGCCGGCGAGCGGTGCGTCGTAGCCGGCTTCCTCCAGACGCAGCTTCGGGTACCAGACTTCGAGATCCTCGTACTCCGGACCCACGAGTATCAGAACGGTTCGGCTCATGCGATCAGCCCTCCTGTGTCGTAGCATGGCGCTGCGCGACATCTCGCGCGCGCGGCAGCGACGTCACGCCGCCCGAGACTATGAACGCCATGACATCGGAACTCGCGCCATCGATGCGCACGATCTGGTCCGCCGGAACCATCAGGACCTGCCCCGCAAAGTTGTACGACTGCGGAAAGTAGACACCCACGTGCGTCGCCAGTCCCAGCCGCTCCAGCGACGGCTGTGTCACGAAACCGAGCGCACGCACGCCCCCGGGGACGAGCGAAACCATCACGGGCGTGTCGAAGCGGCGCTTCTCCCCGACGAATGCGTTGAGCAGATCCTTCGTCGATGAATAGAGCAGGCGAACGAACGGAAGCCGGGCGACGAGTGTCTCCACCAGCCCTAGCAAGCCGCGCGTGAGCAGGTTGGACGCCAGGAACCCTACCGCCGTGATCAGGACGATGGTGACGGCGAAGCCAAGCCCGGGGATGCCGAAGTTGAGCCACTGGTCGACCGTCGTGAAGATCCAGACGCAGGCGTAGATGGTTATCGCGAGCGGTGCGATGAACACCAGGCCGCGCAGAAAATAGTTGAGAAGCTTGCGCATGAGTTATGGGCGGTAGACTATCGAGATATAACCTCTCACCCGCTTGCGGAACGGTTCATCCAGCGATTGTCCGATGCCGGCAACGATCTCCGCGCCCGGGAGGCGAAATGTAGGCAGGGCGGGGAACCGGAAGCGCGCCTCCGACCCGATGACGCGATACCACGAGCCCTCGCCGTCCATCCGCGCGACCCACAGATACGGATGCAGCAGCCCGCCGGCCAGGGATACGCGTCCCGTCACGATGCTGCGTCCGCTCAGCACGCCGAGTGGGACCGCCGGCACCTCGACTCGCTGCGTCAGGATCGCGCGGTCGACGAGCGGTGCGGGCGTGCCACCCACCACGAACCGTTCGAAGACCGGTACATCGTCCGGCGTGAGTCCGCCCTCGAGCGCGATGTCGATGCCGCGTGCGCGGTGCCTGAGCCGGAGCTCGGCGACACCCGTGGTGCGCCACCAGTCGTTCTCTCCCGTTCCGCCGAGCGCGCCCGACGCCGCGAGCGAGAGATGCGCCGACCACGGTTCGCGAACGAAGAGCGCAGCCGTGCCGCCCACCTCCGCGAAGCCAAGGTAGCGAGGATCGCCGCCGGTGAACGCGGGGCCATCGAGATCGCCAAACGAACCACCCATGCGAGCGGTGGACCGGAGGGCGCCGTGGTACGTTGTCCGCTCGACCAGGGCCGTGACACCGCGGTAGCGGACGTCCAGCGCGGACGGCGTGAACACTCCGTCGTCCTGCGCTGAGGGATTCTGATCTGCGAAGAAGACCTCGGCGACGATCTGCGGACGATGGCGACGGTACGCCATGCTCAGCGCGCCGCCGCGCCAACTGCTTTCCTCGCCGTACGCTCCCTGCAGCAGCCAGGTGAGCCGGCCAACCGGATCGCTCTCGACAAGAGCGGCGCGAAAGCTGTCGCCCGATGGGCTCATCGTTCCGCCCGGCAGCGCGCGATGCTCGCGTGGTCCGATTCCGTACGGCGCGTCCGCAGGGAGTGGGGGGGAGGCGACCGCGAACAGGGGATTCTCGCGCGTCCTCTGCGCCTCGCGCGGCGCGACGGGTGGCGGCGCCGCAGCGGTAGCAGTCAGCAGGCCACCGCGCAGCAGCAGATGGCCCGACGCCAGCGCGCTGTCGAGAGCCACAATGCTGTCGAGACCGAGCAGATGCTCGACGCGCACGCTGTCGGGATGGATCCGCGCGACGTTCAGCCCTTCGGCGTGGAGCTGCAGGTAGAGTATGGAACCGTCTGCGACGCCGGGTTCCGGTGCGAGCGCCGCACCCGTGACCTGCGAGATCGGGATCGTGGCGCCCGTGTGCAGATCGATGCGCTCGATGTTGGCAACGCCGCTTCGCTCCGATACCGCCACGAGAGCATTGCCACCGGTCAGGAAGCTAGCGTCGTAGCGGCTGGAAGCGCCCGCGCCAGGGACTGGCTCGAATGCCCCAGCATCTGCGTTCGCGACCAGCAGGCTCCACTTTCCGGATTCGTGCACGGAGACGACGATGCGCGATCCGTCCGGCGAGAACCGCGGCCTGTAATAGTTTCGTGCGGGAGTGCCCTGTGCAATCGTCGTGATCGCTCCGGTCGTGAGATCTACGATCACAACGCTGCAGCGTCCATGAAGGCACTGAACGGCGACCGCGCGATCGCCCGTGGGCGATGGATCGGCGTGGTGAAGACCGGCACCGTGCGTCACGCGTCGCACGTCCCCGCTCCTCAAGTTCCAGATGAACAGATCTGGACGGATGGCGCCGTCCGGCAGCGGCTCGGGTCGGGCGACGAGGATGCGCTCGCCGTCGGCGAAGAAGCGCGGTTCGGTGTGCGCGCGCCCGGCGTCCGGGTGCAGCGTGGCAACCGGCTTCTTCGGCCGTGGCCGCCACTCGATCGCCGCCACGTCCTGGGGATCCCGTTCGAGGGCACGCTTGCGTGCTGCGATCGCCCTGGCGTCTTCCGGCTCTTCGACCGTCTTCCAGACAACGAGCTCCGAGGCGCGCTCGCGATGCCCCAGGACCACGGCAATGAGCTCGCCGTCGCGCGACGCTGCGGGCTCGCCCGTGAACCAGTCGCGTTGCTGCACCGTGTCGCCGACCGCGAGCCCGGCGCGTCGCAGCGCTCGCTCGATCGCGATCGCTTCCGCAGTGAGCTCGGCCGTGAAGCGATCGTAGAGGTCATCCGGCGTTCCGCCGTACACACCCGCGAATGCCTCGACGAAACCGCGATCCTCGCGGGCCGTCATCCGCCGCCAGAGATGGGGCAGGCTCTCTTCCCCGTCGCGCCGCACCAGCCATTCGATGAAGGCCGAACCCGCCAGGTACGCAAGCGCGCCGCCCTGGAACTTCTTCGACGTATTGAGTTCTGCATACGAGGGCAGCTTCCCCTCGATCGCGCGCTGCCGCAGCGCCGCGGGCCTCGATACGCTCGACGGCCGGCCGCTGCCGGTGATCTGCCCCTCGACGTATGTCGCGTAACCCTCGGTGAGCCACCTCGGCGAGCGGCGAGCGACGGGCCCCAGATTGCCGGGAAGGAGACGCCAGAGAAAGCGCTGCCAGGCGTTGCGCGACGGTCGCGTGAGATGCGCGAGATGCGCATACTCATGAACCGCGAGCAACTCTCCCCATTCGCCGTAGTGCCCGATGCTGCTCGTGGGATCGGGTGGAGTGGGGAAGAGATAGAGCAGTGGCGCCTCGATCAGCGCAACCGCGAATCCGTTGGCCGTGTTCCCGGGGTCGTCCACGAGGACGGTGATCCGTTCAGATGGCTCACTGCCCACCAGGGCGCTGACGACAGCGTGCACCGACTCGACGCGCGCCGCGACGGTGTGCGTCCACTCCGAGAGCTCGGACGGATAATGGAAGGTGAAGTGTTCGGTGCGGAGCGTGCGCCAATCGAGGTGCGGGCGAGCTGGAAGTTGCGCCCCCGCCGCCGACGGGATCAGCGGGGCTGCGGCCAGGAGGGAAAGTGCGGCGGCGAGGATTGCGACACGGATCGGCGCACGCGAGCCGCTCATGCCGCCGGAGCCGGGGTGCTCCGCTCCTTGATGGCTCTGTAGGCCATCGCCTTGAGCCGTGCCACGCGCAGGGCCATCGGCGGGTGCGTCCCGAAAAAGTCCGCGAGGCGCCCCTCCTTCACGCTCGCGCGCCGGCCCAGCGGGTCGGCGATGCAGAGGTGGGCCGCTCCGTGCCGGATGGACGACGTCGGATCGGCGGCCGCCTCTATCTTGTGCAGTGCGCTGGCGAGCGCCATGGGATTGCGGGTGAACTGGGCGCTCATCGCGTCGGCGAGGTACTCCCGCTTTCGGCTCACGCCGAGTGCGAGGAGACGGGAGATGAGTGGCGCGAGGAACCAGCTCGCGAGCCACACGGCGATGACGATGGGAAGCAGCGGACCCATGCCTTTCCCGCGCCTGCCCAGACCACGCGCCGCGCGTCCCACGGTCTGCGGGCCGTCGTGGCGCAGAGCGCGGCCGAGGCCATCGGAGACGAGCGCGACGGCTCCCAGGAGACCGGCGAGCAATGTCATCAGCCGCACGTCGTGATTCCTTATGTGGGCGATCTCGTGCCCGATGATACCCTGAAGCTCGTCACGAGTGCAGAGGGCGAGCAATCCGACCGTCACGGCAACGCGGCCGTCATCGGGGGAACGGCCAGTGGCGAACGCATTGGGATCCCGATCGCGCACGATGAAGACGCGCGGCCGCGGCACGCCCGCCGCGATCGCCATCTCCTCCACGACGTTCACGTATTGCGCCTGAGCGTCGTTGGCGGGGCTCAGTATCTCGAGCGCGCCCGCTGACCAGAGCACGGCGTCAGCGCCCGAACGCCACGCCTGCCATGCAAGCCCCGCTGCGATGGCGCCGAGAGCGAGGCCGAACCAGGGGAACGTGTGACGGTAGCCGTCGCTGGTGGGAGCGGCGGGATCGGGCAGCGTCAGCTCGTAGGCGATCCAGTCGCCCCCGAAGCCGAGCCAGGCGAAGAAGATGATGAACCCGAGGACCAGCCACCGCGACCGGCGGCGATTGGCCTCCTGCTGCTGGAAGAGGTTCACCCCTGCTGCTTCGCTGGCGCGGCCATTCCGGGACGCCAGGCGAGACTGACCTGTGGAACAGCGCGCTCTGCAGCGATCTCGATCTCCCACAGCTCGGCGGGCGCGCAGTCGGCGATTCCGGAAATGAGATTCGTCGGGAACTGCTCCTGCCGCGTGTTGTACATCGTCGCCGTGTCGTTATAGAGCTGGCGCGCGAAGGAGATCCTGTTTTCGGTCGAAGTCAGCTCCTCATGAAGTTGCGCAATGTTCGCCGTCGCCCGTATCTCGGGATACGCCTCGACGACAGCGAGGAGTCGCCCCAGAGCGCCCGTGAGCTGCGCTTCCACGGCAGCAGTCTGCGCAACGCTTGCCCCCGCGCGCTCCACCGCCATCGCCTGACTGCGGGCAGCCATTACGGCCTCGAGGGTCTCACGCTCATGCTGCATCGCGCCCCTGACCGTTGCGATGAGATTCGGCACCAGGTCGTGCCGCCGCTTGAGCTGGACGTCGATCTGCTTCCATGCATTCGTAACCTGATTCCTGAGTGCTACGAGTCCGTTGTAGGCGCTGATGAGCCAGAACACGAGCGCCGCCACGACGACGAGAAACAGGAAACCGATCATGCCGCGCTCCGGAGGTGGGAGTCATCGGGGTTCTGCCGGTCGAACGCCGGTATGCCCCGGAAAAGGGGGTCGCGGCCCGGGCAGGGCGTCACGGTACGGTGTCGCCGTTGTGATGACGAGCGGGACAGGGGCCAGTCACCCGGTGTCCCCGTACCGATCGCCCCGGATCCTGCCCCTCCCAACCGCGTTCCCTGCGCTACGGCCCCTCCGCCGTCTGCTGTCGCCGCTTCGCCTCGCGCCGCGCCTGGAGCTTGTCGAGAAGCCAGCTTTGCGGAAGAAGAAAAAGCGGCGTCAGAAAGAGGCCGAGCAGCATGTTGAGCCAGATGAGCGCGATGTAGAAGCAAATGAGCCCCACACCTACCCAGATCACAGCGAGCGGACCGTGCGTCTCCAAGGCATACCCCTCATGAGTCGTCAGCCGTCAAGTTAGCCGCTGCCTGGCGCGTGAGCCAGAGGCCGCACGGGCTGTTCCTGGAGCGCCGCCGACCGGCGCCGCACTCGCGCGCGAAAGGGCTATCTTGCTGCAATGCCAGCCAAGCACAGCGCGCATGAGTCGAGAGCGACTCGCGCCATCGCGCGGATCGAGACGGCCGTACGCGAGACGCTTCACGGACGCCGTTGCGTGCTGCTGGCGATCTCCGGCGGCATCGACTCCATGGTGCTTCTGGACGCGGCTGCCCGTGCAATTGCAGACAGGGGGACTGGCGGTGCGCGGCTGGAGGTGGCGACATTCGACCACGGTACCGGCGTTCATTCGAGGCGCGCGGCCCGGCTCGTGGCCCAAACCGCTGACGGCCTCGGTTTGACCTGCACAGCGGGAGCGATCGGCGCTGACACGGGTGCGCCAGCCGCCACGAAGCACAAGCCGGGAACGGAGGCATACTGGCGAGAGGCGCGCTGGCGTTTCCTCCGTTCCCTGGCCGCAGGCAGTGATGCACCGATCGCGACAGCGCATACGCGCGACGATCAGATCGAAACCGTGGCGATGAGGATCCTCCGGGGCGCCGGCGCTCGCGGACTGGCGGGCCTCCATGCCGGGAGTGGCATTCTTCGTCCGCTGCTCGACATCTCGCGCAGCGAGATCGAGACGTATGCCATCCTCCGCAGCGTCGCGTACGCCGGCGATCCGTCCAATCGCTCGAGGAAGCACTTTCGCAACCGCGTGCGGCTCGATCTGCTCCCGGCCGTCCGACGAGTACGACCGGGCTTCGATGACGAGCTGCTGGCGATCGCGGCGAAGGCGAGAGACTGTCGAAGGCGTGTCGAACAGCTTGCGGGCCGGATCCAGGTCGAACGCGGAACGAATGGCGAACTTCACGTCGCAACGGCAGCGCTGTCGGCGTATTCCCGGGCGGAATTGCAGGCGCTCTGGCCTGCGCTGGCGGCAACGGCTGGTGTGACGCTGGACCGGCGTGGAACCACGCGGTGCGCGGCGTTTACAAGGACGAGTACCACGAGGCAGCGAATGCAGATCTCGGGTGGATGGGAAGTGGTGCGTGACCGCCACTGGCTGACGCTTCGCCGGAGTGGGGAAGCGGGAGAGGGGACCGCGAGACATGTCTACCGTGACTGCGCGCGTACTTGACCCCCGGCTGGCGGGCCGTCCCGTTCGCCGGATCGTCTTCGAGCAGGCGCGGATCGCCGCCCGGGTTCGCGATCTCGGCCGCGAGATATCGGCGGCCTATCCCGGCGGCGATCTTCTTGTTCTCGGGTTGCTCAAGGGAAGCTTTATCTTTCTCAGCGATCTTGTGCGCGAGATCACACGGCCCCTTCAGGTAGATTTCCTGGTTGCGGCCAGTTACGGTGAGGCGACGGTCTCCAGCGGCAGCGTTCGTCTGCTGTATGATCCCGAAACCATTCTGGAGGGCAAGCATATTCTGCTGGTGGAGGATATAGTCGACTCGGGACGGACCCTCAGCCGGATGATGGAGCTGCTGGAGGCACGAAATCCGCAGTCGCTGGAGGTGTGTGCACTGCTGGACAAGAACATCGCGGCGGCGCTCGCGCGTCCGGCGCGCTTTGTCGGCTTCGACGCACCGCACGAATTCCTTGTGGGATACGGACTGGACCACGCCGAGAACTTTCGGCATCTGCCCTACATAGCGAGCTTGCAGTAGATGACAGACCGCCAACCGCCAAAGAAGAAGGGAACCAACTGGGGGCGCTTCTCGAAGACGCTCTCTTTCTGGATACTCATTTTCCTGATTCCGGTCGCCTTCTTCCAGCTCAGCGGAGCGCGTTCCGAAGAGGCGCCCGAGATCGCCTATACGCGCTACGATGAGGAGCTCCAGCGCGACAACATCTCGAGCGTTACGATCGTGGGTGGCAGAGTCGTCACGGGCGAGTTCCGCCAGCGCGTCGGGGTCGACGGTGCGGAGGTGAGCAGGTTCACCACCCGGCTGCCCGTGGAGGACTCCGAGGCAGAGGTCGAGCGCCTGCGTGCGCGGGACGTGGTGATCGAGGCAGAGGAGGAGAAGGCGTCGGCCATGGAGCTTCTGGTGAACTTTCTGCCGTGGCTGATCCTCATCGGGATCTGGGTCTTCTTCTTCAAGCAGATGCAGGCGGGCGGTTCCAAGGCGTTCTCGTTCGGCAAGTCGAAGGCGAAGCTTCTCACGGGCGACACACCCAAGGTGACGTTCGCCGACGTCGCGGGCGCGGACGAAGCGAAGCAGGAGCTGCAGGAGATCATCGAGTTCCTCAAGGACCCGCAGAAATACACCAAGCTTGGCGGGCGGCTTCCCAAGGGTGTGCTCCTGGTTGGTCCTCCGGGCACGGGCAAGACGCTCCTCGCGCGGGCAGTCGCAGGCGAGGCCGCCCGGCCATTCTTCTCGATGTCCGGCTCGGATTTCGTGGAGATGTTCGTGGGCGTGGGCGCGAGCCGCGTGCGCGACCTGTTCGAGCAGGGCAAGGCGCAGGCGCCGTGCATCATCTTCGTGGACGAGATCGACGCCGTGGGGCGGCATCGCGGCGCCGGGCTGGGTGGTGGACACGACGAGCGGGAGCAGACGCTGAACCAGCTCCTCGTCGAGATGGATGGTTTCGAGTCGAACGAGGGCGTGATCCTCATCGCGGCGACGAACCGGCCCGATGTTCTTGATCCAGCGCTGCTGCGCCCTGGCCGTTTCGACAGGCAGATCGTGGTCGATGCGCCGGACCTGCGCGGACGTGAGGGGATCCTGCGCGTGCATCTGCGCAACAAACCGGTGGCCGAGGACGTGAACATCACGACGGTCGCGCGCGGGACTCCGGGCATGGCGGGCGCCGACCTGGCGAACCTGGTGAATGAGGCAGCCCTGCTCGCGGTTCGCCGGGGTCACGACAAGCTGTACATGATCGACCTCGAGGACGCCAAGGACAAGGTGATGCTCGGTGCCGAGCGGAAGTCGATGGTCATGCGGGAGGACGAGCGCAGGAACACGGCGTATCACGAGGGCGGACACGCCGTCTGCGCCATCAAGACGAAGGGGTGCGATCCCCTGCACAAGGTCACGATCGTGCCTCGCGGCCGTGCGCTGGGTCTCGCGTTCACGCTGCCCGAGCACGACCGCGTGTCCGTGACCCGGGAGCAGCTCGAGGCAATCCTCGTCATGACATACGGCGGCCGCGTTGCCGAGGAACTGGTATTCGGGTACGACCATGTGACGACGGGCGCATCGAGCGACATCCAGAAGGCAACGATTCTCGCCCGGCGCTACGTCTCGCAGTGGGGACTGTCCGACGCGATCGGTCCGATCCTCGTGGGCGACAACGAACAGGAGGTCTTTCTCGGGCGCGAGTTGCAGCACCGGCGCGAGGTGTCCGAGAAGACGGCGCAGCTCGTGGACGCCGAAGTCTCGCGCCTCATCAGCGAGACGTACAACCGCGCGAAGCAGACGCTCACCGACAACATGGACCTGTTGCACGCGATCGCGGCTGCGCTGCTGGAGCGTGAGACGCTGACGCGCGAGGACATCGCGATCCTCGTACGCGGCGAGACCCTTGCGCCGCCCACCTCGGGCCCGCCGCTGCCGACGGCCAGGCCCGCGGCCACACCACCGCAGGCCAAGCCTGCCGGCAAGCCCTTGCTCGGCGGTCCGGAAGTCGCCCCGGCGTGATCCGGCCGGCCGCGCGAGCGCCGGATCGCACATTGACGGCTGAGGGGTACTGGCGGGTGCGCGACGGAGTCGTCGCGCTCGGCCGTCCGATCGTGCTGGGAATCCTGAACGTCACGCCCGACAGCTTCAGCGACGGGGGTGCTTTCGCATCACCCGCGTCCGCGCTGGCGCACGCGGAACGGATGCTCGAGGATGGCGCCGACGTTCTCGACATCGGTGGAGAGTCCACCAGGCCCCGGGGCGCAGTGCCGGTGGATGCGGAGGAGGAGATACGGCGCGTTGTCCCGGTGATCCGGTCCGTCCGCTCGCGATTCCCCGACGCACTCATCTCGGTGGATACGGTGAAGTCGGATGTCGCCGCCGCCGCACTGGGGGAGGGCGCCCGGATCGTGAACGATGTCTCGGCCTTCCGTATCGACCCCCGCATGGGCGAGATTTGCGCGCGCGAAGGTGCAGGCGTGATCCTCATGCACTCCCGCGGCGGGGTGCGCGACATGGCGACGTATCTGCACGCCACGTACGATGATGTGGTCGGCGATGTCGTGGACGAGATATCCGAGCGACGCACGGCGGCAGAGCGCCAGGGTATCGCACGCGACTGCATCGTTGTTGATCCGGGCGTCGGCTTCTCGAAACGCGGTGAGCACTCGATCAGCGTGCTGCGGAGTCTCCCGCGGCTGGCCGCGCTCGGATCGCCCGTGCTGGTCGGGGTTTCCAGAAAGCGGTTCATCGGAGAGATAACGGGAGTGAGCGAAGCGGCGGAGCGGGATGCGGGGACGACGGGCGCCAACGTCGCGGCGATGCTGCTCGGGGCGAGACTGTTCCGTGTGCACGATGTGCGCATGGCGCGACACGCCCTGGATGTCGCGTGGACCATCGCCAGCGGGGCCGCAGGCGCATGACCATCTTCGACCAGTTCCAGCTTCTTCGCCCTGGCTGGCGCGATGTCATCGAGATACTGCTGGTTGCCTTCGTGCTGTACCGCGTGCTGCTCCTGTTTCATGGCACTCGCGCCCTGCAGATGCTGATCGGCGTCGTGATCCTCGTGGTCACCTATGCCATCGCCTGGCTGCTCAAGCTGTCGATGATCACGTACCTGCTCGGATTGATCTTCACGTACGGCGCGTTCGCCGCGCTCATCGTCTTCCAGCCGGAGCTGCGCGCGGGCCTGGCTCACCTGGGCCAGTCGCGCGTGACGCGTTTCTTCCGGCGAATGGAAGCGAGCGAGGTAGCCGAGGAAATATCGGAGGCCATCGAACGCCTCGCGCGGTCGGGCATAGGTGCCATAGTCGCGATCGAGCGCGAGATCCCGCTCGGTGACTACGTGCAGTCCGGTTCCGAGATGCAGGCAAAGGTGTCGGCCGATCTGCTGCGCACCATCTTCACGCCGTACTCCCCGCTGCACGATGGAGCCGTCATCATCCGCGGGGATACGATCATCGGTGCCGGATGCATCCTCCCGCTGTCACAGGCCCAGATGACTGACCGCTCCCTGGGAACGCGACACCGGGCCGCACTGGGTCTCTCCGAGGAAACCGACGCGCTCGTCGTGGTCGTCTCGGAGGAGACGTCGATCATATCGATCGCGGATCACGGGCGGCTGGTGCGCAACGTTCCCGGGCCCGAGGTCCGTGAGATGCTCTCCGGCCGTGCCGCTCGCCCGAGCTCGGAACACCCGGCGGAAGCGCGCGCATAACGTCCGCACAACCGGCGACGTCGAGCGAGCCGGGAACGCGGCCGGCGGCGACGCTGACGGCGGCGGTTGCGACGACAGCGCTGCTCGCAATCTACGTCGCGACGCTGGCGCCAGGCGTCACCTTCTGGGACGCGGGCGAGTTCATTGCGGCTATCCATACGCTCGGGATTCCGCACCCTCCGGGCACGCCGCTCTACATCATCATCGGGCACGCGTGGGTCACGATCATTCCGTTCGATGTCGCGATCGCTGCCAACCTGCTCTCGGCCCTGGCGACGGCGGCGTCGGGCGGACTTGCGGCATGGCTCGTCGCGTGCTGGCTCGGCGGACGCCTCGCGCCAATCGCGGCCGCGCTCTCTGCTGGTGGCATGTCGACGGTGTGGCTCAGCGCCACAGAGACGGAGGTGTACGCGCTCTCGCTGCTCCTCTCGATGCTCATGCTCGCTACCGCGCATCGGGCAGGATCGTCGAACGATCACCGATGGATTCTGGCGACCGCGTATCTCTTCTCGCTCGCCGCACCCCTGCACCTGAGCGCGCTGGTTGCGGCGCCCGCGGCGATACTGCTGGCTGCGACCGACGAGAGGGGCAAGGTCCGGCGCGCACCAGCGCTCGCGCTCACCGGGTCTGCGGTTCTCGCTGCGGGCCTTGGAAGCGCTGCGTGGATGGTTGCATTGGGCGGAGTGCTCATCATTGCCGGTGCGGCCGCCCTTGCGCGGGACCGGGGTCACCGGCTCAGGCTCGCAGCGCTGCCGGCTCTCGTACTGCTGGGAGCGTCGATCATCCTCGTCATGGTCGTGCGCGCGCAGCATGACCCGGCGATAAACCAGGGCAATCCCGCGACGCTGCAGGCTCTGCTGGATGTTGTCGCACGCCGGCAGTATTCGGTCGCACCGCTCTGGCCACGACAGGCGCCGCTCTGGCTGCAGATCGTCAACTTCTTCCAGTACGCGGACTGGCAGGTGGCGCTTGGCCTCGCGCCGAGGATCACTGTCTCCGCCGTGCGATCCATCGCGGCGATGGTGTTCGTGGCGCTGGCGCTGGTCGGGTCGGTCCATCACCGGGACCGAGACGTTCGGAGCTGGCGCGCGCTGCTGGTTCTGCTCGTGAGCGGATCCCTTGGAGTCATCGCCTACCTCAATCTCAAGGCTGGTCCGACCATTGGCCATGGGATACTGCCCGAGCTGGCGCCGCACGAGCCACGCGAGCGCGACTATTTCTTCGTTCTCGCCTTCTGGAGCTGGGGGCTGTGGGCCGGGGTTGGCGCCGTGGCGCTCGCGAAGCGCTGGCTGCCGCGCGCGGCATGGTGCGGCCTCGTGGTCGCGATCGTGCCCGTGGCCCTCAACTGGAGCGCGGCAGACAGGAAGGCGGAGCCGATCGCATCGCTCCCGCGCCGCTTCGCCTCCGAGCTGCTCACGGAGGCGCCGGAGAATTCGGTTCTGTTCGTGCGCGGTGACAATGACACGTATCCGCTCTGGTACATGCAGCACGTGATCGGAGCTCGACCCGACGTCACGGTCGTGACGATGCCAATGCTCGCCGCGACATGGTACCGCGAGGAGCTCGGACGACGACACGATCTCGTTGCTCGCGACGCTGTCGCGTGGCAGGGGAGTGCGCGCACCGCGCGCGCGATCGCCGATCGCGCGCGCCAGCTCGGCCGGCCGGTCGCGGCGGCGGTGACGGTGGAACCGTCGGACCGAGCCGCCCTGGGCGAGAGCTGGACGCTCACCGGATTGGTGTACGTGGAGAATGTCGAAGGGGCGGGCGCCGACGCGCCGCGGGTGTATGCGGCCGGCGGTGTTGTGCTCGACTCGGTGGCGCTCGTGGCTGCGATACAGCGCCTTGGAGGCGGAGTGCGGGGGAGCGCGGGGCGGCTCGAAGGGACCGACGCCGCGCCGCGCCGGA
Organism: Gemmatimonadaceae bacterium; assembly: GCA_050733695.1. GTDB lineage: Bacteria > Gemmatimonadota > Gemmatimonadetes > Gemmatimonadales > Gemmatimonadaceae > JBOHTO01. The sequence goes on along the minus strand of JBOHTO010000054.1, from coordinate 16,286 downwards.
TGCAGCGAGTTCTGCGCTGCCCCGGCATCGCCCTCGGCGTGCTGCGAACATCCGGCGCGAAGGCACGGGACGCGACGTGGCCGGCGGATTCCACAACGGCCGCCGCGGATTCCACAACGGCCGCCGCGGATTCCCTTGATTCGATTTGTAACCTCCGGTAACTTACACTCTTATGCCTTTTGACGACCTGGGCGACCGTCTGGCGGAGGTTCGCTCCAGGATTGCCGCCGCGGTTGTTCGAGGGGGTCACGGACAGCAGGTAACGATCGTCGCCGTAACCAAGTCGCATGGACCCGAAGCGCCCCGCGCGGCATGGGCGGCCGGTCTTCGTGATGTGGGCGAGAATCGGGTGCAGGAAGCGCTCGCGAAGATGAACGACGTTGCCGAGCCGCTGCGCTGGCATCTGATCGGTCATCTCCAGCGCAACAAGGTGGCGGCGGTCGCCGGATTCGCAATGGTGCATTCGCTCGACAGCATGCGGTTGGCCGACGCGCTCGCGGCCGCGGGAGAACGGCAGCGCAGGCGAGTCGATTCGCTCGTGCAGTTGAACGTGTCGGGTGAAGGCTCGAAGGGAGGGTTCGCACCCGAGGCGCTCGCGTTCGAGGCGGAGCGCCTCGCGGAACATCCGGGGTTATGCGTCCGGGGAATCATGACCATGGCTCCGCTGGACGCGAGCGAGACGCAGCTCCGCGCCGTCTTCGCCGGTGCACGAGTGGCGATGTCCCGCCTGTCGGCAGCCGGCCTTCCGGTTACGGAGCTGTCGATGGGGATGTCCAACGATTACGAGATCGCGGTGGAGGAAGGTGCGACGATCGTCCGCTTGGGGACGGTCCTCTTCGGAGCGAGGATCACATGAACGATGAAATCTTCCATCTGACCCCGCTCGAGGTCAGGCGATACGAGCTGGTCAAGGCGATGCGCGGCTACGAAATAGAACGCGTGGAGCGATTCCGCGAACAGGTGGCCGACGAGATGGAACGGCTCACGCGCATCAACGTTGACCTCGAGGCGAAGGCGAAGGGGTTCCATGAGCAGCTCCGCGCGTTCCGCGAGCGAGACAAGGCGCTCAACGACGCCCTCATCTCCGCGCAGCAGCTCCGTGCCGAGATACGCGAGCAGGCCGAGCGCGAGGCGCAGTTGATCCTTCGCGAGGCGCGCGCGGAAGGTGAGCGTCTGCTGGAGACGACCCGGGCCGAGATCCGCCGCCTGCAGGAGGAGGTGCTCATGCTCGATCGTTCGCGCCGTGCCTACCTGGCGCAGATGCGGGTTGTCGTGGAACGCCAACTCGCGGAGATCGAGGCCGCCGACGCGACCGAGCGTCCGGCTTCGCACGAGAGCGATGCCGGGGACGACGCCTCGCGCCCCGGACACGCGACACCGGCGTGGCTCGACTCGCTCATCAAGGAATGATCGGACCGCGGTGAGATGACCAGTGCGCCCGCAACGACCGTAGACAACGCGCCAGACGGTTCGACGTCAGGTCCCGTCGCGCATGTCCGCAAGGCGCTGGAGGCTGCTGCTGCCGCCGTGCGCGCCCGTTTCGGCGAGCGACCGGACGCCGCAATCGTGCTCGGCACCGGCCTCGGCGCCCTGGGTGCACAGATCGACGCTGCCGTCACCATCCCGTACGGCGAGATCACGGGCTTCCCGCTCTCGACCGTGGAGTCGCATGAAGGCCGTCTGATCTGCGGCTCCCTGGCCGGGAGAACCGTGATGGCGATGCAGGGCCGCTTTCATCGCTACGAAGGCTATTCGCTGCAGCAGGTCGTCTTCCCGGTGCGCGTGCTGCGGTTGCTGGGCGCGAACACATTGATTGTCTCCAACGCATGCGGCGGGATGCATCCGCTCTGGGCCCCGGGTGACCTGATGCTCATTGCGGACCATATCAACATGCTGGGCGACAACCCGCTGGTGGGGCCCAACGATGAGAGGATCGGTCCGCGCTTTCCGGACATGTCAGCGCCGTATGACGAGGGGCTGCGAGCCATGGCGCGCGTCGTCGCTCGCGATCTGGGCATCGTTCTTCGCGAGGGTGTCTACGTCGCCGTCACCGGACCCTGTCTGGAGACGCGTGCGGAGTACCGTTTCCTCCGCGGCATCGGCGCGGACGCGGTCGGCATGTCGACGGTGCCCGAAGTGATCGCGGCGGTGCACGCCGGAATGCGGGTACTGGGCATCTCGATAATCACGGATCAGTGCCTTCCGGATGCCCTGGAGCCGGCCGACATCGCCACGATCATCGCGACCGCCGGACGCGCGGAGCCGCAGCTCGCGGCACTCGTGCGCGGCGTGCTGGAGCGGATGTGACAGCCGTGCGCACGGAACCGGTGCGTTTTGAGCCGCTCGCTCCCGATCGGCCGGCGGCCGGGATCGAGGAGGAACTGCTCGCGCGCTGGACATCCGAGGACCTCTTCGCCCGCACGCTCGCCGCGCGCGAGGGAAGCGAGGAGTTCGTCTTCTACGAAGGGCCGCCCACTGCGAACGGGCGTCCCGGAATCCACCACGTATTTTCGCGCACGCTGAAGGATCTGTTCTGCCGGCATCGCGCGATGCGCGGCTACCACGTCACGCGCAAGGCCGGCTGGGACACGCACGGCCTGCCCGTCGAGATCGAGGTGGAGAAGCAGCTCGCGGAGCGCATTGCGAGGGAACGCGGACTGACGGCCGATGAAGTACGCCGCATCGGCGGCAAGCAGCTCATCGAGGAAATCGGCGTGGAGAGGTTCAACCGGCTGTGCCGGGACAGCGTGTGGACATACAGGGGCGACTGGGAGCGACTGAGCGCGCGAATCGGCTACTGGCTGGACTACGATGACCCCTACATCACGTACTCGAACGACTACATCGAGAGCGTATGGTGGGCGCTCAGGACGCTGCACGAGAAGGGCCTGCTCACGCGCGGCCACAAGGTGCTGCCGTATTGCGCGCGCTGCGGCACGGCGCTCTCCAGCCACGAGGTGGCACAGGGTTACGAGGATGTCGCGGACCCGAGCGTGTACGTGGCCCTCGATCTCGTGGCGCCCGCTGTCGAGAACGGGGGATGCGCGGGACGGGCGGAAGACGCGGGAGGGGCAGCTTCCGGCGGGCGCGATCGATCGAGGCGGCGGCTCCTGGTGTGGACGACCACGCCGTGGACGCTGGTCTCGAACGTGGCGCTGGCTGTCCATCCGGAGCTGGAATACGCCGAGCTGCGGCGAACCGAAGCCGGAGGCGCAACCGACACCGCCAGGGACAGCGTGATCGTAGCCGCATCCCGCGCCGGAGCCGTGCTGGGCGACGACTACGCCGAGCGCTGGACCGTACTGCGCACGATGCGCGGCTCCGAGCTCGAAGGGGCGCGCTATCGACGGCCCCTGGACTGGGTGACGTACGGCGACGGTGCGAACGAGATCATCGTCGCGGAACGCTTCGTTTCCGCCGATGAGGGAACGGGGATAGTTCACGTGGCGCCGGCCTTCGGTGCCGACGATTACGCCGCAGGCCAACGACACGGACTCGTGTTCGTTCAACCCGTGAACGCGCGCGGCGAGTTTCCGGCCGATATGCCCGTGGTGGGCGGGCGGTTCGTGAAGGACGCCGACGGGCCGATCATCGATGAGCTTCGCGCGCGCGGGGTGCTCTGGAAGGCGGCCACGCTCACGCACTCGTACCCGCACTGCTGGCGCTGCGGCACGCCGCTGCTGTACTGCGCGCGCACGTCGTGGTTCATCCGCACCACGGCCGTCCGCGATGCCATGCTCGCGCGCAACGCACGCGTCGACTGGCATCCGCCGGAGACGGGTGAGCGCCGATTCGGTGAATGGCTCACGAACAACATCGACTGGGCGATCTCGCGCGACCGGTACTGGGGTACACCTCTGCCGGTGTGGACCTGCGATCGCGACAGCGAGCATGTCGACGTGATCGGCGGCTACGCGGATCTGGAGGAGCGTACGGGGCGCCCGCTGGATGCCGACTTCGACCCGCACAAGCCGTTCATCGACGCGTTCGAGTGGACGTGCCGCATTGCGGGCTGCGGCGGCACACAGCGCCGGGTACCCGAGGTCATCGATGCATGGTTCGACTCCGGGTCGATGGCGTTCGCGCAGTGGCATTACCCATTCGAGGGACGCGAGAGCGTGCAACGGCTCTATCCGGCCGATCTGATCGCCGAGGGCGTGGATCAGACGCGGGGATGGTTCTACTCGCTGCTCGCGATTGCCACGGGGCTGGACGATGCGCTGCCGAACAACGGGGCCGCTTCCGCGGCACCCTACCGCGCGGTGGTCGTGAATGACCTCGTGCTCGATGCGAATGGGCAGAAGATGTCCAAGAGCCGCGGGAACGTCGTGGAGCCGTGGCCGGTGCTGGCCCAACACGGTGCCGACTCGGTGCGGTTGTTCCTGGTATCTGCCAGCCAGGTGTGGCTTCCGCGCCGTTTCGATGAAGGGGCGCTTCGCGAGACAACCGGACGCTTTCTACTGACGTTCAAGAACATCTACAGCGGAAGCTTCGCGCTGTACGCCAACTTCGGCTGGGCGCCATCGCAGGCCGACCCGCCGGCCGGGTCGAGACCGCTGGTCGACCGCTGGATTCTGTCGCGACTCGCGATCGTGGAGGACCTGGCCGACGCATCGCTCGAACAGTACGACGCCTACACTGCGGCGCGCGCAATCATGGACTTCATAGTGTCCGATGTTTCGCAGTGGTACGTTCGACTCAACCGGCCGAGGTTCTACGACGTCGACGGCGACGACAACCGCGCGGCGTTCGCAACGCTGCACGAGGTGCTGGTCGTATGCTGCCGTCTGCTTGCTCCATTGGCGCCTTTCGTCAGCGACTGGATCCATCGCGAGCTCACGGGAGAGTCCGTGCACCTCGCCGCCTACGTACGCCCACGCGGGTCTCGCGCAGCGATCGATCGCAACCTCGATGTGGCGATGGCCGCCATTCGCGAACTCTCTACACTGGCGCGCGCGGCGCGCGAGGAAGCCGGAGTCAGGGTGAGGCAGCCCCTGTCGCGGCTCGTGTGTGTCGCACCCGGCATTCCAGAGCCCGATCTGGAGGCGCTGCTTCCGCTGCTCGCCGCCGAGCTCAACGTCAAGCGCGTGGACATCGCGGCTTCGGGCGATGCGCTGGTCACACTCGAAGCGAAGGCCAATTATCGTTCCCTGGGAAGGAAGTTCGGACCAGCCACCCCGGAGGCGGCGAGCGCGATCGCCGCGCTCTCGAGCGATGCACTGCGCGCCTTCGAACGGGCGGAACCGGTGACCGTGAACGTCGGAAAGGAAGCGCACACGCTGGACCCGGACGATCTCGTGATCGTGCGTCGCGCCGCCGGCCCGCTGGTGGTGAAGGAAAGCGGCGGGTTCTTCGCAGCGCTGGATGCCACCGTGACGCCTGCGCTCGGACGCGAAGGGATCGCCCGCGAGCTCACGAGCCGCGTGCAGCGCCTGAGGAAGGAGGCCGGATTGGCGGTGAGCGACCGCATTCTGCTCGCCGTGGCCGGTAGCCCGGAAGTGGAAAGTGCCGTGCGCGAGCACGAAACCAGGATAGCTTACGAGACGCTCGCCCTCGAGATAAGGGTGGGCGATCCGGCGGATGCAGAATATCATGCGAATGCGACCGTCGACATTCATGACACGGCGGTCCGCATCGCCCTGACCAGGACAGACCAGGATGCCATCAAGTAGCGGAACGAAAAAGTCGAAGCCGGGGAAGATGACGAAGAAGATGCTTGCCCACTTCGAGAAGCGATTGCTCGAGGAGAGGAACCGCGTTCTCAAGGAGCTCGGCAGCTACGACGAGACGTTCGGAGCAACACCGCAGTCGGCGGACGGTGACCTGAGCTCGTACTCCTTTCACATGGCCGATCAGGGTACCGACGCCATGGAGCGCGAGAAGGCATTCCTCTTCGCCAGCCAGGAAGGCCGCTTCCTCTGGCACATTGATGAAGCCCTGCGCCGGCTGTACCGATCGCCGGAGACTTTCGGTCTCTGTCAGAACTGTGGCGAGTACATCGATTTCGATCGGCTCGATGCGCTTCCGCACGCGCGGCTGTGCATCACGTGCAAGCAGCGCGAAGAAGATGGAAAGAACCAGAACTAGATCCGCACTGTTCTGGAGCACTGTGACGGGTGTACTGATTCTCGACATCATCACCAAGATGCTCGCGGAAACGTATCTCGTTCCGCAGCGCGTGCCGCACGAGGTTTTCGGCGACGTCGTCCGACTGACGCTCGTGTACAACCCGGGAGCGGCCTTCGGACTGTACCTGGGCCCGCATTCGCGGTGGATATTCACGGCACTCACCATCGGGGCGCTCTTTCTCCTGGCGCACCTCTACCGCACGACCAGGGCGGGCGACTGGCAGCGAACGCTCGCGATCGCTCTCGTCACGGCGGGCGCCGTTGGCAACCTCATCGACCGGCTCCGCTCCAGCCGCGGCGTCGTCGACTTCCTGGATGTCGGGGTCGGTGCGTGGCGCTGGCCGACATTCAACGTGGCGGACATGGCAGTGAGCACCGGTGCGTTTCTGCTCGCCTGGGTTCTCTGGGGCGAGGACCGCGAGGCGGCGGCCGCAGCGGCGCGAGCACCGGCGCGACCCGGGCCGTGATCCCGGCGTGAGCGAGCCACCGCGCGACGCTCATGCCCACGCAGGTCCCGAAGCCGGCGATGCGGGACAGATGCACGCTTTTCGCCTCGACCGGGACAGCGACCTACGACTCGACCTGCTCGTCGCCGAGCGTCTGGGGACATCGCGCACGCGCGCGGCCACGCTGATCGCAACAGGCGGGGTGACGGTGGATGGCCGGCGCGAGAGGGCGAGCTACAGGGCGACGGCTGGCGAGGTCGTCGCGGTCACCGTCCGGGCGGAGGCTCCCCTGCGCCCGCTCGCCGCCGAGTCGATCCCGATCGCCGTCGCGTACGAGGACGAGGAACTGCTCGTGGTGGACAAGCCGGCGGGCATGGTGGTCCACCCTGCGCCGGGAAACTGGACCGGGACTCTCGTGAACGCGCTTCTCGGGCGGGGCGTGCCGCTGTCCGGCCAGGTCGCCCGGGGGCCAGCCGCCCGGCTGCAGGCCGCCCAGGGTCAGGCCGAGGCCGCGACGCCGGGTTCCTCCGACGGCGGGGAAGCGCGGGGTGGGGGTGGGGGTGGGGGTGGGGGTGTGGGTGTGGGTGGGGCCGCGGTTCGCCCGGGTATCGTACACCGGCTCGACAAGGACACCTCGGGGCTCATTCTCGTGGCCAAGACCGAGCGCGCGCACCGGGCTCTCGGCGCCGCGATGGCGGCGCGGCGCATCAGCCGGCGGTACGCGGCGCTGTGCTGGGGGCACGTGGGTGACGAGAGGATCAGCATCGATCGGCCGCTCGGGCGCGATCCGCGAGACCGGAAGCGGATGGCGATCGTCAGTACAGGGCGAAGTGCGCGAACGGACGTTCTCCGGCTCGCGCGCTTCGATTCTGTCGACCTGCTGCGGGCGCGGCTTCACTCGGGGCGAACACATCAGATCCGCGTGCATCTGGCGGCGATCGGACACCCGGTGGTGGGCGATGACAACTACGGTGGAGGCGGTGGACGGCGGCTGCTCGCGCTTGCACCGCGGCGGCAGTTCCTGCACGCGGCCTGGCTTCGTTTTTCGCATCCGGCGAGTGGCGATATCGTGGACGTGCGCTCGCCGCTGCCGGCTGATCTCGTCCAGTCGCTCGTGGCGGCGGCTGGCGTCGACTCGGGAATCTCGATTCCTCACACGGACACACTGGACTACTTTGGCTTCTTCGAGCGTGAAGACTGACATCGGCACGGGACGGCTGCTGCTGTTTCGCGCCGGTGAGCGTCTCTACGGCTGTGACATCGCGATCGTGCGCGAGATCGTTCCGGTGCGCCACGCCACGCGGCTGCCGGGCGCGCCGGACAGTGTGCTGGGCCTGATCAATCTTCGCGGCACTGTCCTCACGGTCCTCGACCTGGCCGCGCGCCTGGACGGACGGCCGGGCGAAGCGCCTCCCGCGGACGGGTCGATCATCGTCATGGAACATGGTTCGAAGGCCGTCGGTGTAGCGGTCACCGAGGTCATGGATGTCCAGCGCATCGCCGAGGACGACGTCCGCGCGGCCGCGGACGCGGAATCCGTGATCGCTGGTCATGATGCCGACATCGCACGCGTGATCGTGCGCGGAGTGGCCCGACTGGGCGACGGCCGCGTAGTCATCCTTCTCGACATGCACTGCATCGTCGGGCAACTCCTGCTCTAATCGGGGGAACAGTTGAGTCACACCGTACTGATCTGCGACGACGCGATCTTCATGCGCACGATGGTGAGCGACATCCTGCAGCAGGCCGGCTTCGACGTCATCGGCGAAGCGGAGACCGGAGTGCAAGCGGTCGAGAAGTACAAGCAGCTCAAGCCTGATCTCGTGACGATGGACATCGTCATGCCCGACATGGGCGGCATCGATGCGGTTCGCGAGATCACGAAGTTCGATCCCGGCGCGAAGATACTGATGTGCAGCGCCATGGGGCAGCAGGCACTCGTCGTCGAGGCGATTCAGGCTGGTGCAAAGGACTTCGTCGTCAAGCCCTTTCAGCCCAGCCGTGTTCTCGAAGCGGTGCAGCGGGTGCTCGGCTGAACGCCGCCTCGCCGTCCGTGAGTGTCCGTTCCGGCGCCGCACGTTCGCGCCGGTAAGCCCTCCGTTCTCCCAGGTTCCGGTGGACATCTCTCGTTACGCTGAACTCTTCCTGACTGAGAGTCGCGAGCACCTCTCGGTGATCAACGCCGCGCTGCTCGAGCTCGAGCGCGCACCGCGGACGCAGACTGCGGGGGGCGACAGTCGCGTCGCCGCAGATGCGGTGGACGCCATTTTCCGCGGCGTTCACACGATCAAGGGAATGAGCGCAACGATGGGGTACGACGAGGTCGCGGAGCTCTCGCACGAGATGGAGTCGCTTCTCGACCGGGTGCGCAGGCAGGAGTGCTCGATCACACCCGGGCTGATGGACGCAATGTTCCTCGCGACCGACATGCTGGAGTCTGCCGCGGAACTCTCGGTGGCAGGGCGGAGGGGAGAGGTCGATGTGTCGGATCCACTGTCACGGCTGCGCGCGGTAGCGGGCCGGTCTGGAAGCGCAGACGCTCCCGTTCCGGGTGACGCTTCGGCTGACACCCGGGAATCGGGGGGGGGGACTGGGGGAGGGGGGGGGGGGCAGTCGCGCCCGCATACGGACCTGAGGTCGGCGGGCCGGGAGGCAGGGAAGGTGGTGCGGGCAGCGGCGCGGCAAGACGCAGACAGCACGTTCGCATCGATCTCAGCCGTCTCGACGTTCTCATGAATCTGATCGGCGAGCTGGTGATCGCGCGCGGGCGCCTCATCGAGCTGGCCGCGGGTATTGGCGACCCGGTGCTGGACGAGACCGTCGCGCAGTCATCACGTCTGATCACTGATCTGCAGGAACAGATCATGGCGAGCCGCATGGTGCCGGTAGCGCAGGTGTTCGATCGCTTTCCGCGGCTCGTGCGCGATTCGGCGCATTCGGTCGGAAAGCAGGTTGACTTCGCCATGCATGGCCAGGAGATCGAGCTCGATCGCTCGATGCTGGATGACATCGGGGAGCCGGTCGTCCACCTGCTCAGGAACGCGGTCGACCACGGGATCGAGACGCCGGACGTTCGGACCGCTGCCGGCAAGCCGCCGGCAGGGCGGCTCGCTCTGACGGCGGCGCGGGATCGCTCCGCCGTCCTGATCCGTGTAAGCGACGACGGAAAGGGGATCGACCGCCGTCGTGTGCTGGCTCGCGCGCGCGAGCTCGGCCTGATCGATGGAGATCGCACGGAGATGGCGGATGAGGAACTGCTTCAACTCATCGCGCGCCCCGGATTCTCGACCGCGGAGCGTGTGACCGGACTGTCGGGGCGCGGCGTTGGCATCGACGCCGTGCAGTCACGCGTTCGTGCGCTGGGCGGGTCACTCGATGTGCGTTCAACGCCCGGCGAGGGGACCACTGTCACGGTTCGCCTGCCTCTCACGCTGGCCATCATCCGCGCGCTCCTGGCCCGGATCGGGGTGGAGATCTATGCGCTGCCGTTGACACATGTGAACGAGACCGTTCCGCTGGCGGCCGTGTCTCTCCGCACGGTGCAGGGAAAGGAAGTACTGATTCTGCGCGACAGCGTCATACCGCTCGTGCGTCTCCGCGACCTCATGCAGCTTCCGCGCGATTCGACGCTCGAGCAGCAGGTGGTGGTCGTCGAACTGGCTGACAGGCGAGTCGGGATTCTCGTCGACGAACTGACCGGGCAGCAGGAGGTCGTGGTCAAGCAGTTCGATTCCGTGCGTGGTGCGCTGCCGCTGTTCAGTGGCGCGACAATACTGGGCGACGGCGCTCCGGCGCTGATCGTCGACATCAATGGTCTCCTCCAGGGATAGCCGAATGGAAGACATACGGTCGCTCACGCCGGTGCAGCTCGACGCATTGCGAGAGGTTGCGAATATCGGTGCGGGACACGCCGCCACGGCCCTGTCGCAGATGACAGGGGCGACGATCATGATCAGCGTTCCGACGATGAACATCTCCCGGCTGGAGGACGTTCCTCCGCGGATAACCGAACCGGAAGAGCCGGTCGCGGCCGTGCTGATGCACATGCACGGGGATCTGACCGGGCGCACGCTGCTTGTCTTCCCGAGGCCGACGGCCATCCGGCTTGCGGAGATGATGCTGCGCCGTTCGCCGGGCTCGTCCGCGGATCTGGGTGACCTCGAACAGTCCGCGATCAAGGAAGCGGGCAACATTCTGAGCGGGGCCTACATGAATGCGCTGAGCGACTTCATGGGACTCATGCTGCTTCCGTCACCGCCCGGACTGGCGGTCGACATGTCGTCGGCGGTGCTGACAACGGCGTACCTGCAGTTCGGATCGGACCGTGACTACGTGTTCTGCATCGAGAGCCAGTTCTACATGCAGGAGAGTGGCGAGTACCTGCGCGGATTCTTTCTCCTCCTTCCCGACGTCGCCTCGCTGCAGGCCATCCTTCGCGCGGTGCGCGTGGCCTAGCCCATGGCGCCCGCCCTGATGTCGGAGCAGGACCGCGCGGTCCTGCGAACGTTCGCCCGCCGCGTCGATCCGTCGGACGCGGGGGCACACAACAATCTCGGCGTGCTGTACTACAACAAGGCGCTGTATGAGGAGGCGGTAGGGGCCTTCATGCGCGCGCTCGAGCTCGACCCCAGGATGCAGGTGGCGCAGCGCAACCTCGAGATCGCGTACTTCAACACGGGCTACTACGACCGCAGGGTGACGGAGCTCACCGAACGGTTGCGCAGCTCGCCGGCGGATCGCGATGCCCGATGGGAGCTTGGGCGGACATACGCGCTCCTGGGGCAACTTCCGGAGGCCTCGGCCCAGTTCATCGGGATCCTCGAGCATCATCCGGATGACATCGGAGCGCTCGTGCAGCTCGGCCTGGCCGAGAAGGCGGGCGGCGATCTGGAGAAGGCTCAGCGCTGGTTCGAGCGGGCACGAGAGCTGGACCCGTCCAGTCCCGTCATTCACTTCTACGTTGGCGAGGTTGTCTACAATCGCGGTCTCAACGATGAAGCGCTGAATGCGTTGAAGCGGGCGATCGAGCTCGCTCCGGACAACCCGGAGGCACACTACCTTCTCGGGTTCGTGCTGGGCGACATGGGTCGGCACGAAGAAGCGCGCGCTGCGACGAAGCACGCGGTCAAACTCAATCCGACGCTCGCCCGCGCCCAGGCAAACCTTTCCCTCGATCGCTACAACCCCGATGGCTACGAGGCGAAAGCTGCCGGCCGAGCCACCAGACGGACACCCGCTGGCATGGAGGTCGCCGTGGATGGCGGCCTTGCCCATTTCAATCTCGGGCTCGCCTTCCGTCAGAAGGGCTATTTCACGGAGTCGCTGCGCGAATACCGTCTGGGTCTCGACCGCGGCGAGGATCGCGAGTTGTTGCTGCAGGCGATGGCGGAAGTCCACCTTCTCAAGCACGATCCGCGCGCCGCGATAGAGCTGTACGACAGGTTGCTCGAGACACAGCCCTCGAGTCCGAAGCTGTGGAACGAACGCGGGGTCGCTCTCCACCAGGAAGGAAAGCTCGAGGAAGCGGTGGCAAGCTACCGCCGCGCGGTGGGTGCGGACGCGCGCTACGCAATCGCCCACAACAACCTCGGTGTTGGGCTCTACCACGCCGGTGATAACGAGGGCTCTGTCGGCGCTTTTCGCGCCGCGCTCGACGCCGAGCCGGCATTCACCAGGGCACGGCTGAATCTCGCGCTCCTGCTGTACAAGGCAAAGAAGCTGCAACGCGCGCTCGAGGCCTACCGCCAGGTGATCTCGGGCGAACCCGAGCAGCCGGTCGCGTGGAACGGCATAGGTCTGGTGCTCTCCGATCTGCGCAAGTTCGAGGACGCTCGCAACGCGTTCGCTCGCGCGATCCAGGCGCGCCCGGACTATGCGGAAGCGCACTACAACCTCAGCTTCGCGCTTTCGAACGGCGGTGACTTCGAGGGGGCGCTTCGAGAGACGAAGCGGGCGCTGGAGCTCGATCCCTATTACGTGGCACAGAAGTTCGAGCTCGCCATCGATCTCGAGTACGAAGACCCGGACATATCGATCGTTCCCGACCTGGGCGGAGCGCAGCGCTCGGAGCAGCAGATCGAGGAGTTCACCTTCGATCCCGCGCTCCTTGATTCCCTGTTCACCGAGCTCTCGACCGTACCCACACCGGTGGACACGGTCGCTGTCAGCGAGGGCACGGCGTACGCCATGGCGGAGGACTATTTCTCGAAGGGCCTCGTGGATCGTGCCGCCGCCGAGATCAGCCGCGCGCTGAGTCGCGGCGCTGACCGCGCGACCGGGCTCGCCCTCCTCGGTGATGTGTTCGCGCGGCAGGGCCTCTTCGGCGAGGCGCTGGAGCGCTACAGGGAATCGCGGCACGAGGCTGCAGACGGCGACCTGCCGGAAGACAACGGCCGCGCGATGACGGGCGAAGTCCGCGTCCTGCTCGAGCTCGGGCGCTACTCCGAAGCCCTCCCTGCCGCGGAAGCCCTGCTCGCCGCGCGCCCGGAAGATGCGGACATGCTCCTGCTCGCCGCAGGAGCGCGAGCCGGTTCAGGCGATCCCGCGTCGGCTTTGCGCGCGCTCGAGACTGCGCGCCGAGTTGCGCCCATGCGTCCCGATGTCATGCAGCGCACCGGAGACATCGCGCGGTCTCTCGGTGACACCGATGCCGCGATTGCAGCATATCACCACGCGATCGAGCTCGATCCCGATCTGGCCGCGGTGCGGTTCGAGCTGGCGCGACTGCTCATCGCGCGCGACAGGCACCGCGATGCCGAACAGGAGCTGGTGGCGGCGCTGAACGCTGTCCCGACGTACGGTGATGCCACGCTCGAGCTCTCGCGCCTGAGGCGGCGGAGCGGGCGGGCTCGCGACGCGCTCGACCTTCTCATCGAGCTCCTCCAGCGCGACCCGTATCATCTCGAGGCGTTGCACACTCTCGGCGAGACCCTGCTGGAGGCTGGTCGGGACAGCGACGCCGCGGAAGCGTTCGGGCGAGTGCTCCGCTTCGATCCCGGGCACGCCGGCGCCCTCTACCACCAGGGCGTGCTGCTGGCCCGCAGGCACGCGTACAGGGAGGCAATCGCCCTCTGGGAGCGCGTGATCGCGCTGGATTCCGCGGGCGAGTACTCGCGGCGCGCCCGCCGCGACGCGCGCACCGCAGCAGACCTGCGGCACATATTCGGCTCACGGGAGGCGACATAGCATGGCCGTCGAGGGACCGCTTCGCGAGCTGGGAATCCATGATGTCTTCCAGCTCCTGGATCTGAGCCGGAAAACCGGCACGCTGCGCGTGACGTCCGAACTGCGCGACAACGAGGGCATCGTCTACTTCGACAACGGGCGCGTGATTCTCGCGACGATCCGCAGCAATCCGCATCCGATCGGGACAATCCTGGTGCGGGGCGGCAAGGTGACCGAGGCAGACCTCGCGCGAGCAGCCGCGTTGCGCGAGAAGGATGCCGAAGGGGCGCGCCTGGGCGAGATCCTCGTTCGCATTGGCGCGATCTCGGCGCGCGAACTCGAACGACAGGTTCGCGCACAGATCGAGGCGGTGGTTTTCGAGCTGATGTCCTGGCGCGAGGGATTCTTTTCCTTCGAGGAATGCGCCGTCGCCGATGCGCCCGTCGAGGCCGCCATCCGGGTTTCCACCGAATCGCTCCTCATGGAGGGTGCGCGGCGAATCGATGAATGGTCGCGCATTGCCGACAAGGTACCGCACCTGGGGATGATCCCATCGCTGGCACCTGTGCGCGATGACCATCCATCCCTTCTCGATCTGCTCCCCGGTGAATGGGAGATGCTGACCATCATCGATGGCGTGAAGGACCTGCGCGCGATAGCGGCCGAGCTTGCGCGAAGCGAGTTCGACATAGCTCGCGTGGCGTACGGACTCGTCAGTACAGGCGTGGTCGAGCTCCGCGCACCGGCGCGCAGCGGTACGGGTCAGGGCGGGCGCCCCGTCCAGGACCCGCGGCCCCACATCACGGCGGCGGAAGCCGCACTCCTGGCGGGCCGGCCCGAGGACGCCCTCCGGGCAGCAGGACTTGCGGTGGGTGCGGACCCGGCGAGTGCGGACGCGCGTCTCGTTTCCGGTCGCGCCCTCCTGCGCCTTCGGCGTGGAAGCGAAGCGCTTGGCGAGTTGCGTCGTGCGCTCGCAGGCGATCCGCTGAACGCTGCGATCTACCGGGAACTCGGATTCGCCGCCGCCGCCGAAGGCGAGATGGTCGAGGCCGCGACCAACTGGGAGCATTACCTGCGTCTCGCTCCCGGCCATACCGACGCAGAGCGTGTTCGTGCCGCGCTCGAATCGGTCACTCGCTTGCGCGAAATGCTCGAGGCCCACACCGGTGGCTGATGAGATCCGCCGATTGAGCGAAGCGATGGCCCGGGATCCGGGAAGCCTCGCCTTTCTTCAACTGGGAGAGGCGCTCAGACGTCGCGGCCAGCTCGACATGGCGGGCAAGGTGGTCGTGCGCGGCCTCGAGAGACACCCCTACCTCGCCGAGGGGCACGATCTCCTCGCACGGATCTCGATCGACGCCGGCGATCTCGAACGCGCCTTCGATGAGTGGGATGCGGTGCGAAAGATCGCTCCGGAGCACATCGGCGCTCTGAAGGGAATGGGGTTCGTCTGCTTTCGCCAGGGCCGCCTGCAGGAAGCCGAGCAGTATCTGGCTAACGCCCTCGCGGCGGACGCCCTCGCGGCGGACGCCGGGCCGCCGGGAGGGGAGGGGGAGCAAGCCGACGATGGCACGATAGGGCAGGCGCTCGATCACGTTCGCGCACAACTGTCAGAGCGTGACCGGCCGTACGAACCGGCCAGCCCGGTTCCGCCCATCTCCGACGGTCGTTCGGACGACGCGCGAATGCTCTTCGCGGGGGTCATCGGTGAAGGCGAGCAGACGGCCCTCCTGCTGGATGCCGACGGTCTCGTCATGGCCGGTCTGTATCTCGCCCCGGACGGACGCGACGTCGCGCAGGAGGTCGGTGCCGTCCTCAGCGGGGTGAGTGACGAGGCACGGCGCGCTGTGCGCCACCTCGATCTGGGCGACTGGACGTCGATCGTATTCGAGACCGGGGCCGCGATAGTCGCGATGGCTCCGGCCCCCGATCGCGGTCTGCTTCTGGTGGCGGCGGCGCGGGAAACGCCACTCGGCCTCGTCAGGAGGCTGCTCGAGCGTGCTGGCGCATGCGTGCGCGAGTGGCTTGGCGCCGATGGAAGGTCCGCATGAGCAGCCAGTTCGCGGTAGTGCTCGATTCGCTCGTTCGCCAGCGCGGGGTCACAGGCAGCCTCGTCGTCAGCGAGGCGGACGGCATCATCGTCGACTCGATCCTGCAGGTCGGGATCAAGGGCCCGGTGGTCGCGGCACTGGCGGCATCGCTCTACCGCAAGGCGCGCCTTTCGTCGTCCACAGCGGGACTGGGCGAGGCCACCTTCTGCACGTTCGAGGCGCAACGCGGGCGCATATGCGCCGCGGGGCGTGGCGATCTGGTTCTCGTCGTCGTCGCAGTATCGGCCGCGAACTTCGGACTGATCCGGGTGGAGATGCTGAAGGCGGTGGAGGCGGGAGCTCTCGCATGACGGTGAGCGTCGTCGAGCCGTGGGTCGAGGAGCCGCTCAGGCGTCTCGTGGATGACGCGCGCGCACTTCTGGCCCTCGTGCTGCACCCGAGCGGACAGGTGCTGGCGCAACACGGCTTCACCCGGGCCGTTGACGTGATGTCAGCAT
>JBOHTO010000053.1:0-20932 GCA_050733695.1 Gemmatimonadaceae bacterium | reverse complement strand
GAGCCCTCATCGGGTCCAGTCCGGCTCCAAAGCGTCGCCACCGCCGCCGACTACGAGCACTCGGGATCAGTTACGCTCGATTGAAAGTCCAAGAAGGCGTGTACTTGTCCGCCTCTCACCGGCGAATTGAGTTCAACACCAGATTTTGCCGCGGCTTCGCGCGGCAAGAATCTCTACTTCGTTAGACAGCGGCCCCAATCTGACGTATATTGCACATGTACCCTGTACGTCAGGAGCTGGCATGCAGACCAAGCTCACCCTCCGCCTCGAGCAGCGCTTGATCCGCCGGGCCAAGGCCTACGCCCGGCGCACGGGGAAGTCGGTCTCGGAGCTGGTGGCCGACTTCTTCGGGCGCCTCGACGCACCAGCTGATGAGAAGCCGCCGCGCGTGCTAGCGCAGTCGCCCGCCGTGCAGTCGCTGGTCGGCGCCTTGGCCGGCGCTCGCCTCGACGAGGCGGACTATCGGGCACATCTGGTCGAGAAGCACCGGTGAGGGTGCTTTTCGACACCAACGTCATCCTCGACGTCCTCCTCGCGCGCGTCCCGCATGTGGCGCCCGCCACGGCGCTCCTGGACCGGGTGGCCGCGCAGACCCTCGATGGGCTCCTCGGGGCCACGACCTTGACCACGATTCACTACCTGGCCACGAAGGCCGTGGGTGCCCGAGCCGCGCAGGGGCACATCCGGACGCTGCTGGGGCTGTTCGAGGTGGCCCCGGTGACGCGGGCCGTTTTGACTGACGCGCTGGACCTCGACCTCACCGACTACGAGGACGCGGTGCTGCACGAAGCCGCCAGACACGCGGGCGCCGAGGCGATCGTGACGCGGGATCCAAAGGGGTTCGCCGCGGCCCATCTCAAGCTGTACGCCCCGGGTGAGCTGCTGCGCTTTCTGGCCGCCGCGCCCGAGAGCTAGCCTCGCAGCCGCCGCTGTCTAACGCCCAGGGCATCACCTGCGGCGGGCGAAGCGGCTGTCAGGTGCATGCCCACGTTAGAATGCAGAGCACTGCCTTCTTTTTTCACCACGCCCACTCGGGGTCGTCAACTCAACTTAATATCCGTCGAGCAACCAGATCGAGCCGCGATTTCTTCCTGCAACGAACGCGATCCGCTGGCCGTCCGGGTGAACACGGATTGCACGCCCGACACAACACCAGGCACTCTCCAGGACCCTGATGAGTTCTTCTCCATCGGCCGTGACCGACCAAAGCTCAGGACTGCGGCCGGCCCGTGCCATCACGAAAAGCACGCGTGACGCGTCGGGTGTCCACGAAACCGGCGATGCCAACCGTTCGCCTCTCGGGGCGCGGTAAAGCGTCTGATTGCTCCCAGTATCGGAAGTGGAGGTCAGTCGGAGTTCGAAAGTGCCTTCCACATTGCGCGCGATGTAGGCAAGCCTGTCGCCGGTCGGCGAGACGGCAACCATGCGTTGGTCAGTCCGCGCAGTGGTGATGACACGCTGCTCACCCGTCTCCACGTCACGGGCGACGATCTCGCGCATGCCATCCCCAGCTTTCGCCGGGAGAACAAAGTAGATCCTCCGCGCGCCCGGGCCGATGTCGAACGCTTTCAGGTTGCCCGCTCCCTCCAACACGTTGGAGGGGAGGCGACGAATGTGGCCGTCACGCGTATCCATTCGAAAAATGCCGTCCCGCCCTCGCTCCATACCGAACAGGATGATCGTCGTAGCGTCGATCCATCGAAAAGCCGAGCTGGTCGTGTGAAGTGTCGGAGAAAGCGGAATGGTGCGGAGCACTTCGCCGGTCGAAGCGCGAACTACCAACGTCTCCACGGCATTCGGCTGAGGGGCATGAGTCACGTACGCCAGGTAACTTCCGTCAGGGGACCAGTCCGAAACCAGACTCATGCGCAAAGGAGGATCGCCGGCCACTGACCGGGGCGGTTCCACAACGCGACCAGCCTTGAGGTCCAGTACGGCAGTGTGGATCCGGAGCTGTTCGTCAGGTGCTCCGTAGGCGTAGCCCACCCTGGTGAACCCGAGCGGACTGAGAGCTCTCACGTCACTACGCACCAGAATGGGCTCCCCGAACGGTAGCCCGTGGCGTACCCCGATTCGCCAGATACCCGCCGACCCCCGTCGTTCGCGGTAAAACAGGATCCCGCTGCCATCCGGCAGCCATCCCAGCAGTCGATGGACGCCGGGGCCGGACACGAGCTCTGTCTCGCCGCTGCCGTCGACCGTCAGTGAATAAATGCTCCGATCCGGTCGTTCAAGTCCCGGGCGATAATCGTATGCGACGTACGAGCCGTCGGGTGACAAAAATGCCCGGGGATACGTTTGCTCGCCTCCAGGAGCCAACCAGCCCAACGTTTTGAGGATCCGAACCGTGCCATCCTCAAGCGATACGAGTCCAATCTCCCAGACCAGGTCAGCCCGTCGCAGGCCCACAAGGACGTGCGTGTCAGATGGGGACCAGTCGAGCGGGTCGATGTATGAGAATGCCCGCTGGGCGGGAATGACTACACGAGAGGCAGAGCCATCGACGTTCAAAACACGCATTTCGTGGCGACCAGCTTCATCCCGATACCAGGAGACCGCTAATTGTCCACCATCAGTAGAGAACCTGGAGGTCCAAGCATACCCACCTTGTTCATAGCCCTGCCCAGTCAGGCGCCGCGGCTCGCCTGTCGCCAAATCCACGATCAACAGATCACCGGTATCCCAATCGATATCCGAGAAATAGCGTCCATCCGGCGAGATGTCCCCGGTCAGGAAGTCCGGTTCGGCTCCTGACCAGATTTGGGTCGTCCTCCCCTTCGATGCCGGGTTCGAGACTGCACAACCGAGCGCCCCGAGACATGAGATGAGGACGATCGTCGTGAGGCACCTCATGGTGAACTCCTTGCGAACCTTGCGACGTTCCGATTCTGCATTCTAACGCCTCGGAAATGAGCGGCGAGCCGCGGCCCTCGTTCCCAGACCACATTGAGCACCCCAACTTGGTTGGGCCGCGGCTCGTCCGCTCTATTTCCCATGTTGGACCGCGCGCAAAGGGAAGGCTCAAACGCGATAGCGTCCTAGCGCTGAGGACGTGCCACCCGCACGGAGTAGATGTTGTCCTTGTGCTCAGTGCACAGAGGTGCGAATTGTGCGAACCAACCGGGGTGCCGCTCATTGAGTCGGGCGACGTAGGCGGACCAGAAGTCCAGAAAGGTCCGGTGGCTTTCAACAGTGTAGTAAATATTCCAGTTCCACTCGTCGCCCCAGCCATGCTCGAGAACACCCCAAGCAAGGAGCTTGCCCTCGGCAACGAACTCATCCAGCACCGGCGCGAGGATCGAGTCAAGGGCCGCATTTACACGTGGGACATTCTCGAATGGGCACTTGTTCTGTGAGAAGACCACCGCTCCCGGCTGTGGTGCTTGCTGTGCCGCAGCGGCTGGTACGAGAAGAACCGTGAAGAGTGAGGCGACGACAAGGATCCGGTTGCGACCGTTGGCCGATGGCATGATTACCTCCGATAAAGTTTCTCTGGGCACTCCCCGGTACCGCGCGGTCCAACTACTAAATGGACTGCCACGTTATACTACGCAGCCCATGCGAATCCTGCAAACTCGTCGCGATCTTTCGTGAGTCTCTGGCCGAGGCTCTGCGAGAACAAGCACCGACGCACAAGACGTCCTCGCCGCTCGCGCCGCCGTGCAGGAAGAAGCTCAGCTGCATGGACGCCGCTCATGCTGCGTGAACGCCGCAGCCTGTTCTGCGTGATTCTTTCTGGAGGACTCGGGCGCGGCGGATCGGAGGCCCTCAACGCCGGCGAGTCGAGAGCCGGCCGGCCGCACTCGTCACCTTTCCAGCCGCCCGCGAGCGAGCGCACCCGCCTCACAGACAAGAACGCGCCGCCGCGGGCCGCGGGCCGCGAGCCGCGCTACCGCCGCCGGCTCGCCTCGTACTGCTCGATGAGCTTTTCCGGCGGCGCACTGGCAATTAGACGCCCGATCACAGCGAGCGGCAGATCGTCCAGCTTCCTGAAGCGCATGCACGACTTCCCCATGTCGAGCTTCTTGCCCGCCTTCCTGAATTCGTCCCTCAGCCAGCCCTCATCGCCCGAACCCGAGTACGCGCCCATCAGATACAGCGCGTAGTGATTCTTCTGCGCCGCGAGCGAGGCGAAGCAGAGCGGCTGACCGTTGTACGTCGCGGGATACCGCTCGAGCGGGATCTCGTAGGTGATCATCCCCCAGTTCATGCTTTCCCGATATCCCGCCGGGAGATTGCGGAGGACCACGTCGCGCACCGCCGAGACGACGGTTCGACGGTCCTCCCCAAGCTCGCCCAGATACTCCGCGACCGTTGCTGCCTTGCTCATGACCATGGCGTCTCCTCTCTCTCGCCTGCGACCGAACGACACGCTCCGGCCAGCGGCCCGCTGACTACGCGCTCTTCGGCTCGGCCATCATCGCTTCGAAGCGGCGCTTCGTCTCCTCGGGAGACACGTCCTCCTTGTGCGTGGCAATCGACCACACATGCCCGAATGGATCTTCCAGCGTGCCCGTGCGATCGCCGTAGAACTGATCTGCAACGGGACGCTTCACGGTGGCGCCGGCGCCGACGGCCCGGTCGAAGATGCCATCCACGTCCTCGACATAGAGCATGATGCTCACGGGTGTTCCGCCGATCGCCGCCGGCGAACGATAGCCACCGTCCGGCATCTCGTCGGCGAGCATGACGTGCGAGTCACCGATCGTGACCTCGGCGTGCATGACCTTGCCGCTCGGCGCGTCCATGCGGACTTCCTCCCTGGCGTCGAAAGCCTCCTTGTAGAAATCGATCGCCCGAGCTGCGTCGCTCACGATCAGGTATGGTGTGACGCTGTGATAACCGTCCGGAATGGGCTTGGTCGACATTGGCTCTTCCTCCCTGGTCTGATGTATCGGTTGCGCTGCGGCCCCCACGGTCGAACATTCCCGTTCGCGGAGCCGGACGCAAGGGCATCGTCGTCGCCCTCCCAGGACCCCGGCACCCGGCCTCACCAGTCAACCGACCTCCACAGTTCGCAACCGCATTCATCAGAGGACAGTCAGCATGCGTCTCCGACTCTCACTTATCTTCCAGCGTCCCCGCCGCGCACGCCCCGCCCGCCGACCCCGCCGCACGGGTGCGATCCCGGCCCTCGCCGCAAGCATGCTGGTGACGACAGCGGCGTGCGCTCCTCCCATCACCGCTCAGCAGCCCGCCCGCACGGCGCTCGACGAGCAGCGGCTGGCAGCGCTCAAGCAGGAGGCCGCGCGCGACGTCGACGCCATGCGCGAACACACGCAGGAGATGGTCGACATGATCTTCAGCTTCGGCGAGCTCGGCTTCCAGGAGATCGAGACGTCGCGCTATCTCACCGGCATCCTCCGCGAACACGGTTTCACGATTCGTGAAAACGTCGCCGGGATTCCCACGGCATGGCTGGCCACATGGGGCTCAGGCAGACCCGTGATAGCGCTGGGCTCGGACATCGACGGCATTCCGCAGGCGTCGCAGCGACCGGGGGTCGCGTACCACGACCCGCTCATCGAGGGAGCACCCGGACACGGCGAAGGACACAACTCCGGTCAGCCCGCGATCGTCACAGCCGCGATCGCGGTGAAGCGCATCATGGAGCGCGACGATCTCCCCGGCACGATCGTCCTCTGGCCCGGCGTCGCGGAGGAACTGCTCGGCACCAAGGCGTATCTCGTGCGCGAAGGCGTGTTCGAGGATGTGGATGTCACGATCTTCACTCACGTGAGCAGCAACCTGAGCACGTCGTACGGTGCGGCCGGCGGCACCGGTCTCGTGAGCGTCGAGTACAGCTTCCTTGGCGAGACCGCGCACTCGGCCGGCTCGCCCTGGCGCGGTCGCAGCGCGCTCGACGCCGTGGAGCTCATGAACGTCGGCTGGAACTTTCGCCGCGAGCATCTGCGTCTCCCGCACCGCTCGCACTACATCATCCGCGACGGCGGCGATCAGCCGAACGTCGTTCCGCGCACGGCGTCGGTCTGGTACTTTTTCCGCGAGATCGACTATCCGCACATCAAGGAGCTGTTCGAGCTCGGGAATCGCATGGCCGAGGGCGCCGCGATGATGAGCGGGACGACGCTCGACTCCATCCGCATGCTGGGCACCGCCTGGCCGCGCCACTTCAACAGACCCATTGCCGAGGCGATGAAGCAGAACATCGACGCCGTCGGACTCCCCGAGTGGAGCGAGGCCGACCAGGCGCTCGCCACCGCCCTCCAGCGCGAGATCGGCTCGCGCGTGGAAGGGCTCGACACCACGCTCTCCGACCTCGGCACGGGCGTCGATCCGGACGACAACTACGGCGGCGGCTCCGATGACATCGGCGATGTGTCGTGGGTGGTGCCCACAGTCACGCTGCGATACCCGGCGAACATCCCCAACCTGCCGGGTCACAACTGGTCGAGCGCCGTGGCCATGGCGACACCCATCGCGCACAAGGGCACGACGGCCGGCGCGAAGGTCACCGCCATGACGATGCTCGACATCATCGGCCGGCCCGCGCTCGTCGACAGCGCGTGGAGCTATTTCCGCGAGGTGCAGACGAAGGACATGCAGTACACCCCGCTGCTGCGCCCCGGCGACCAGCCGGCGATAGGAATGAACGTGGAGATCATGGCGCGCTACCGCCCCGCGATGCGCGAGTTCTATTTCGATCCGGAACGCCACGACACGTATCTCGAACAGCTCGGAATCGATTATCCGACGATCCGCGAGGGGAACGAGACGACCGGGAGCGCCGCGTCGGAGCCGTAGATGGCCCCCAGCGCCACACAACCGGCATGCAGAGATGGCGGACTCAGCCATAACGGCAGCACTGGAACTGGTGCTGGCGCGGAATCGTACCGCGCTCCCATTATGTGGCCCACCCGCTGCTCCGCCGGGGGCGCGCCGTGTCCACTTGTGTACCCCAAACGCAGGACCACAATGACGTACCGACTCCTCGCGATCCTGTTCGCACTCGTCGCCTCATCGCCCGCGGTGCTCGCCGCGCAGGCGCCGGTGATCACGCCGGAAGGCGACCCGTCTGTCGCGAACGACACGATCTACGCGCTCGCCGTCGACTCCGCCGACTATCCCGACGAAGCGACCATTGTCCTGCTCGACGATGGCGTCGTGCGCTACGAGGCGGACGGCACGGGAACGCAGACCTTCCGCCAGGTCGTGCAGATCCTCAAGGAGGACGCCGTCGATGGCTTCGAGGAGCACAGCTTCTCCTGGGCGCCCGGACACCAGAATCTGACAGTCAACTGGATTCGCGTCGTGAAGCCGGACGGCGAGGTGATCAGCGTCGAACCATCGCAGCTTCAGGATTCGGACATACCGGCGACCATGGGCAATCCCGTGTACTCCGACCGCAAGGTGCGGCGCGCGTCCCTCACCGGCGTCGCGGTGGGAACGATCGTCGACTTCAGCTACACGACGGAGGAACTCAAGCCATTTCTTTCCGGCGACTTCTTTCAGCCGTGGGCGATCACGATGGGCATTCCCGCCCGCCGCTCCCGGCTCATTGTCGACGTTCCGGTGACGCTCGAGCCGAGGATTCTGGAGCGGAACCTGGACTTCGAGCGAAAGGAGACGGTGAGCGACGGCCGCCGCGTCTACGTATGGGCGGCCAACGATGTCGCGAAGGCGGAGGGTGAAGCGTTCGCGGCCGACTCGGATGGTGTGCGCATGTCCGTCACCGTCTCGTCGCCGACGACGTGGCAGGACATCGCTGGCTGGTATCACGGACTCTCGCACGATCGCTACGAGCTCACGCCCGAGGTGCGCGAAGAGGTCGTGGGACTGCTCACGGACGCCGTCACGCGGGACGACACGATCCGCGCCGTGCACCGATGGGTGGCGCAGGACATCCGCTACGTCTCCATCTCGCTCGGACTCGGCGGCTATCAGCCGAGGACGCCGGCGGAGGTGCTGAAGACGGGCTTCGGCGACTGCAAGGACAAGGCGACGATGTTCATCGCGGCACTGCGCGAGTTCGACATCACGGCCTACCCGGTTCTGCTAAACTCCAGCGGCGGAGTGGAGCGCGCGCTTCCCTCGATCGAGCAGTTCGATCATGCGATCGCCGCGGTGAAGGAAAAGTCCGGCTACACGTTCGTGGATCTAACATCGGAGCTCACGCCGTACGGCGAACTTCCGTACCCCGAGCAGGGCGAGTTCGCGATCGTCGTGCTTCCGGACGGCTCGGCCGCGGAGGTGATGCTGCCGGAGGATCCGATCACGGCCAACCGGTCCGAGATGCGGCTCGCCGGAGCACTGGACAGCGACGGCACCTTCGACGGCCACTACATGGAGACGGCAGTCGGCGCCGCGCAGTACGGTCTGCGCGACATGTTCTCCACTCCGATGGATTCGACGGAGCGCGCGAACGTCATGCGCTATCTGGCGACGAACATCTACGACGGCGCTCGCGGTGACAGCCTGCGGGGTTTCGCCGGCAAGGATCTCGGCACGACTCCGCGCATGACGATGCTAGTACTCGACGGCAAGGCGGCAAGGACATCGGGGGACATACGGATCCTCGATCTCCCCATGGAGAGCATGAGCGGATTCTCGAACCTGGCAACGCGGATGGAGGCGCAGAAGCAACGCCGTTTTCCCATCGACGCGGAGACCGTAGCCGGTGGCAGCGTCGGAGTGACGGAGATACGGATAACGTTGCCGGCGGGTTGGCATGCACGGCTGCCGCAGGGCGTGACAGCGAAGAGCGACTTTGGAAACTACGAATCGAGTTACGCGCAGAAGGGGAACGAACTGATCATCACGCGGCGCATGGCCGGATCGCGCGGCGTCCTCCCGCCGGATCGCATTGACGATCTCATCGCGTGGTTCCGCGCAGTTGGGGAGGACGATGTGGAGTTCATCGTGCTGGAGGGTTCACCGACGGCGAACAGATAGGGCGGTCCTGCGGCGGGGTTGGGGGGGGGAGGCGCGCCTCATTCGCTCCCGCCGGGGGCGTCACTGTCTGCCGGGTGACGAATGCATTCCCGCCTTCCCGGGGAATGACAACCCTGCTGCCCGCGTTCACGGGGGTCCATAGCCCGTGTTGACACCGTTGCCGCAGGGCGCGGCGCGCGGAGCGGGGCCGGGCGGATCGGTATCTCCCGTCTCGCGCCTCAGTGCATCGAGCCGTGCAGTGAGCGTGCGCACGATGTCGGCATGGCGCGGCGACGCGGCGAGATTCGTCGTCTCGGCGGGATCGTTCGCGAGATCGTACAGCTCCCACTCCGCGGGCTGCTCCCAGAAGTGGATCAGCTTCCACCGGTCGGTGCGGATGCCCCTGTTCTTGCGCGCGCAGTGCTCGGCGGGGTACTCGTAGTACTCGTACAGGAATGCATCGCGCCATGGCGCGTCGCGCCCTTCCAGCAGAGGCACCATGCTGCGGCCGTGCATGGGATCGGGCAGTGGAACACCCGCGAGCTCGAGCAGCGTGGGCGCCACGTCGACGTTGAGAACCATGTGGCGATCGTCCACCTGGCCGGGCGCGACTCGCGCCGGGAATCGCACGAGCATCGGCACGCGGATCGACGGCTCGTACATCAGCCGCTTGTCGAACAGTCCGTGCTCGCCCAGAAAGAATCCGTTGTCGGACGTGTAGACGATGATCGTGTTCCCGGCGAGGCCGGTGGCATCCAGATGGTCGAGAACGCGTCCGACGTTGTCGTTCACGCTCAGGAGCACGCGGTAGTAGTTCTTCACCAGGTGCCGCAGGTTGAGACGCTTGCGCTGCTCGCGCGGGAGCGACGGCGAGACACCGCGGTCGGCGAAGTCCGGCATGTCCGCGATCGCCATCTCCGCCGCCCGCAGCGCCGCGGGCCGTCCCTCCAGGCGGTCCTCGAAGGTGCGCGGGACGGGGATCTCGACGTCCTCGAACGCATGCTCGTAGCGTGCGGCCGGCATCCATGACCTGTGTGGAGACTTGAACTGGTACAGCAGGCAGAACGGCTGGCCGGCCGGGCGGCGCTCGAGAAACGCGAGCGCCTGATCACCGGTGACGTCGTCGGCGTGGCCGCGCATGCGCACCCGCGCGCCGTTCGCGATCATCTCCGGATCGTGGTATGACCCCTGGCCCGGGAAGATGACCCAGTCATCGAAGCCGGTCGGGAGCGAGCGCAGGTGCCACTTGCCCACGAGCCCCGTGCGATATCCCGCCTGGTGCAGCAGTTCAGGGAAGGTCGGCAGTGCGTCGGGGATGCCGGGCTGATTGTAGAACACGGGTCCGCCGCCGTTGGTGATCACGCCGTGCGCGTGCGAGTACAGTCCGGTGAGCACCGACGCGCGACTGGGCGCGCACAGCGAGTTCGTAACGAACGCGTGGTTGAAGCGAACGCCTTCGGCACCGATCCGGTCGATGTGCGGTGTGGCGAGTGTCCGGTTGCCGTACGCGCTCAGCGCATCCTGCCGCTGGTCATCGGTCATGATGAAGATGATGTTCGGCGGCTCCGCGCGCCGTCGCCCTCCTGCCACCGAGAGCGGCACCGCCGCCAGCGCGCCGCCGAACATGCGCAGCAGCTCCCGTCTCGTGAGCGGTTCGTTCATGTGGATCGCCCCCCCCCTCACGCCGCCGCCGCCAACGTCATCCCCGCGATCACAAGGTCGCGCGCGCCAGTGGAGCACCCGATTCACCGTACGCGCGAGGACAGTCGCATTTCGGGATAATGGACAAGGACGAGTCGAGAAGCGCGGAATGCCCTCCCTCCTCTCGTCAGCGTCACCAGGGTCTGCGGCGTTCAAAGGCCACGCCGCGCGAACGCCTGTTGGAGATCGTGAGCCCGATGATGATTCCGTCTTTCCGCATGAAGCGCACGACCGCCGGTCCACCGGCTAACGTGTCGCCGAAAACATGCGGCACGGCAAGCCTTGCGATCATGCGCACACGCCGCGATTGCCAACCGTCGTCGTTCGGACGGATGCCGATGCTCCTCTGCGCGCCGACAATGGCAATTGAACGAGATACGTCCTGACCGCCACCGTCCGCGCCGTCAGGAATGCAGTTGTAGCCTGGCGCGGTGGCGCGCGGCCTTTGCCCGGTTGCCGCAGGCGGCCATGTCGCACCAGCGCCGCCGGCCATTCCTCGTTCCGTCGTGGAAGACGAACATGCAGCCGCGCCCCTCGCACCGCCGCACGCGCGCGAGCTCTCCCGCGACGAGCGCGTCCGCCGCCGACTCGACGACCGGAATCATGAGCCCCGCGAAGGCGTCGCCCCCGGGTACGAACGCTCTCGAGAACGTGCCATCGCTGCGCGCCTCCAGCCGGCGCGTTCCGGCGCTGCGCCCCAGAACGCGATTGATCTCGCACAGCGCCTCGACGCGTACGCCGTCGTGGCCGCCGCGCTCGGCGAGGGAGCGGAGCGCGGATCGCACGCGCCTCGCGTCGATCAGCGCAGCGGCCGCGCCCGTGGGCTGCTGCTGCGCCCTGCGCCTGATGCCGTTTGCCCGTTCGGCATCGATCACCCCCGCCACCTCGAGCCAGTTGACGAGCGAATCGAAGTCATCGAGGACGTCGGCGCCGGGGTCGCCCCGCCTTTCCTGCTTCCGTCCCCTCTCGTCGACCGCCCGCACTTCAGTGTTGACGAAATCGAGCCAGAGCCGGGTCCCGACAAACGCAAAGGGCGATTCCGAATCGGCCGGGATGGCGTCGACCCGGAGCGTGGCGGAGGGCGGCGGCGGAGGGTTCATCATGGGAGCGGCGACAAGCATATCCCGCTCCGGCGGTGACTGCAAGGCGTGTGGTTGCAGCGCCCTTTCGTCGACGGGAGCTGGCAACATTCAGCTAGATTCCCCGACCGGACGACAACCGGGAGCAGCGATGAGTGCAGCGGGGAGTGCCAGAAAACCATTCGTGATGTCCGAGTACGTGCGCTGGGGCGACATAGACCTCGCCGGGATCATCTGCTACGGCGCCTACATCCGATTCTACGAGATGGCGGAAACCGAGATCTTCCGCGCAATGGGGCTGCCGTTCGGCGAGGTCTTCGAGCGACATGGCATATGGTTGCCGCGCAAGATCATGCACACGGAGTTCCACTCCCCGGCCGTGCTCGACGAGCACCTCAGTGTTCTCACGTACTTCACACGCGTGGGGCACACATCGCTCACGATCAACTTCGACGTGATGGATGCGACACGCTCGTCCCTTCGCGCCACGGCGTATCAGGTTCTCGTATGCGTGGACCGGAAGGAGTTCGCCAAGCGCCCGCTGCCGCGCGAGATCGCCGGCGCGGTGCAGCAGTTTCTCATGTCCGAGGCCGAGGCCCGGGGCGGCTCCCGGTCCTGACCGGGGCCTCTTCACGTTTCGCCAGGAATCTACCGCGCGCCGCCTGGCCTGAGCACGTGACCAGCCCGCTGCGTGAGCCGCTCTCCATCGCGCATCGCCGGCACTCCGTTCACGAGCACGTGCCTGATCCCCACGGGATACTGGAAGGGATCAGCAAACGTTGCGCGATCGCTCACGGTTGCCGGATCGAACACGACCACGTCGGCCGCATAACCCGGCGCCAGCAGGCCGCGGCCGGTGAGCCCGGCGCGTGCCGCAGGGAAGCCCGACATCTTGTGAATCGCCTCTGGCAGACCGAGTGCGCCGAGCTCGCGGACGTAGTGTCCGAGCACGCGGGGGAACGCGCCCAGGCCGCGGGGGTGGGGGTGTCCCGAGCGCGCCGGACCGTCGAGCGCATACGCGCCACCGTCGCTGCACACCATGCCCAGCGGGTGCGCGAGGAACCGGGCGGTGTTCTCCTCGGTCATCGCGAAACCGACCATCCCCACGCTCCCGCCGCTCCGCGTGAGCAGGCCCACCGTGGTGTCGTAAGGATCGGCGCCCATGCCGGCGGCATACGACCCCAGTCGCTGCCCCTCGGCCCCGCGATCGCGCCCGTCCGACACCGACGTGATCATCGCATTGTCCCATCCGCCGATCGACTGCACCTTCGCGAGCACCGCTTCGCGGATGCGCGCCTCCAGCGATGGGTCGCCGAGTCGCGCGATGAATGCGTCCCGGCCGCCGTCACGCGTCCACTGCGGGAAGAGATTCGAGAGGCCGGTGGAATAGGCGATGTACGGATAGCGATCGAAGGCAATGTCCAGTCCGGACGCGTGCGCGCGTTCGATCCTGTCCAGCGCCGGTCCGATACGGTCCCAGTTGCGCGGCCCCTGCGTCTTGAGATGGGATATCTGGAGCCGGGCGCCCGCGCCGCGCGCAACGGCTATCGCTTCGTCGATCGCTTCCAGGAGGTGGTCATCCTCGTTGCGCATGTGCGTGGCGTAGCAGAGTCGCCGGCGAGAGAGCGGGCGCGAGAGGGCGATGAGTTCGTCGCGCGTCGCGAAACCGCCAGGCGTGTATTCGAGCCCTGACGACGCGCCACAGGCACCATCGTCGAGCGCTGCCTGGACGAGCGCCGTCATGCGCGCGATCTCGTCGCCCGTCGCCGTGCGGTCGTCGTTCCCCACCACGATGCCGCGCACCGTCCCCAGGCCCACCATCGACGCGATGTTGATCGCGGGCTCCAGTTCGGCGATGCTGTCGAACAGTGCAGCGAACGTAGCGAAGCGGGTCGCCGGCGTATCGGACGCGTTCGGTGCGCGCGAGCTGCCATCCTGCCCCACGACCGCGGTCGTGATCCCCTGCCGTATCACTGACTCCGCGCGCGGATCGTCGAAGAGCGTGCCGTCCGCGTGCGAATGGATGTCGATGAAGCCCGGCGCGACCACGAGGCCGCTGACATCGATGACATCGCTGGCGCGTCCAGCAAGCCCGGCGCTCATGGCACTGATGCGCCCGGCGAGTATTGCGACGTCACCTTCGTAACCGCCAGTGCCGGTACCGTCGTGAATCGTTCCGCCACGCAGAACGATGTCATGCCGCCGGCTCGAATGCCCGCGGCCGGCTGTCGCTGCGGTCGCGCACGCTCCACTGCCCAGCGCCGCAAGGGACGAAAGCAGGAAGGACCGCCGAGTGGTCATGTATCCCGTTGCATTGTCATGCGGAGTCCGGAGTGGTCAGTGCGTCCTCGCGATACACGATCCAACCGGTGCTGTCCTCGACCATGAGCTCGACTTCCGTGCCGAGCGGCAGGGTGAGGTTGGGAATCTCGTGTCCGGCGGGAAAATCCATCAGAACCGGCACGTCGAGATCGGACAGAAGGTCGAGCAGGAAGTCCTCGAACTCGTCCTCCTCCGAACGATCCAGCGAGAGCTGGCCGAAGACAACGCCCCTCACGTCACGCAGCAGACCAGCGGCACGCAGATGAACGAGCCGTTCATCGGCCACCGACATCGGATCGCGCGTCTCCTCGAGAAAGAGGATCGCATCGCGCGTGTCGATCTCGTACGCGGTGCCGATCGTCTGCTGAACCAGGGAGAGGTTACCGCCGATCAATCGGCCCGACGCCCGTCCCGGCCGCACTGCTCGCGCGATGTCGCGCCCCATCCGCGTTGCCGGACGGGGTGAAGTGAGCGCGGCGAGCAATGACGCCATCGTCGGGTCGCGCGTGCTCGGGATGAGGTCGTCCACCGTCGGCCCGTGAAAGACGCGCAGCCCCGCCCGCCGCATGAGCCACAGGTGGAGCGCGGTGATGTCGCTGTACCCGACGAATGACTTGGGATTGCGACGGAAGACTTCCGGTTCCAGGTGAGGCAGCATCCGAACGGCACCGTATCCACCGGTTCCACCGATCACGGCCTTCACGCGCGGATCGAGCCAGAGTCCCATGAAGTTCTCGGCGCGCCGCTCGTCCTCCGTTCGCTGGAAGCGGCGAAGCTGCTCGATTTCAGTGTCGAGGATCACACTGTAACCCGCCCGTTCGAGTGCTTTCACGCCGCGATGCAGCCAGCCGGGGCGTGGTGCATACGACGGGGCGACCACACCGATTGCGTCCCCTCGCACGAGCGCTGGCGGGCGCAGGAGTTCTGTGCCCATAGACGCGGCAGGAGATCCAGGCGATGAGTCCGCCGCCGGAGGGCGCAGCGCGTCCGCATTCGGATCTGTCGAGCCAAACATGCGCTGATGCTAGCATCAGCGCGTCGCCATTACCACCGGGCCCCGCTAGATTGCAGGACATGACCTCGGTGGAGAACAGCTACTTCCGCAAGGGTTTCGGTCTCAAGGCCGATGTCCAGGACGAACTTGCGGCAGACTACGTTGGCGCGCTGGTGGACCTTCTGCGCGCGCGCGATTTCGCGCTCACGGCGAACGGCGTGACCGTGCGTCTCGCGCGCGAGTTCGGCTTCTGCTATGGCGTCGAGCGCGCCGTGGACTACGCGTACCAGACGCGGCGCAAGTTCCCGGATCGGCGCATCCTGCTTGCGGGCGAGATCATCCACAACCCGCACGTGAACACGAAGCTCCGGCAGATGGGAATCGAGTTCCTCCTGCCCGGCGAGACCGGCTTCGACCTCGACTCGGTTCGGCCGGAAGATGTCGTCATCCTTCCCGCCTTCGGCGTTACAATCGCCGATTTCAATGCGCTGCGCGAGCTGGGCTGCACCGTCGTCGACACGACATGCGGCTCCGTGCTGAACGTCTGGAAGCGCGTCGAGAGCTACGCACGCGATGGCTACACGGCGCTCATCCACGGGAAGCACTACCACGAGGAGACGCGCGCGACGGCATCCCAGGTCAACCGATTCGCGAACGGCCACTACATCATCGTCCGCGACATGGGCGAAGCGCGCGAGGTATGCGACTACATCGAGGGCAGGAGCGAGCGCGCCGCGTTTCTGGCGCGCTTTGCACACGCCGTGTCCCCGGGCTTCGATCCCGACAGGCATCTCGCGCGTGTCGGCGTCGCCAATCAGACGACGATGCTCGCGCGCGAATCACTCGCGATCGGAAGCGAGGTCGGCAACGCGATGGAACGCGTCCACGGCGCAGAGCACGGTGCGGAGCACTTCCGGACGTTCGATACCATCTGCAGTGCGACGCAGGACCGGCAGGACGCGATAGTGGAACTCCTGGCCGAGCCACTCGATGCGATGGTAGTCATCGGCGGCTACAACTCGAGCAACACGATGTCGCTCGCCGCACTCTGCGCCGAGAAGGTCCGCACCTACCACGTGGAAGACGCGCACTGCCTCGATGTCGAGCGTCGAGCGATCCGGCACAGGCCGATCGGCGCGAGCGATGAGGTCGAGGTGGTCGAGTGGCTTGCGTGCGGTTCATCGGTGCGCGTGGGCCTCACCGCCGGCGCAAGCACACCGAACAACAAGATCGGTGAGGCGGTTGCACGGATCTTCGCTACCTGCGGCGTGGACCCGGCGGGCATCGTCTGACCGGACTCCGGCGCTTCCGTTGAGCAGCATCCTGAACCGGTTGAAGGGGCTGGCCAGCCGCGCTGCCCGAAAGCGGGCGGGCGATGCTGCGCAGGCGGTACCATTCGGCTTCGCCGAGCTCCGCGCCGGCGGATCCCGCGTGGTCATCGTTCCAGCGCTCGGCGGCAGAATAGCCTCGATGGA
This sequence comes from Gemmatimonadaceae bacterium, assembly GCA_050733695.1. Lineage (GTDB taxonomy): Bacteria > Gemmatimonadota > Gemmatimonadetes > Gemmatimonadales > Gemmatimonadaceae > JBOHTO01. The sequence goes on along the minus strand of JBOHTO010000053.1, from coordinate 4,469 downwards.
GCTCGCCGGACGCGAGTGGCTCTGCGCGGCAGGAGCGATGCCCACATCCACGCCGGTCGACGGCGCGCTGTACAGCGAGGCCGCGGGGCCTGGCGGCTACGACGAATGCTTTCCGACGGTCTCGGCCTGCCATCTCCCGTACAACGCGGGAGGGTACGCGGGTCTCGCGCTGCCCGACCACGGTGAGCTCTGGTCACAGCGTGCCCAGATGCGCATCGCAACGCCGACGACGGCGATGGAGGCGGCCAGCATCTGGCATGGACGCCGGATGCAGTACCGCTTCACCCGCCGCGTGCGCGTGCTCCCCGACGGGTCGGTGGAGATGCGCTACGAGGTTCTGAACGAAGGCGCGGAACGCATTCCCTTCATCTGGTCGGCGCAGCCGTGCTTTCCGCTGACCGCTGGGACACGCATACACATCGCCGACGGGAGCCGCGCGCGTGTAAGGCATTCGCGCGGCCTTGCGATGGGCGCACCCGGCGCGGAGCATCGCTGGCCGCACTTCCGCCTCGAGCGCCAACTCGCGAACATGTCGCGCCCGGAGTCGGTCGCGCGCAGCTACGAATGCCGGCTGTTCGTGGAGCTCTCTCCGCAGGCGCGGGACGGCGACCATATGGTCGCCATCGAGGAGCATGGCATTCGCCTCGAGGCGCGCTTTGACGGCGATGAGATCACGGCCGTCGGCGTGCGGATCAGCCGCCCCGGATGGAAGCCATTTCGCGGGGGTGATCGACTGGCCGCGGAACGGCACACTGTCTCTCTCGAGCCCTGCATCGGAGGCATGGACTCACTCGCGGACGCGCTTGCCGCGCAGAGCGCCCGCTGGCTCCCGCCGGGCGAAACGCGGAGTTGGCGCATCCTCTGGACCGGAGTGCCCGCCCCCACCGCCGCGACGGGCGAGTCATCCGCCGACGCGCGCGATGCGGCCGGGTTGTCAGGGTAGCGCTTCACCCTCGTCGACTATCTCGCCGAACGGCTTCACCTGTTCGATGATCTGCGCCCTGTCGCCCACGATCACGATCGTCATCCGCTCATCGTCCAGGTACTCGTTGACCGCCGCTGATACTTCCTGCGGCGTGACGTCGTAGATCTGCTGCACGTACGTGTTGAGATACTCGTCCGGGAGCCCGTGCACGCGCATGAAATTGAGCTGGTTCGTAATCCCGCCGCGCGTGGAGTTCTGAAGCACGAAGATCCCGGCCATGTAGTTCTGGATGCCGCGCAGCTCCTCCCGCGTCGGCGGCTCGCTCTGCAGGCGATCTATCTCATAGAAGATCTCCTTGAGTGAAGGGCCCGTGACGTTCGTCGTGACATCTGCAGATTCCATCCAGTAGGCGTCGCGATAGCGGGCGTTCACGGAACTGAATGGAGAATAGGTGTATCCCTTGTCCTCGCGGATGTTGCTCGTGATGCGCGACGAGAATGCGCCTCCGAGTAGAGTATTGGCGACCTGCAGTTCCACCCAATCCTCGTTCGACGGGTCGATGACCGGCAGGCCGAGGAAGATGGTTGACTGCACGGAGCCGGGCCGGTCGACGATGTAGATGACACGGCGTGTTGTCGGAGTCGGCACGTTTCGCGTACCGACCGTCCCGCGACGCCACTGCCCGAAGGCATCGCGCACCGCCTGCTCCATCGCGGCCGCGTCGAACCGTCCAACGATGTAGAGACGGGAGCGCGCGGCACCGAAGTTCTCATTGTAGAAGCCGCGGATCTCCTCGATCGTGAAGCCCTGCACCATCTCGGGTGAGGGGAAGGTGCGGCCGTATGGGTGGTTCACGTACATGACCGCCGCGAACTTCTCGGCGGCGAGACTCTGCGGCCGGCTGCGCGCGATCGCGATCTGCCGGACACGGTCTGCCTTGAGACGCGGCAGCTCCGACTCCGGGAACGATGGATTCTGCGCGACGTCGGCGATGAGGTGCACCATCTGCGGGCCGAACTCGGCAAGCACCTCACCGCTCACCGTCGTCTGCGTGGAGCCGACGCCGATGTTGAGCGAGCCGCCCATCTGCGCGGCCTCCGCTGCGATCTGCTCGGCGGTGCGCGTTGTCGTACCGACTTCCATCAGGTCCGCCGTGAGATCCGCGATCCAGACTTCATCGGCGGCTTCGTTCACGTTGCCGACGCGCGTCGTGAGGAGAATGGAGACCTTGGGAATCGTGCCGTAGGGGACGAAAACGACCTCGAGCCCGTTGGCGAGCGTGAACTCACGCGGCTCGGGAACGGAGAAGTCGTGCGGCGTGCCGGGCGCGGGCGGTTCGGTCTGCTGCGCCGCGACCGGCGACGTGGCCGCGAGTGCGAGCGAGAGCCCGAGCGCAAGTGAAATGGTCCTGTGCATGTATGGCATCTCCGGTCAGGATCCGCTCGCCGGGGCGGCGGGGGCGGGGGCGGGGGCGGGCACAATGGTGAGGATCGTTCTGTTCGTCGGCCGCAGATACTCGCGGGCCGTACGGAGGATCAGTTCCGGTGTGACATCGTTGAACTCTGCTTCGAGCCGGTTGATCCTGGAGGGATCATCGTCGAAGAGAGCGAACGATGCGAGCATGTCTGTGCGTCCGAATCCGAAGAGCTGCTCCACTTCACCGAGAAAGGCGGAACGCATCTGGACGCGGAGCTTGTCCAGCGTTGCCTGATCCACCATGGTCGTGCGCAGCGGCTCGATCACGCTGTCGATGACGGCGATTATCGAGTCGGCCGACGTCGCCGCGTCGTGGAACAAGAAGGCCGTCCACAGCGTGGGGCCGTTGATGTTGTACATGTTGCCGAGGAGGTTCACGCCGCCATTCACGCCGCCGGTGAGGCCGCGCTCCTGAACGAGTTCCTGGTACAGCCGGCTGTCCTTCCCCTGAACCAGCAGTTGGTCGATCATGGCCAGCGCGAAATACTCGGGCGTGCCGCGCGCGGGTGCGTGATACGCGATCGCGAGCGCCGGCCGCGTGGCCTTGGGATCGGGCTTGCTCGCGCGCTTTTCTTCCGTCTGCCTCGGCTCCGATATGTCGGGTTGTGGCGGCTGCGGCGCAGCGGGAATGTCGGAGAAGTACTGCCTTACCCACGCCATCGCCTGTGCCGGCTCGAAGTCTCCAGTGATCACGAGCGCCGCGTTGTTGGGCGCGTAGTAGGTCTTGAAGAAGGAGGCGACATCCTCCAGCGTCGCCGCATCGAGGTCCTCGAGCTCGCCATAGAAGTTGTGCGAGTTGTACCAGTTGGTGTTGGCGTACTGCGGCATGTCGAGCCAGGGAAAGCCGCCGTAGGGCTGGTTGAGAACGTTCACGCGTACCTCGTTCTTCACGACCCCCTGCTGGTTGGTGAGGTTGGCCTGCGTGATGTCGAGGCCGCGCATGCGATCCGCTTCTGCCCAGAGCATGGTCTCCAGCGTGTGCGCGGGAACGACCTCGAAGTAGTTCGTGAAATCGAAGCGAGTCGAGCCGTTCAGTATCCCGCCGTTCGACTGTACGAGCTGGATGAACTCCATCTTGCCGAGGTTCTGCGAGCCCTGGAACATCATGTGCTCGAAGAGGTGGGCGAAGCCGGTGCGGTCGCGCGGCTCGATGCGGAATCCGATGTTGTAGTAGACGCCGACAACGGCCGTGGGTGCTGTGGTGTCGGTCGAGAGGACGACCTTGAGGCCGTTGTCGAGCTTGTGGTACTCCACGGGAATCGTGAAGCTCGCCGGCGCGTTCGTGGCTGGCTCGGGCGCGGCGGCGGGCGGCGGCGCCGGTTCCGGCACCTGTTCGACCGGCGCGGGTGGAGCGCACGCGAAGGCGGCGGCGAGAACGGCGGCCACTGCGAGCCGCGATGAGAATGCCATTTGCAAGCTCCCGGGATGGTTGGGGGGAGGGAAGATGGGGTCAGGACGGTGGGACCGCGAGGGGGGTTGCGCCGGGCTCGACGTGTTTCTCATGAGCACGCATCCTGCATTTTCGTCCGACACGGCAAGGGGGGGGCGATCCGCCCGCCCGGGGTTTGGTCCCCTCGGTTCTCCGAAAGCGAAGGCACAGATGCGATCACGAGCTCATTACGGCATGGCGGCCATTGTCGTTTCCGCGGCGTTCGGCGGTTGCGGCGAGGGGTCAGGGATTCAGGGTCTCTCGCAACTGCCGGTGACGGTGGCGTCGGTCACCCTCTCGCCCGACCGGGACACGGTCTTTCTGGACGATTCACTGCGGATGACCGCGTCGGCGACGCGTGACGATGGCACTCGGGTGGACGAGGCGCGGTCGTTCGAGTGGCGATCGTCGAACTCAGCCGTGGTGCGTGTGGAGTCGGACGGTCTGATCAGGGGACGCACCCTGGGCAACGCGCTGGTGAGCGCGGCGCTCGGCGGACTCGCGGATACATCGCTGATCAGCGTCATCGTGGGTCCGGGGCAGACCCCGTAACGGCCCCCGGGTGGGGGAGGGGGGGGTGGCGGGGGGGGGGGGGCGGGAGGAGCAGCGACGGAACGAATTCCCGGCGCCGTGGCGCCC
>JBOHTO010000052.1:0-2185 GCA_050733695.1 Gemmatimonadaceae bacterium | reverse complement strand
TCCGGATTCAGGGGCGACTCTTTGGTCAACCCGTGGGACTTCGTGCTCATGCTCGAAGGAGCGATCCTGTTCGCTGCGTCAGTGGTTCGTCGCGCCCGCGCCACGTCTCTGCCGCAGGCCGCGGCGCCGTTCGCCGTCCGAGGATCGGCCGCGGGTTACGGAAGTGCCGCGGGGGTCGATGTGTCGGCACGCGGAGAGCAGTGGTTTCCTTTGTGGAATCAGCCGACAAGCGCCGCGGAACTCGAAGCGGTCATCGCCGAGGGCCGCAGCCAGATCGGCGATCGGGCGGCGGGCAGGACGCTGGATTTCGGGCGGTCGATCGCCCGCTTCGGGGTCGCGCGCGGCATCACGGCATTCGAACGATACGGCTTCATCGAGCGCAACGGCGAGGCGAACCTTGCCGTGCCGCTCGGGCGCTGGACGGTTCGCGTTCAGCCGCACCAGGACCTGCTCGATCAGGTTGCAGACTGGGCAGATCGGCTCCGTCGTGCGGGCGCCGGGAGCAACGCACCCGCGTCGATCACACGTGCGGCGCGCGTGTGCGATGAAGCGATGCTCGCATGTTGCCGCGATGGACTGTCGGCCATGCGATGGCAGGATCTTCTCATGGCGCTCGGTGCTGCCGAGGCGCAGCTGCCGCGGAGCCCGCGCTATGCCGCGGAAAAGCAGCTCCGTCCATTACCGCGCCTGGGTGCTGGATGGATCGCGGCCGCAAACGATGACAGCGCCGAGTTTCGGCTCGCACTCGCCTTCGCGACTCAATGCGCTCACATCGAGGACGGTCGCGTTATCGATCCGATCCGGCGCCATTTCCTACCGCTCGACCCGAAAGTGCCTCAACGGTTTCACGTCGGTGCGGATGGACTGGTTACGGGCCCGGAAACGGCCTGCACGGCGCCCGACCCTGCCACTGCCGCTCTCGCCTTGATCCGACGCCGGATCGTGGAAGCGGGCCAGCGTAGCACGGCTCTACTGCCATTGACAGGCGTGCCCGGTGCCGAGGCGCGACTCGATGACATCAGCCTCGTGCTCGCGGGCGCGATCGATGAGGCTCGCTGTTTCGCGCTCGCCCGTCCACTCATGGCGCTCGACAGCCGCAGCGGATCCATCCGCGGATTGCCGAAGTCGAAACGCGACGGTAGATCGGGTCAACTCGCCCTGTACGGAATCTTCCGTCTCACGCACTTGCCGGCACCGCTCAGCTTGAATCCAACGGCGCCGCCCGTTGAGATTCGACTGGATCCATCGATTTTCGCGCGCCTGGCGACTGGCGACATGGCGGGTGCGTTCAGAACCGCGTTCCGCCGCCTCGCCGCGACCGGCCTGCGACCCCATGTCCGCTCAGCGGTCGGAACGCCGAACCTGGCCCGACGCCTCGCGTTGTCGCTGGCATTTCCCATCCCCAACCGCACCGCCGTGAGACTCGCGAAGCGTCTTACCAGATCGATGTTGGATGAGTCGGTGCAGTTGACAACCGCCGTTGAATCCTCATTCGCCACTCAGGAGACAATCACGACATGAGCATCGATCTCTCACCTCTGGATCAGTGCCCCAAGCTCCTGTTCAGCGTCGAGCTCGAGCCCGTGCAGGGGAAACGCTTCCAGCCGACCGGCTTCCCGGATCTCGGTGCCGCGACTTACCAAGCGGGAGAGACACCCTGCCTGCTGGTCGAGAGTGCCCAGAGCATGGCGAACCGTCTCGAAGCGGTTTGTTGGGATGCCGACCGCAACGATCTTGTGGAAGCGCTGTCTGGACTCAGCTACATCCGCGTGGACCGGGACGGCGACTACCTGACGAGCTCGGTCACGGAAGCGCACCGCATCAACAGTCCGTACATTCTCGAAAGCAAGGACCGCGATTTCTTCGATAAACTCAAGGATGCCGTAGCTCCGCTGGCCGAGGGTCCCATCGACCGCCGGATGCTGGCGGAAACGCTCCTCAAGTACGACGTGAACAGCCTCATCCACGGCGTGTTTCTCGCCAAGAAGGAACTCGCTGGCGGTCGATTGCGCGTGGCACGAGCGCTGTCCGCCTTTATCGAGGCCGCCAGTGCACAGGTCGCCGCATCCGGAGGCGTGAAGAACGACCACGTCAATCCCGCCGGCGATGCCTCGAAGGGCTTCGGCAACGTGCCCTTCCATCGAGAGGAATACACGGCCGCGACGATCACGGCGTACTTCAACCT
>JBOHTO010000051.1:0-2456 GCA_050733695.1 Gemmatimonadaceae bacterium | reverse complement strand
CCAGGGGCCGCCGTCCTCGCTCTGGGATGAGACGCTGGTGAGCAGCAGGCTTCTTGAGTACGAGCTGTGGAATCGGCTGCATGCCCGCGGGCTCACGTCGTCGCACGGTGAGCACGCCCGTGAGCTCCTGCAGCGCCTCGCGCTGCTCGAGCTGGCGCCGCCGGTGCTGGCACGGGCGCTGGAGCCTTTCCCGACAGCCGTTCGCACGCTCGATGCCCTGCATCTGGCGTCGATCGAGTTCCTTCGCGGACAGGGGCAGAACGTCACGCTGGCGAGCTATGACAGGCGGATCGTCGAGGTCGCGCGCCGGCTGCGCATACCGGTTCTCGCATCGTGAGCTGAGGTATGCCGATCGCCGGATCCAGCACGCTCCCAGGGATACGATGTCGTGGCTACGCGCGCTTGCCTCAGTGATCAACCTCAGCAGCATCAACGAAATCAGCGGTAATCCCAGGGATTCGTTACAGTTATAACGGCAAGCTTGGCACGCAGCGCTCTGTCCGCGGCTGGATCCAGTCGGTGCAATGACGCACCCTCAGGCGATGCACCAGCCGACCCCCCGATCAAGCCCATGATGAAACGAGCTGTCCTGATCACTGTCGTCGTCGTTGCTATAGCAGCCGCCGCGTTTGCCTTCAACTTCAACTTCAACCTGGACGGACGCGGAGGACTGCCGTCCCGGCAAGACACAGCAGCTCCTGCTGCCGACAGCGTCTGGTATCACGCGAGCGATGTCGCGATGCTGGCCCGCACGGGTCGCCCGCAACTCGTGGAGTTCTTCCACCCCGGCTGACTGGGTTGCCGCTCCATGGCGCCCGTCGTGCACGGGCTCGAGCAGCAATACACAGGACGCGTCGACTTTCTCTATCTGAACGTCGCGGAAGCGCGCAACGACAGCGCGAAGCGTGCACTGGGATTCCGTGCCACGCCGCACTTCTTCTTTCTGCGTGCGGATGGTTCGCCGGTCAGCGTGATGCAGGGAATAGTGCCCGCGGACAGCCTACGGCGCGCGCTCGACTCCCTGCTCGTCGATTCTTCGGCTACCGTGCTGCGATAACGCGGCGTTACGCTCCCCGTGGCCAGTACATGATGATGCCGACACCCGCGAGACAGAGCGCGCCCCCGACGACATCCGGCGTGTCGGGTTTGCGTCCATCCACCCACCAGCCCCACAGGAGCGACAGCACGACGAAGACGCCGCCGTACGCCGCGTAGACACGCCCGAAGTGCGCCGGCTGCAAAGTCGGCACTACGCCATACAGGAAGAGAAGGAGTCCGCCGAGGACTCCGAGAAATACGGCGCGTCCCTCCCGAAGCCAGAGCCATACGAGGTAGCCGCCGCCGATCTCCATCAATCCGGCAAGCGCAAACAGCGCAATGGATCGTCCGACGGCTGCTGCCGTCATGCCGGTCGTGAGTTGTGTCGGTTCCACTATCTGCTCCGCACTGCTGCGAGCCCCGCACGCCGGGCGACCGCGCCAATGCTCATGCCATCCATGGGTTACCTGCCTCGAACGGGCCTTGATCTCAAGTGCGCTTGAAGTTACAGGCTGCGAAGAATGGTCGCAACGATCTCGCGCTGGCCACTCCGCGATGCGACGAGCCGACAGGTGGGCAGCTTTCCGACATGGAGCATGGTCCGATGGCAAACTTTCCCGACGCGCAAGCATCGACTGGAGCGGCGACGTCCTCCGCGGTGCGGGATCGATAACCGCCGGCAGTGAGGCGTTCTCTTCGGCGGTGACGTATCCGCGTCTCGCCGGCGAGCCGCCGGGCACGACGACGCCGGAGGAACTGCTGGCGGCCTCACATGCCACCTGCTTCGGCATTGGACTCAGATCAGTGATCGGACAGCGCGGCGGGACGGCGCGACGGGTGCGCGTGACAGCGACCGTAACAGCCGAGAAGGGGCTGCGCGGAATCCGCATTCAGTCGTCACACCTCTACGGCGAAGTCGAAGGCCTCTCGGGCATCGAGACTGGATCGCTGCCCGAGATCGCCCGAGCCGCCGAAGAGGGCTGCACCATCTCGGCGGCGATCCGCGGGTCTGTCGCGATCACGGTCGACGTGAACGCGGTGTGACTCAAGTGAAGTCTGGCGACGGGACGGCGCGTCGTCAGGCAAGGCGACCTTCTCCGCTCTGCAAACCAGGTCAACGGGCACGCTCCTGTTTTTCGCGCCGCCGGTTTCGGCCACGTGGAAGTGCTGAGTCATCTCGATTACTTCGCCGCGAGTGCCAGTGCCGCCACCCGCAAGGTAGCTGGACCATTCGGCGAAGACGGCAGTCATGCGAGCGGTAAAGCCTGTCGAGGGTGCGTGAGTGTCACGTGGCTGGCCGATCTCGACGTCCCGGTCAATGCCGAGCAGGTCTCTGCCATTGTGAGCTCCACTTTCGACTGCAACTGCGCGAACTGTCCATAGCGAAGGTATTCGGCGGCCCCTCGCCTCCAGGCCCT
>JBOHTO010000050.1:0-11073 GCA_050733695.1 Gemmatimonadaceae bacterium | reverse complement strand
CGGCCTGCGCATCGATCACGTCGACGGACTGCTCGACCCGCTCGCTTACCTCGTACGGCTCCGAGACGAGATAACGGCTTGCATTTCCGCAGGGGGCAAGGTCGGCGAACCCTTTCCCATTCTGGTTGAGAAGATTCTCACGGGCGACGAACGGCTTCGAAACCAATGGCCGGTGCAGGGAACGACGGGTTACGAGTTTCTCAACGAGCTGGAGTCGATCCTCGTCGATCCGGCCGGCGTCAGCGCGATCGAGGATGGATACAGGGCACTGCTCACCGGCGCAGCGCGATCACGTACCTTCCGCGATGTCGCGCACCGCGGCAAGGGGCGGATCCTCGCGACCTCGCTTCGTGCCGACGTGCTGCGTCTGGCAGGTCTTCTCGCTCCCTTGGCGCGACGAGATGCGAACGTGGCGAAGTTCAGCCAATCACGGCTGGCAGCGGCGCTCATCGAATGGGTGGCCGGATTCCCCGTGTATCGCACGTATGTCGACGGGCGCGGGGCAATAGCTGTGGAAGACAGGGAGCTGATCGATGCCACAGCGGCGCGCGTTCGGCGGGAGGGTGCTTCCGGTAGAGCCGTCGTTCCTCAGGCGCTCGCGGACTTCCTCCGGAAAACGATGCTCCTCACCGGCGAGGGCGGTGATCGCGCTGAGCAGCTTCGCGCAGTCCTCCGCATGCAGCAGACGAGCGGACCCGCAGCGGCCAAAGGCGTGGAAGACACCGCCCTCTATGTCCATGTGCCGCTCGTATCGCTCAATGAGGTCGGTGGTGAACCGGATCGACCGCTGGACGATGCAGTACACGCTCTGCACGAGGCCAACGCAGCGCGGGCACGTGAATGGCCGTTGAATCTTCTGTGCACGAATACGCACGACACAAAGCGGAGCGCGGATGTGCGCGCACGTCTCGATGCACTGTCGGAGATCCCGGACACATGGCTTCGGGCAGTCTCCCGCTGGCGCCGCATCAATCGCGAACACCGTTCGATGATCGGCAGACGCCGCATGCCCGACGCGAACACGGAATATCTGCTCTACCAGACGATGGTCGGCATCTGGCCATCTCCAGGAACAGGGAAGGGCGCTGATGCCATGCCGGATCGCGCGGCGATGGCTTCACTGCGTGAACGCGTGGGCGAGTACATGCTCAAGGCAACGCGCGAGGCGAAGGTCAGTACGAGCTGGACGGACCCGGACGAGGAGTTCGAATCAGCACTCACGACGTTCATCGGTGCCCTGCTGCACGGCCGGGGAACCCGTTCGCGATTCCTTGCCGACCTCGCCACACTCGTGGAACGCATCGATGTGGCCGGCCGCTGGAATGCGATCTCGCGGCTGGTGGTGCACCTGACTTCTCCGGGCACACCCGACCTGTACCAGGGGGACGAGCTCTGGAACTTTGCGCTCGTCGATCCCGACAATCGCAGGCCGGTGGATTTCGCGCGCGGCAGGCGGCTGCTCGCCTCTCTCGAACGGCGCTGGGCAAGGGGAGCAGGAGCGCGACAAAAGCTGGTACGCGAACTCGCCGCTGATCCGCGCGATGATCGTCTCAAGCTCTTTCTCACGTGGCGGCTGCTGCATGCCCGGCGCGAACGCGCAGCGCTCGTCCGGTCTGGCCGCTACGAACCCGTTCGCACGATGGGCGCACACGCGACCCATCTCATTTCATTTGCGCGCACACTCGGTGCGAGCGCCTCACATGCGGACATCGCTCTCACTGTAGCCAGCCGGCTGACGCTCGCGATCGGCCAGCCCGGCTCGGTGCCCGTGGGCCAGATGGTGTGGAGCGACACCCGTCTGCAACTCCGGCGTGCACCGGGCCAGTCGGGTCCCGCGCGGTGGCGCTGCCTGCTCGCAGGCCATACGATTGAAAGCCGCGCCGACGAGGGCCATATATATCTGCGCGCAGCGGATGTGCTCGCTGTCCTTCCGGTAGCCCTGCTCGTGCCGGCCTGACGCCACCTTCATACCATCGCGATGAATGTCCTGAATACGACTGCTGTTGCGTACTTCTCCATGGAGATCGCGCTCGACGTCGCGCTTCCGACCTATAGTGGTGGACTCGGCGTTCTTGCCGGCGACACGATTCGCTCCGCCGCCGACATCGGCGTCCCGATGACGGGCGTTACCTTGCTGCACAGGAAGGGATATTTCACCCAGCATCTCGACCAGGCAGGAACCCAGTCCGAAAGTCCGGCGCAGTGGAATCCAGCGGATATGCTGGAGCAGCTCGCGCCGAGGGTGACGGTCGAGATCGAGGGACGGACGGTCCATGTCTGCGCGTGGCGCCATGTGGTGCGCGGCGTGAGTGGCCACGAGGTGCCGGTATATCTGCTGGACACCGATCTCGAGGAGAACGCGGCCGAGGATCGCCGTATCACCGACACGCTCTACGGCGGAGACCATGCATACCGTCTGAAGCAGGAGGTGGTTCTCGGGATGGCGGGTGCGGCGATCGTGCACGTCATGGCGCCGAGCCCCGATCGCGACGTCATTCACCACATCAACGAAGGTCATGCTTCCCTGCTCACACTCACGCTGCTCGAGCGCCAGCTCGAAGGTGAGGATGAGTGGGAGGCTGTCAGCGATGAGGACATAGAGGCAGTGCGGGCGCAGTGCGTATTCACCACGCACACGCCCGTCCCGGCCGGCCACGACAAGTTCGACATCGGGCTCGCGCGCCGGATACTGGGCGCCGAACGCGTAGCGCTGCTCGAACGCGCGGCCGCGATCGACGGGCACACGCTCAACATGACGCTGCTTGCCCTCCGGTTCGGTCGCTACGTCAATGCAGTCGCGATGCGACACCAGCAGGTTTCGCGGGAGATGTTCCCCGGCTACGAGATCGAAGCGATAACCAACGGCGTTCACGCGGCCACATGGACTTCCGAACCGTTCCGCCGGCTGTTCGACACGCACGTGCCGCGCTGGCGGCGCGACAATCTCTATCTCCGTTACGCGGTCAAGATCTCCCTGGATGAGATTCGCGAAGCACATGCCGAGGCCAAGCAGCGTCTGGTCGACGTGGTGGAACAGCGCGCGAGAGTACGACTGGACCCGGCTGCGATGACGATCGGGTTCGCCCGCCGATCCACACCCTACAAGCGCGCAGACCTGATATTCACGGAGCCGGAACGGCTCAGGGAAATGACGCGGCGCATAGGACCGGTGCAGATCGTATTCGCCGGCAAGGCGCACCCGCAGGACGAGTGGGGGAAGGCCCTGATCAAGCACATATACGCCGCGGGCGCGAAGATCGGCGATTCGGTGCGCGTGGTGTACCTCGAGAATTACGACATGACGCTCGGGCACATTCTCACTTCAGGCGTGGACGTCTGGCTCAACAATCCCCTGCGCCCGCTCGAAGCATCCGGTACGAGCGGGATGAAGGCCGCTCTCAATGGCGTGCCGAGTTTCAGCGTGCTCGACGGGTGGTGGATCGAGGGACATGTCGAGGGCGTCACGGGATGGTCGATCGGTGACGACGACACGCTGCCGCAGGACCCGTCGCGCGATGTCTTCGATCTCTATCGCAAGCTCGAGCGCGTCATACTTCCGCTGTACTACGGTCTGCCATTCAGTTGGGCCGAGATCATGCGCAGCTCCATCGCGCTCAATGGCTCATTCTTCAACACGCAGCGAATGGTGACCGAGTACGTGAACAATGCGTATCGACGCGGCGGTCCATCCCCCCTGGTTCCGGTCGCGATGGCCGAGGCCGACTAGGGATCCGTGTCCGGCGACTGGCCGGCGACATCCGGCAGCCGTGTGACAAAACTGAAGGGCTGGCGCACGAGCTGTCGAACCAGCCGACCGTCGCGCCGCGCCGGCAGATATTCTGCCGAGTGAACGACGCTCACGGCAGCTTCCGAGAAGAGCGGATGCGTGGATGACACGACGCCGATCGTGCCGGTTTCCACCCTTCCCTGAGTGTCGACAACGAATTCCAGTACGACCAGGCCGTCGATGCCGGCCTGGTAAAGCGAATCGGGATACCGCGGCGACGGCGGATCGGCGGCCAGTGGCACAACCTCGGAATCCACGTCCGAAGCGGCGTATATCGCGCGCGAGGCCAGCAGGGCGGACAGGTCGGCGCGATCGTTCTCCCGGTTGCGCCTGGCGGGACGATCGTGCCGGAACCAGACGAGAATCACCCCGCACGTTCCGTAGTTCGGGTAGGTCCGGAACTCCATGGGTACTGACGCCGCGCCGGGATAGACCTCAATCGCCTCGATCGAGCGTGGATCGAGCAGGTCCGGATCGAAGTAGGCCGCTCCGGCCGGCGAGCCGTCCATCCAGACGGTAGGCGTGCAGCGCGAATTCCGGAAGGTGACCGTGCGGCGCCCGAAATCGCCGTAACTGATCCGTGCCGCGGGCATCATCCTCAACAGATCGGTGGTGACGCTCGGCCTGATGCGCTCGATGTCTTCGCGGGTGATGAACTTGCCGATCCCGGCTCTGCGCCTGCTGTAGAAGCCGGCCATGAACCCGGCCTCACGTTGCCTCCGGCCCTCCACTCTCACGGGGTCGAGCACCGTCATCGCATGCGCGAGAACGAACTGCACAGTTGCAGCGACCCCAGGTTCCACGATAATCGCACGCTCGGCCGGCTGGAATCCGAGTCGCCGGACATTGAGAGTCTGCGAGCCGGCTGGTACGCTGGTGATACGGAAGGCGCCGCGTTCATCGCTGCTATTTGCCAGCGCTGTTCCGGCGATTCTGACCTGGGCGCTGACGATCGCCGCGCCGGATTCGTCGCGAACGAACCCTGTCACGGTGCCGGCAGCGGGGAAGTCCTGGGCTGCCGACGTCCGGCCGCCCGCAAGGGAGAGGAGAAGTACGGCGGCGACGGAGATCGGTTTGTGCACTGGGCGCCTCCTGACCACGCATCACGATTGTCTCGAGGCGGGACAACCTTCACCACGTTAACCCGTGTGGCGACCCGGTGGCAACACCTTGGGACGGTCCCCGGCCCCCGGCCCCCGGTCCCCGGTCCCCGGCCCCCGGCCCCCCGGTCCCCGGACGCGCATGCGTCCGCTCGCTACCGTCGCATCAACCCCGACGGGAAGGCGACCACACTCTCGTTCCCGTTCGTGCCCACAGCGGCCACGCCGAACAGATAGTTGTCGATCACGATGTTCTCGAGTGTGTGGCTCGTTGCCGTGCCGACGAAACGCGACTCTTCCCACTGGGGCGCCGTTGTTGCACGCCAGTAGACTCGATAGCCCGCCAGTCCCGGATCGTCGACCGTCTGCCATGAGAGAGTCGTGGACGCGCTCACTGCACCACCGATCAGCACACTGTCCGGTGCCGGTGGAGCCCACGCGAGCGCCGCCATCGTTGCCGCGTTCGCCGCCGCGAGGCGGGCGGCGTACGCGACGTTCACCCCTTCGATGACGTCCCCGTATTCGATCCCGTTCTCCGTGCGCAGATCCTGATGCTGCCTGTTGTAGTTCTCGTGAGTTTCCATGATCCGCACGCCGGGGAAGCCGAGATCGTTGAATGGACGATGGTGCCCACCGCGACCGAAGCGATCGAGGCGATAGATCATCATTGCATCGAGATTCGTGAAGTAGAGCTCTGTGATGCGATCGACGTAGCGCGCGAGCTGGCGCGATGGCCCGTCGAACTCGCCGCCGTAGAAGCGGATGCTGCGCCGCTGCTGCTCCGTCAGTCCTACCGGCGTACCTTCGGAGAACACGCGGAAGCTCGTATTGTCGATGACACCATCCACTCCCTCGATGTTGCCGATCATGTCGTTGTTGAGGACGCCAATGATCTCCCACCCCTCCTGCTTCGCGACTTCGGCCATGTGCCGTCCGCCCCAGAGCCCCTGTTCCTCGCCCGAGAGTGCCGCGTAGATGACCGTGCTGCCGAAGTCATACTCGGATAGCAGCCTGGCCGCCTCGAGCACGCCGGCGATGCCGGATGCGTTGTCGTTGGCGCCGGGTGAGTCGGACGTGCTGTCCCGGCTGCTCGACACGCGCGAGTCGATGTCGCCGGACATGATGATCCGGCGATTCGGATGGATGCTGCCGCGCTGTACCGCAATGACGTTGACCACGTACGTACGTGCGGGATTGTTTTCGCTCGTCTGCAGGTGGCCCTGGAAGTAGACTTCCAGACAACCGCCGCACTCCGCGGAAATCCGGTCGAGCTCGTCCTTGATCCAGCGACGTGCAGCCCCGATACCGCGCGTTTCGGAGAGTGTGTCCGAGAATGTGTTGCGTGTGCCAAAGCTCACCAGCGTGCGGATGTCGGCTTCGATGCGATCGGGTGATGCTGCTGCGACGATGTCGAAGATCCGCGGGTCGACGGCGGACGGCGGGGCAGCGCTCGCTGCCTGTGCGCAAACAGTCGCGGGCAGAGAGAGCACGGCGGCGGAGAGAGCCGCGGTGAGGGCAGCAGCACGGGGGTGCAGCGTGGAGCGTCGCATCATCGACGTTTCGTCTCCGTTCATTCGCGTCTGTCGTCGCCGAGCGCTTCCTGGCGCACGCTCGTCATGATCCGTTCGAGGTCGGCTTCGGCCTGCGCGCGCGCCTCGTCCGTCCACATCTCGCGCGAACTCACTTCACGCAACTGCGCCATCATTTCGTCGATGAGCCGGCGGAATGCCTCTCTGTTTCGCCGCTCGGGCTTGGCCCGCGTTGTGTCACGGTCGGTCATGATTTGGCTCCGAGTTGGTCCAGGGACCGAAGATCCGCCGCCGGTGCATCGGACGCGACGGCGGTGTATGGGGCATGACGTGCAATCAGCGCAACACTATCAGATACAGCGGCTCCGCGCCAGCGCCCCGCGCTACTCCTTGAGCACCATGTCGATGCACATCACGGCGGCGAGGATGAGCAGCCGTGCTGGCCCATCCACGGGCACCGACGGGTCGATCACCAGCGCGTAGCTGTCCGCGCTGGTGAGCATCTCCCGCCCCATGCCGGCCCACTTCTTGGTCACGTGGGCGAGTTCCGTACCGGCGGAAACGAAGCTGAAGTTCCATCCGGTCCACTTGCCCTTGAGCGTGCACACCACCCGGTCGCTGGCGTCGAGCACCTCGAACTTCCCGCCGATCGAGAACAGCTTCTGCTTGAAGGTTCCGATGAGGGAGCCGCTGCCATCGTACACCCGTACGCGCGAGAGAAAGAGCGAGAAGCCGCGCTTAACCCGCACGATCGGCTGGCCGTCCGGCGTTCGCACCTCGATCTCGAACGGCGTCATCGACTTGTAGTCTGTGAAGCGGAATATCTTCGTGATGATGCCCAGACGATCCTCGCGGCACTGCATCAGGATCTGCCCCGACTCCGGATCGTGGATGTCAAAGTTGTTCGCCGCCTTGAAGAGGCCGACGTGCTCCTTCACCAGAAAAGTGTTCCTGTCCAGAACGGTATTCATGCGTTCGCTCCATGATCGAGAGATTTCCTTCGCGCTTCGTCTTCGCGCTCGCTGCTACGGAGCGCGCGCATGACCGTGCGTCCGGCCGCCAATGCACCCAGCAGGATGTACAGATAGAACGTGTAGAAACGCCACCAGATGAGTGCCGCACCGAGCGCCGAGTCGCTGATGGCGCCGCCGAGTGCCGCCGTGAAGCCGACTTCGACGACACCGCCGCCGCCCGGGGCCGGCGATATGGTCGCCCCGTAAACCAGCGCCAGCGGCCAGAGTATGAGCTGCGCGATCGGAGCACCCGGGTCGACGAAGAGAACGAGCGCTGGCAGAATCGCGAGACGCGAGAGAACGTGCAGCACGGACGTGAAGAGGGCGAGCCCCGCGACGCGCCAGCGGACGTCGTGCACTACGGCGACGCCGGAACGCACCTTCCGGAGCGCGCGCTGCACCGTCCGCCAGCGGCCGGCATCGAGCCCCGCGTAGCGCGCCCACTGTGGCGGCGGACCGCTGGCATTGCGCCGCGCGAGCAGGAGACCGAAAATGCCGAATCCGAGAACCGTGATCGCGTACGCGCCTACCACACCGGCGACCGCGGCGACGGCGCGTCCCTCCTCGCTGAAGATCGCAGCGAACGAGAGCGCGAGAATCGCCAGCGTCAGCATCTCGAGCAGCAGCTCGGAGTAGAGCAGCACCACCGCCCTTGTCGCGGGTACGCCCGCCTCCGAGAGCACCAGGAAGCGAGCCGGCTCTCCGCCCGAGCGCCCGGGCGTGATCGCCGATCCGAAGTCGCCCGCAAGGCAGGTGCGGAGCGACGTGGGGAGATCGAGCGGGATGCGCAGCGCCGATGCGCTGAGATGCATCTTCACCGCGCGGAATCCGATTTCGCCCAGCGCGCCACAGAGGGCCAGCACGTGCGCCACCGGTGGAAGCGCAAGCGGTGCACCCTCTGTCCAGTTGGATACCACGACGAAGATCGAAACGCCGATCGACGCTCCGAACGATACGATCGTGACGAGCCAGCGCTGCCAGCTCACCGCTGCGCTCTACGCCTCTCACCCCCGCCCACTACCACCGGCCCGCTCGGCGCGTCGCTACGCGGTCAGCCGTTGGGATTCAGGATGTTCTCGATACGAGCACGCATGTCCTGCAGGTGAAGACGGGTGGACCGGTCCGACGCTCGCCCCACGGCCCGTCGCACGGCCGCGTCCAGCTCCACCAGCTCCCCGCGTACGAAGGCGCTTGCCGCGCTCGGTTCCGGGCCGTCCGATGCCGTAGGGGCACCCGGTCCATTCTGGCCGCCGCTGCCGACAGCAGCCGGCGGGTTCAGCTTGTCCGAAAGAAGCTCGAGATACGAACGCTGCAACGCCCGGCGGAACGGATCGATCGCCACCCTCGAGTCATCCAGCTCGCTCCAGATTCCGCCGCGCACGTCGACGAACAGATCACCGACGGTGTACGCGCGCTCGTCCTCGAGCGCGAGCGCCTCGAACTCGATCAGGCGATCCAGTCGCTCCTCGTCCAGCAGGTTGCGCAGGATGCGCTCCTGCTGGTCGAGGATGCGCGACATCGCACCGTCGACTTCGATCCTGCGCAGGATCTCCGTTTCCAGCAGGAACTCCGGAGTCTCGAAGGCGTTCTCGTTGAGAAAATCCACCGCCTCGGCCTGACGGGCACGCGCGATCGGCGTGAATCGCACTCCTTCCTGTCCGCCGTACTTCTCCTGCGAAGCCGCGCCGCCGACGATCGCGACGACATGGTTCAATTCCGTGCCCCACTGCCTCACAAGGCGGCCGTACAGCTCGGACAGGTCTTCGAAATCCTCGCCCGGCTTGACCGTCGCCGGAATCAGCATCGGTACCAGCCGCTCGATGTTCATGAGACCGAGCCGCGTGGACTGCACCGCATTCGCGTCGCCGACGGCCTCCGTGAGCGCCCCGGGATCCGAGCCGTTGGAGCCGGAGGTGGAGAAGCGCAGATACGGAATCTCATCCTGCCGCCGCGCCCATTCATTCAGCGTCGGAAGCTCCTCGGCGGGCGTGTCGGCGCCCGGGATCGGCTTGTACCCCCACATGGTCGCGAACTTGTCGTACGGGCCGATGCCCGGGATGAGAAGCGCGGGCGGAATGCTGTCCTCCGGCTGTGCCACGTAGTTGAAGCGCGAGTAGTCCATGAGCGTCGGCGTGTGCCCGAACTCGCGGAGAAAGGATTCGCTGCGCAGACTGTCCGGCGGATACGTGGAACTCGCCTTCATGTTGTGCTGAAACCCGAGCGTGTGACCGACCTCGTGAGCGGTGACGTACTCGATCAGGCGGCCCATCAGCGAATCGGGGAGCGGAAGCGTCTCTGCGCGCGGATCCAGCGGGCCGACCTGCGTCCAGTACCAGTCGCGGAGCAGGTTCATCACGTTGTGGTAGAACTGGATGTCGCTCTCCAGAATCTCGCCCGTGCGCGGATCGTGCACATGCGGGCCCGACGCGTTCTCGATCGTGGACGGTAGCCAGCGGATCACGGAATAGCGCGCATCTTCCGCCGACCAGTTGGGGGCTTCGGCGCGCGTCGGCGCATCCTTCGCAATGATCGCGTTCGTAAAGCCGGCCGCCTCGAACGCCGGCTGCCAGTCCTCGATCCCGCGCTTGATCCACGGGATCCACTGAGCCGGTGTCGCCGGATCCACATAGTAGATGATCGGCTGCACCGGGTCCGACAGCTCGGCTCCGGGGTTCTTCTTCTCCAGGCGCCAGCGCGTGATGTAGCGCTTGCGCGATACCCGATGCTCGTCCGTCCCGTAGTCCTGCTGCCGGATGGAGAAGTAACCGACGCGGTCGTCGTACAGCCGCGGCTGCATGGGATCGTTGGGAAGTCGGACCATGCTCCAGTGCATCAGCAGACTCGCCGTTGTGCGCGGCGGGCCGTCCAGTTGGCGACGCTGCGCCTCGTTCGGCAGCGGCGCCTCGAAGGTGTGCGTCGCCTCGACCTCGATGTTGTCGGGAAAGGTGGCGACGCGTTCGACGAAGGTGCGTGATGCGTCAAGTGAAGCGCGCGACGGATCCATTCCGGCAGGGCGCAGCCGCGCCTTCGCGGACAGCTCCGGCACATCTGTCGTGAACAGCTTCGTAACTTCGATCACCGCGGCGCTGTCGAGGCCGTACGCCTCCACGTTGAACGCGGCGAGAATGGGATCGTAGTTGGCCGCCTCCACCGCGCTGTAAATGGGGTCCGACGAATCCGCGACGATCTCGTACTGCACAGTGCGCAGGAACACCCGGTGGCCGTCGCGCTCCCACCGGAGCACGCGGTTCCCCACCGCCTGCCCGCCATAGCCGGCGCCGAGCGTCGTCTTGGCGATCTGCGTCACCAGGAGAAACGCCTCACCGAGTTCACCGGCGGGGATCTCGTAGTAGAGCTTGCTCCCGATACGGTGTGTCCTGAACAGCCCCTCCTGCGTCTCGGCTTCGGGCGTGATCACCTTGTTGTACGGCTTGGGGTCGGGATCGCTCGGCGCGCCGCGTCCGCGGCCACCGGAATCCTCGCTGGCGCTCGCGGAGCGTGACGGAGTCGGACTGGTCGAAGGCTGCGGCCGGCAGCCGGCGGCGAGCGGGAACGCGAGGCAGAGACAGATCGCCCGGGCGGAAACGGTCGAAACGGTCATTCGGTTGACTCCAGGTGCGGAACTGGGGGGGGTTGGCCAGGGG
>JBOHTO010000049.1:0-12549 GCA_050733695.1 Gemmatimonadaceae bacterium | reverse complement strand
TCGTGGGCGGTCAGCGGCGTGCCGTCGGTGAACTTCACGCCCTGCCTGAGCTTGAAGATGTAGGTCTTGCCGTCGTCGGTCGGCTTCGGCATCTCGGTGCAGAGATCGCAGACATACTCGGTGGTCGAGGCCGGGTTGTCGGGCGGCACCCGAATCAGCACGCTGTAGAACGGCGCTCCGGCATGCACCGTGGCGAAAGTCGTCTCGCGATGGCCGTCGAAGCTCGGCGGCGCATCGGCCGGTATCATGTAGGTGAGTGTCCCGCCGCTTTTGGGGCCTCCCGCCCAGGCGGAGCCCGCAGCAGCGATCGCGGCTGCCAGGCCGAGGCCGGCAGCATATAGTCCAAGTCGAACGTACATCGCCTCCTCCTCTTCAACGCTTCTTGGTTGGTCGTACTCCTCGTCTTCTAGTGCACCTCACTGCAGGCAACCCAATGGCCGGGCCGGAGCTCGCGCAAGGCGGGCCGCGCCGCCTTGCATCCCGCTACGGCCATCGGGCAGCGCGGATGGAAAACGCAGCCCGGAGGTGGATTGATCGGGCTCGGCACCTCGCCCTTGGTCGGCTGGAACGCGCGCATCGCTTCAATCCTGGGATCGGGCACCGGCACGGCGGAGAGCAGAGCCTGCGTATAGGGATGCAGCGGGTTGTCGAACAACTCGTCGCTGCCGGCCATCTCGACGATGCGGCCGAGATACATCACCGCCACGCGCCGGCAGAGATGGCGCACCACCGACAGGTCGTGGGCGATGAAGAGATAGGTGAGGCCGAACCGTTCGCGCAGCTCCTCCAGGAGGTTGACGATCTGCGCCTGGATCGACACGTCGAGCGCCGACACCGCCTCGTCGCAGACGATGAATTCCGGATCGAGCGCCAACGCGCGGGCAATACCGACCCTCTGGCGCTGGCCGCCGGACATCTCGTGCGGGTAGCGGTCGGCGAATTTCGGATCGAGGCCGCAGACCGCCAGCAGGTCGCGCACACGCTCGCGGCGACGCCTCGCATCACGCTCCACGCCGTGCACCTTGATCGGCTCGCCGATGATGTCGCCGACCTTCATGCGCGGATTGAGCGAGCTGTAGGGATCCTGGAAGATGACCTGCATGCGGCGGCGCAACGCAGTCAGCTCGTTGCGCTCCATGCGGTTGATATCGCGGCCGTCGAACAGGACCTGCCCGGCCGTCGGGCGCTCGAGCCGCAGGATGCAGCGGCCGGTCGTCGTCTTGCCGCAGCCGGATTCACCGACGAGCCCGAGTGTCTCGCCCGGCGCGATGTCGAAGGACACTTCCTCGACCGCACGCACGGCGCCGGTTGTCCGGCCGAAGACTCCCGTTCTGATCGGGAAGTGCTTTCCGAGTCCGCGAACGCTGAGCAGCGGCCGCGTTGCTGGCTGTGCCGCGGGAGCCGGCAGCGCGGTCACGCTGCGCCCGCCCGCCGGAGAACGAACGGTTCGTGCGCTTGCTTGCGGCGCTCCGGCTCCGTCGCGAGATGGCAGCGGGATACATGTCCCGAATCGAGAACGTACAGAGGCGGGTGCTCCGAGGCGCAACGGTCCCACGCGTAGCGGCATCTGTCGCGAAAGCGGCACCCATTGGGCCACGCCGTCGGTGGCGGGACCGTACCGGGGATGACGTTGAGCCGATCGCGCTCCTCGCCAACATGCGGCATGGCGTGCAGGAGGCCCTCGGTGTACGGATGATGTGCGGCAGCGAAGAGCGTGCGCACCGTTGCCTCCTCAACGATCTCGCCCGCGTACATCACGTACACTCGCGTCGCGGTCTCCGCGATCACTCCGAGGTCGTGCGTGATCAGCAGGATCGACATCCCGAGCCGGGCCTGCAGCTCGCCAAGTATTTCCAGGATCTGCGCCTGTATGGTGACGTCGAGCGCGGTGGTCGGCTCGTCTGCGATGATGAGCGCGGGATGCATCACGAGGGCCATCGCGATAACGACGCGCTGCCGCATGCCACCCGAGAGCTGGTGCGGGTAATCCCGCGCGCGCTGCGCAGGCGACGGAATGCCGGTGAGGGCCAGCATCTCGACCGCGCGGGCCCACGCTTCGCGCCGCGTGGCGCCCGCGTGCACGCGCGCGACCTCCGCGATCTGGTCGCCGACTGTGAATACCGGGTTGAGCGCGGTCATGGGCTCCTGGAATACCATCGCTATCCGGTTGCCTCGGACAGCGCGCATCGCCGGCTCATCCAGGGCGAGCAGATCACGGCCCTCGAAGTCGATGCTACTCCCCGGTTCGATTCTCCCCGGCGGCTGTATGAGACGGAGCACCGACAGCGCGGTCACCGACTTGCCGCACCCGGATTCACCGACAACGCCCACCGTCTCCCGCGTTCCGACACCGAGTGAGACGCCGTCCACCGCTCGCGCCGTTCCGGCCCCTGTGCGGAACCACGTCCGGAGATCGCCGATCTTCAGCAGCAGTTCGCTCATCGCCCGGGAAGCTGACGCGGGTCGAGCGCATCGCGCAAGCCGTCGCCTACGAAATTGAATGCCATCACCGTGATGATGATGGCCAATCCGGGGAAGAGCGACACCCACCAGAGCCCGAATAGATTGGCCGCGCCATCCTGGATGATGTTTCCCCAGCTCGCGAACGGTGGACGCACGCCGATGCCAAGGTAGGAGAGTCCCGCTTCGATGATGATCACATTCCCCACGCCGAGCGTGGCGGCGACGATGACGGGTGAAAGAACGTTCGGCAGGATGTGCCGGACCAGCACGCGCAACCTTCGGGCACCGAGCGCCCTCGCCGACACCACGAACTCGTCGCTGCGCAGAGCCAGCACCTGCGCGCGCACGATCCGACTCACGCCAAACCATCCGGTCGACCCGATCGCGACGACCAGCATCGGAACGGATACGCGTCCCCAGAGCGAGAGGATGCCGATCAGGAGCAGGATGCGCGGGATCGACAGCATTGCGTCGATGAGCCGCATCATCGCCGAGTCCGTGGGTCCGCCCACGAATCCGGCGATTGCGCCGTACGTGGTTCCGGCGGTAATGGCCAGCAGCATGGCGAGCAGCGCGATCGAGAGGGACAGTCGCGCACCGTATATCACCCGGCTCAGGATGTCGCGACTGAAGGGATCGGTGCCGAAGGGGTGGGCGAGAGACGGCGCGCGGTTCTTGAGATCGACGATGTCGGGTTGAGCCGTGGGGTCGAAGGGCGCGACGACCGGGGCGAGCACGGCAATCACGTACAGACCGATGATGACGTAGAGGCCTGCCATTGCCAGCCTGTCGTGCCGAAGGCGGCCGAAGGCCATGACCCACGGCCCCGGTCTGTCCCTTCGCGCTGCCACCCCACGCCTCACGATCAGGCAGAGCGCGATCGTGGCGACCGCAGCGAATAGCCACCCGGCGAGCGTCACGTCACCCGCTGCGCAAGCGCGGGTCAGCAGCGGCGTACAGAACATCGGCCAGCATGCTCCCGAGCGAAACCATGACGCCAGCAATCACGACCGTGGCAACAACCAGGGGGTAGTCACGCGTCGCGATCGCGTTGACGGCGAGCAAACCCATTCCCGGCCACGCGAACACCTTCTCGACGAAAACCGCCCCGCCCAGCAGCGCGGGGAAGGCGAGGCCGAAGATCGTGATCACCGGAAGGAGCGCGTTCCTGAGAACGTGGTGTGCGATAACGGCGCGCTCGCTCACACCCTTGGCCCGTGCGGTGCGCACGAAGTCCTGGTGCACAACGTCGAGCACGGCCGACCGCTGGTAGCGTGCCACGACTGCACCGGAGACGAGCATGAGCGTGAGCGCGGGGAGCGCGAGATGCGCCAGCCTGTCGCCAAGCTGGCCCCAGACGCCGAGGTAGTCATGCATGACGGGATCGATGACGCCGCCAGGAGGAAAGATCGGGATCCAGTGGGCGAAGATGAGGAGCATCATGAGACCGAGCCAGAACTCGGGCATCGAGTAGAAGAAGAGCGATCCGCCTGCGAGCACGCGGTCCGTCATGCTCCCGCGCCGAACCGCCTGAATCACTCCCACCGCGATCCCGAGGGCGAAGCTCCCCATGACGGCCACGCCCATGAGAAGAAGGGTGTTCGGGATTGCCGAGGCGAGCGCGCTGGCGACCGGGCGGTGAAGGGAGAAGGAGTAGCCGAAATCACCGCGCAGAGTGTTTGCGAGATAGCGCACGTACTGCTCGTGCAGCGGCCGGTCGAACCCATAGGCCGCGCGCCAGCGCTCGCGGATCTCGTCGCTGACAGTGGTCTGTTCGAGAGTGGCGGAGAAGGGATCGCCGGGCGCCAGGTGGATCAGTGCAAACGCGACCGTGGCGACGAGCAGGACGGTCAGAGCCGCCTGCGCGAGCCGCCGGAGGAGGAACCGCCGCAACGGCTAATCCGGTCGCGCCCTGAGCCCGATGCTGTCGCGTGCGATGCGCCTGTCCGCCGCGATCGACCACTCCGGGATCCCGGCCCACCACGCATCGGGACGCATACCCGTTATATCGATCCGGCGGTGCGCTGCGGCCACGAGCAGCGGCTCGTACAGCCAGATGGCGGGTGCGTCGTCCACTATCGCCTGGAACGCCGCCGCCTTGAGCCGGCTGCGCTCTCCCGGTGTGGGAGCGACGAGTGCGCTATCGACCAGCGCATCGAAGCCAGCCCCCGAATAGGAGCCGAAATTGCTCGTCCCCGTGCCTTCCTGGCCCTCGGTCATCCAGTTCTGACGCAGACCGCTGAAACTGGGGTCCAGATTCCACGCGCCGAGCGCGGCGTCGAACTGCTTCCCGGCCTGACGCGCGAGGAACGTCGTGAATTCCACGGTCTCCAGCTCGACGCGCGCGCCAACGCGGCGAAGCTGCTCCTGAAGCAGCACGGCCATGCTCATGCGAATGCGGCTCGAGGTCGGCACGAGCATGTCGAACGCGAGCGTGGTCCCATTGCGCTCGCGGATGCCGTCGCCGTTGGCATCGCGCCAGCCGAGAGAATCGAGCAACGTCGCCGCCGCGGCAGGGTCGAACGGAATCTGTCGCGGCATCTCGGATTCGCGGACAAGCGCACTCGCGAACGGTCCGCGCGCGACGCGACCGAGCGAGTCGAATACGCTGGCAACGAGCGCCTCGCGATCGACCGCCATCGACAGCGCCCGGCGGACGCCGACATGCGAAAAGAGCGGGTGCGGGCGCCGCAGGTTGTCGGGATCGCGAAAATTGAACGCGAGGTATCCGTACGCCAGCGCCGGATACTGGATGAGCTGCAGCATCGAATCGGCCGCAATCTCCGGGATAGCGGGCGGCGGGATGACTTCGTAGAAGTCGGCAGCCCCCGTGAGAAGCTGCGTGACGGCCGTCGATGGATCGGACGAGATTCGCCAGATCACGCGGTCGAGCGATGGCCGTCCGCGATGAAAGCCGGTGTCGGCGACGATCTCGATGCGCACGCCGGGCTCCCATCGGACGAAGCGGAAGGGGCCGCTCCCCACAGGCTCGCGCGCGACGGGCGAGCTGCGTAGCTCAGCTGCGGGGATGCCGCCGAGCACGTGCTCCGGCAGGACCAGGAGCTCGTAGACGAAGTCGAAGAACTGTTCCGGCGACCGCCGGGCGAACCACACGACTGCCGTCACCGAGTCGGGGATCGTCACGGAGTCGACGGAGGAGAGTCGAGTGGCAGCGGCCGATGCCACCGCGCTGTCCGTATAGAATCGATGGGAGAATCGCACGTCGCCCGCCCGCACGGGCCGGCCGTCGTGCCAGCGCGCCTCCGGATCGAGCTGGAACGTGATCGAGAGGGAATCATCGGCCCATTCCCAGCTCTCAGCCAGCCGTGGTGTAAAACCGTCATCACCCACCGTATTGAGATCGGGGCCGATCTCGGCGAGCTTCTCGTAGAGCTGGTCCACGACCTGCTTGCCAGTGACGCCTGTGATGAGCGGCGGGAGAAGGAAGTCAGCATCGCCGGCGCTGGCTATCACGACAGTGCCGCCCGGCTCGCCCCGTCCGGTTTCCGGGTCGGTGTCCGCGCACCCGGCGGTTGCCAGAACGAGAAGCGAGAGAAGTGATACGAGGAAGCGTCGCAGTGTCATTGGTCGGGCTCGAGTACGTGAAGGCAATGCCGGGCAGGCGCGCCAAGCGAGTCCCTCACACATGGATTCCCCCTTCCGCGGGGATTGGCTACGTCGTGCGTCGGGTGGCCTCAGGTGGAAACGATCAGCGTCGCCACGTCCAGCGTTCGTCCTCGTAGCGACGTCGCGCGAGCAGCTCTGCCGCGACGAGTGAACCATCCAGAGTCAGCTCCGTGGCATCCGGGTCTTCCAGGTTGCGCACGGCGTTGAACAGCGCATCCACGACTTCCTCACCCAGGGGCACGCGACCGAGCTCCGCTTCGAGCGTGGCGGGTGCTTCCGCCGATTGCGATCCGCCCCGATCGATCAGCAGAGAGTCGATCGTGCTCTGATCGTTGGAGATCAGTATGGAGCCATGCTGAAGCAGCGCTCCATCCTCGCGCCACTGGGCGCTTCCCACGAGCTTCCTTCCTCCGCAGACGAGCTCACCTGGTGAGGGCGTGCGAAAGCAGGGTGTTGGGCCGAGCCATTCCCCGTGAACTGTCCCGCCCGCCGTGGCGCTGCTGACGTCGACTCCAAGCTCCAGCAGCGCTGCCTTCAATAGACGACTGATGCGCGCACACGATTCATTCAGGGTTCCGATCGAGGAAGCTGGAGCCGTGACGCTGTAGGTGACCTCTCGATCGTGAATGACGGCGCGTCCGCCGGTCGGGCGCCGTACGACATTCAGTCCACTCTCCCGGATGCGCTCCCGATCGTAGTGGCGGAGCGCGCTCTGATTGCGGCCGAATGAAAGCGTGGGGCTCGACCATGCGTAAACCCGCAGGGCAATTTCCCCCGTGTTCCGCGCGCGCGCCAGCAGCGCCTCATCGATGGCCATGTTCCATGCGCCGGTGCGCGGGGGCGTGCGCATGAGACGCCAATGGCGTGGGCGGAGGGTTGCGACGGGGTTCCGATCGGAGGTGGACACGACGCGCAGAATGTAGATTTCGGCGCGCCCGGAAGGAACCGGTAGCGCCGGACAGGCACTTCTCGGGGAATGAGGATCAATATCGATGGCCACTCAGGCACAGGGAATAGCGCGGACCCGGGAAGGGCTCTCCGATCGCGCGAGCTTCATCACGCGGCACATCGGGCCCAATTCCGCCGATGTCGCGGCGATGCTCGAGCTCCTCGGCCACCAGTCGCTGGACGACCTCGTGGCCGCAACGGTGCCCGAGAACATCCGTCTCCGCCGTGCGCTTCGCCTTGGCGAACCGAAGAGCGAGATGGAAGCGCTCGCCGGGATTCGCGAAATGGCCCGGAAGAACCGCGTCATGCGCTCCTACATCGGCCTGGGCTACCACGGCACGTTCACGCCGCCCGTAATCCAGCGCAACATTCTCGAGAACCCCGGTTGGTACACGGCATACACGCCCTATCAGGCAGAGATCGCCCAGGGCCGGCTGGAGGCGCTGCTCAACTTCCAGACGATGGTCATTGATCTCACCGGCCTCCAGATCGCGAACGCGTCGCTGCTGGATGAGGGGACCGCGGCCGCGGAGGCGATGGCGATGAGCTACGGGCTCCGCGGCGGCACCGCGCGGGAGACCTTCCTCGTCGCGAGCGACTGCCATCCCCAGACGATCGACGTCGTGCGCACGCGCGCAGAAGCACGCGGCCTCGCCGTGCGCGTGGCCGAGCCCGGCGAACTGGAAGCGGATGACAGTGTCTTCGGGATCCTGGTTCAGTATCCGTCCACCGACGGGGCCGTGCGCGACTACCGGGCGCTGTGCGAGCAGGCCCACTCCGCCGGAGCGCTCGTCACCGTGGCGACGGACCTGCTGGCGCTCGCGCTGCTCACGCCGCCGGGAGAATGGGGCGCTGACATTGCCGTGGGGATCAGCCAGCGCTTTGGAGTTCCGATGGGCTTCGGCGGTCCGCACGCCGCGTTCTACGCGACGCGCGAGGAATTCAAGCGCAATCTCCCCGGCCGCATCATCGGCGTCTCGCGCGACAGCGCCGGCCGGCCGGCTCTCCGCATGGCGCTGCAGACACGGGAACAGCACATACGGCGCGAGAAGGCAACGAGCAACGTGTGCACCGCCCAGGTGCTTCTCGCTGTCATGGCCGGCATGTACGCCGTCTGGCACGGTCCCGCCGGACTGCGCAGGATTGCCGACCGCGTGCATCTCGCCGCTGTGACGCTCGCCGAAGGTCTCCGGACTCTCGGTATCGAGATCGCTCACGACGTGTTCTTTGACACCGTGCGAGTGGAGCTCGGCCCGGTGCGTGCCGCCGCCGCGGTCGAAGCGGCGCTGCGGCTCGGAATCAACCTGCGCCGGCTGGGCGCCGGGTCCGTCGTCATGGCCCTCGATGAGACCGTCGGGAGCCGCGACATCGCCGACCTGCTTGGGGCGTTCGGCGGCGACAGCAGCGGGGGGCGTGCACCGAAGCAGGGTGCATCCGATCCGGTCGAGTTCTTCGAATCGATCGATGCCGGAATGGACGAGCGGTTCGCCCGCACCAGCGAGTACCTCACGCACCCGGTCTTCTCGCGGCATCACTCCGAGACGGGGATGCTGCGCTACATCCGTTCGCTCGAGGCGCGCGATCTTTCGCTCACGCACTCCATGATCCCGCTCGGGTCGTGCACGATGAAGCTCAACGGCACGGCGGAGATGATGCCGGTGACGTGGCCCGGGTTCGGACAGTTGCACCCGTTCGCGCCGGCCGATCAGTCGGCGGGCTACGCCGAACTGTTCGAGCGACTGGAGTCGGCGCTCGCCGAGATAACGGGTTTCGCGGGCGTATCCCTGCAACCCAACGCCGGGTCACAGGGGGAGTACGCCGGTCTCCTCGTCATTCGGGCGTATCATGAGAGTCGGGGCGAAAGGCATCGCAAGGTCTGCCTCATTCCGCAGTCGGCGCACGGAACCAATCCGGCGAGCGCGGTGATGGCCGGTATGCGTGTGGTCGTCATTCGAACCGATGCGACCGGTAACATCGATGTGGCCGACCTGCGCGCGAAGGCGGATGCGCACAGCCGCGCCCTGGCCGCCTTGATGGTGACTTATCCGTCGACGCACGGCGTGTTCGAGGAAGCGATCCGCGATAGTTGCGCGATCGTGCACGAGCATGGCGGGCAGGTGTATCTGGACGGCGCCAACATGAACGCGATGGTCGGCCTCGCGCGCCCCGGGGATATCGGTGCAGATGTCTGCCACCTCAATCTTCACAAGACGTTCTGCATCCCTCACGGCGGCGGCGGACCCGGCGTTGGCCCGATTGGCGTCGCCCGGCACCTGCTGGCGTTCCTGCCCGGACACCCGGAGGTGGAGGTCGGCGGCGGCGAGCGCGCGGTGGGCGCGATCTCCGCCGCGCCGTGGGGGAGCGCGAGCATACTCCCCATCTCGTTCATGTACATCCAGCTCATGGGCGCTGCCGGGCTCACGCGAGCGACGCAGGTGGCGATACTGAGTGCGAACTACATCGCACGCCGCCTGGCCGGGCATTACCCCGTGCTGTACCAGGGGAAGAACGGCATGGTCGCCCACGAGTGCATAATTGACACGCGGCCGTTGAAGGCGAGTGCCGGCGTGGATGTCGAGGACATTGCAAAGCGGCTCATGGACTACGGGTTCCATGCGCCTACGGTCTCCTTCCCGGTCGCCGGCACGCTCATGATCGAACCGACCGAGAGTGAGTCGAAGGACGAGCTGGACCGCTTCTGCGATGCGATGATCGCCATCCGCGGCGAGATCGCCGAGATAGAGTCGGGAGAGCTTGACCGTGCGGACAATCCTCTCAGGAACGCGCCGCACACGATGGCGGCCGTTACCGCCGACGCATGGGAACACGGCTATTCGCGCGAACGCGCGGCTTTCCCGGCACCGTGGATACGGGAGCGCAAGTTCTGGCCGGCCGTCGGCCGCGTGGAGAGCGCGTGGGGCGACCGAAACCTCGTTTGCGCGTGTCCACCCGTCGCGGACTACGAATAGCTACGCGCCGATCTGGGCCGCGTACTCGTCCGGTCCCAGCAGGTCGTCTCTCTCCGAACCGCCGGTAACACGAAGCCTGACCATCCAGCCCTCGCCGTAGGGATCGCTGTTCACGAGCGCCGGCTCCTTGTCGAGGCGGTGGTTCACCTCGACAACCTCACCAGCGAGCGGGCAGAAGAGCTCCGACACCGCCTTCACGGCCTCGATCGTCCCGAAGACGTCGTGCTTTCCGAACAGCGCTCCCTCGGATGGAAGCTCGACGTAGACAACGTCGCCCAGCTCGCCCTGTGCGTAGTCGGTGATCCCGACGACGACCACGTCCGCGTCCTCCGTGGAGCGCACGTACTCGTGTTCCTCGGTGTACAGCAGATCCTTGGGGATCTCGACCACATGCGCTCCAGGGTGGGTTGGTTGCGCGCGAAGTCTATCGGCGGCAGAAATTGGTGTCAAGAAAGCGCGGGCGCTTCCTTCATCCTCGCTTCCTCTTCCAGCGCCATCCAGACCTCTGCCGCCCGCTCCTCGAGCTGGGTGAACGTTCCGTCGTTGTCGATGACGAAATCCGCGCGCGCGCGCTTGAGCTCCGCGGGCATCTGCGCGGCGATCATCCCCATCGCCTCCTCCTCGCCGAGATTGCGATCCTGTACCAGGCGCTCCAGCCGGAGCGGGCGCGGTGCGTCCACCAGTACGATGCGGTCGAACTCATCCGCAAGGTTGTGTTCGAACAGCAGCGGGATATCGCAGACGACCACGCGGTCGCCGCGCCTGCGCGCGTCGCTCACCAGCCGGTCACGCATGCGCATCACCTCCGGGTGCACGAGCCGGTTGAGCGCCTCGAGCTCCGCCGGCTCCCCGAACACGACACGCCGCAGCACGGCGCGGTCGAGGCGTCCGTCGGCCCCGACGACCTCGCTGCCCCACCGCCTTACAATCTCCCCATAGGCGCGGGTGCCTTTCTCCACCGCGCGGCGCGCGAGCACATCGGCGTCGATGATCGTTGCCCCGCGCTCCGAGAAGATCTGCCCGACGGCGGATTTCCCACTCGCGATATTGCCTGTAAGTCCAATGAGTAGCATGGCGATCTCATGGCAGCGCGCCGCCCGCGACAGGCGGGCGGTGCGGTGAATGGCAGTGGCCGACAGGGGGCCGCTGCGGTGCCCCTGGAACCCCTATTGCACCTACGGTGCCGTGGAGTTCCGGGTGACAGCGGCGCAGCGGCCGCCGAGCCGCCTGTTTGCGCAGGCGTCCCGGGAACGCCGGGAGGTCGGCGGGCGTGGAATGGCTCGTGCTGAAGCATGGACAGGGAGCGCCGATTGACATGACGGCGTCATCCCGGACAACTCCTCGCAATTCCTCCCGGAGGGACCATGGCGAAGGCAATCGATCCTGTCTGCGGAATGACCGTGGACACCGACAAGGCGGCGGCGAAAGCACGCCACGAAGGCGAGACGTACTACTTCTGCTCGACCGGATGCGAGCGTCAGTTCGTTCAGAGCCCCGCGAAGTTCGCGGACCGCGCGCGCGAGTCGGGGGACGAAGCCGGCGGCGAGTCGCTGGAGAAGCACGAGCCACCGCGCACGACATTGGGCGGAATCACGGCGCCCAAGTTCGGGTCCGCCGGAAGCGGAGGGCTGGAGTACGAGCGGCTCCCGGAGGCGCACGACGACAAGAAGCATTGAGGAACGCTGGCGCGCGCCAGTGAGAATCAGAGCAGCGCGCCCTGTCCCTCGTCGCGCCGGGGCACCTGGTGGCAGTGCCGGCAACGGGCCTCGTACGACTCGCGCCCTCCCACCATTATCGTCGGTGAATCCCAGGGGGCCGGCGCGCCCTCTATGAGCCGCTGATTGCGGGACGCCGGACCGCCACAGATCACGCAGATCGCGTGCAGCTTGTCCACGAGCTCGGCGACCGCCATCAGTTGCGGCATGCACCCGAACGGCTCACCGCGGAAATCGGTGTCCGTTCCGGCGACGATGACGCGGCGCCCGCGGCCGGCGAGTGAAGACGCGAGATCCACAACGCCATCGTCCAGGAACTGGGCCTCGTCGATGGCGATGACCTGCGCCGTGGGATCCACCCGCCCGCCTATCTGCGCCGCAGAGTCCACCGGGATCGCCTCGACCGTGCGGCCGTCATGGCTCGAGATGGCGTGGATTCCCGAGTAGCGCTCATCGAGGTGCGACTTGAATACCTGCACGCGCTTGCGCGCGATCATTGCGCGGCGCAGGCGGCGGATGAGCTCCTCGCTCTTGCCGCTGAACATGACACCGCAGATGATCTCGACCCACCCTCCCGCGCCGCCGTACACGTCCGGCTCAGGCGTCGCGACGCGGGGGGCGAGCGGCCGCGGCCGGACGACGCGGGCCGTCACCGCGGCTGGTACCGCGGTTCCCGCCGCGATCACCGGGTGGTTCCCGTGGTTCCCGTGGTTCCCGTGGTTCCTGTGGTTCCCGTGGTTCCCGTGGTTCCCGATGTCCGCCGCGGTCGTTCGGCTTGCCGTGGGGGCCACCGCCCGCATCCCCCCCGCCCGCTCCAACACCTCCCC
>JBOHTO010000048.1:0-2815 GCA_050733695.1 Gemmatimonadaceae bacterium | reverse complement strand
GCGCTGCGTCGCGCCTTCGATGGGGCCGCTCAAGGTGCACCGTGAACCAGTGTCGCCCCTCGGGACACAGTCTCCTCCGGGGGCAACCGGTAGCCGGACGCGGCGCTACCATAGGTGTGGGGAGTTGAAATGTCAAGCGCCGGGCTGCTCATTTGGGAGCACGGGGACGCGGGGCCCTCGAGCAGCAGTTCTCCTTCCTGCCCCCACGCGAACCCGAGGTCGCTACGTCGTGAATCCGATCGCCATTCTGTTCCTCGCGCAGTTCACCATTCCGGCGCAACAGCGGCTCCCGGTTCTCGCCTTCCCGGAGCCCGGCCTCGACGACTCCGCGGCCTACCAGGGATACCAGACGCGCTTCTTCCGCGACGCCACTGGAAACACGGTCCAGATATACCTCGACCGCCGTGACGGTCGAGTAGTGCACCTCTGGGCCAACGCCAACAACGAGAGTATCGGCTTCACGGCGCGTGATGCGCGTGGCCTGCCAGTCCCGCTTCGCTGGGGCGGACCGGGTGCGGAGGTATCCGATTCCGCGGGAACGCGAACGGTCGAGTACTCCCTGGTCGCCGAGGCGCCCCATATCCACCTCGGCTGGTTCGTCCTCGGCTCGATGCGCGTCGAACGCGACTTTCAGTACGCCGAGCGGGACCGCGCGCCGTTCAATGCCGCTCGATTCACAGTGCCCGAACTCGACCGACTGATCGCAGCCATCGCACGGCTCGACGCGAACGAACGCCGGCGGCATCTGGCCCTGGTCGGTGCGATCGACCTGCCCACCTTGCGGGCACGGCTCGTTCCCTCCATCAGCACGCGACGCGGCCAGTCGGACTGGGTAACGCGAGTGGTTCAGCCGACGTTGGACGGACGCGACACGCTCACACTGGAGCTGCGCGCAAACGCGGGCAAGGTAGATGCAGCAGCCGATGGGAACGCGATCTCGCTGCGATCACGGTCGGGCGACGACGTCCGGTTCACGGTCCGAATCGCAACCAGTGGGGCGCCGCTCACCCCGCTCGCGCGCGAAGAGATATTCACCGATGAGTTTCTGAGCTTCCTTGCTGCGGCATCCGCCACTGACGTCGGCATGGGCAGCGCCGACACAGCCGGCCTGCGCGCACGATGGCTGGAGCGCAACGTGCGCGGCGTGGAACTCCTTGTCTCCCGCGAGAAGTTGATGGCGGGGCTTCCCAACTTCGCAACGTACTTCGGCCGCGACATGCTGTTGACCGCACTCATGATGCGGCCAATCTGGCGCGACGAGATGTCGGAGTTCGTCATCGCGAGCGCGCTCCGCAAGCTCTCCCCCATGGGAGAGGTGAGCCACGAGGAAGCGCTGGGAGGGCAGGCCGTGCGCGAGGCGGCGGCCGAGTACGCGCTGCTGATCGACGATCGCTTCCGCGCAGTGGGGATCGGGAACCTGGTCGTCGCGGATAGCCTGCTGGCCCGCGCCAGCGCCGTGCTCGGCGACATGCGGCGGGTGCGCGAGAACTACAACATGATCGACGACGAGTTCCAGCTTCCTGTTCTGGCCGCCCGCTGGCTCGCCGATCCCGATGTTCCTGCCGAGCGCAAGCTCACCTTTCTTCTCGACTCCGCCGACAGTGGGGAGCCGCGGCTCGAGCGGCTGCTGCGCGAGCTCGCCCTCGTCTCGCAAATGACCGCGACCTTCGCGCGCGATCCGGTGGCGAAGAACCTCGTCTCCTTCCCGCCACGGGATTCCGCGAGGTGGTCCTCCGCGAGCTGGCGCGACAGTGGCGCCGGGTACGCCGGTGGACGATATGCGATGGACGTCAACGCCATCTGGGTGCCGCACGCGCTGGAGTCGATCGGGCGCATCCTCGAGACGCTCCGCACGCTCGGCGTCTCCGTCGACTCGCTCGCGAACGTAGTGCCCGAGATGGCAGCGGGCACGCCGCTGGGCAGCTACGCGCGCGACTCACTGGCGCTTCACCGCGCGGTTGATGCATGGCGAGGCGCGTCCCGCCATTTTCTGGTGCGACTGGATTCGGCACAGGTCCGCTCGCACGTCGCTGCGCGGCTCGGCGCAATGCCGGTCGAGGAGCGCGTGTACTGGACAAGCGTCCTGGCCACGTCGGAAGCGGATCAGGACTCGCTCACTTTTCTCGCTCTCTCGCTGGACGCCGAGGGTCGACCGATCGGAGTCGCGAACTCCGATCCGGCGACGCGGCTCTTTCTCGGAACGATTTCCGGCTTGGATGCAGCGCGGGACGGGGCCTGCACCGGGCGCACACTAAGCGACGTGGAGCTTTTCGTTCGCGCCTATCCTGTGGGCCTGTTCATCGAACGTGTCGGCCCGGTTGTCGCGAACGATGCGTACGCGCCGCCTTCGGTCTGGCGGGCATTCGAACGCGACCCGTACCACGGTCCGCGCGTGGTCTGGGGGCGCGAGGTGAACCTCTTTCTGCTGGGAGTGGCGGATCGGATCGCGCGAGCGCAGGACGCGACCGATGGCAGCGCGACGGGGCTGGCCGATCCGGCGCGGCAGGCCTGCGTGCGCGAACTGAGCACGGCGCTGCAGCGCGTCCTGGCTGCGGTCGCAGCATCGGGCTTCCAGAGCGAGCTGTGGAGCTACGAGATCAGCGATGGTGATCTCGTTCCGGTGCGCTATGGCACCAGCTCCGATGTTCAGCTCTGGAGCACGACGGATCTGGCGGTTCAGTTCGCGCTGTCCCGCCTTCGCCGTTGAGATGCTGGCGCCGCGGGGGCTGCGGTCCCCGCAACAGTTGGATGTTGCAAAACAAGACCTGACCCCGGGGCCCCGCGGGCGGCGGGGTCAGGTCTTGTTTTGCAACAT
>JBOHTO010000047.1:0-26420 GCA_050733695.1 Gemmatimonadaceae bacterium | reverse complement strand
CCTCGCGCCCGCCGCTGGTCGTCATCGCCGATGACCAGGAGTGGGCCGCGCGCTCCCTGGAAAGCATTCTCGCGCCGCAGGGCTACGCCGTGCTCACGGCGCGCGGAGGTCACGAGGCGCTCGACCTCATCGGTCGCACGAAGCCGGATCTCGTGATTCTCGACGATCGGATGCCCGATATCTCGGGTGTGGAGGTGTGCCGACGGCTCCGGTCGGAGGCAAGGATCGGCTCGGCCACGCCTGTCATCATCACCACGGCGGTGGACGTTGCCCGAGCGCGACGGTTGGAAGCCCATACTGCCGGCGCGTGGCTCTATTGCTCGCTGCCGCTCGATGGCGAGATTCTGCTTCTTCAGATAGCGCTGCTCGTGGCGGCGAAGCTGGAACTGGCAAGGATCGACCGGGAAAGTCTGATCGATGCCGCAACAGGACTCTACAGCACGCGGGGGCTTGCCCTTCGCGCCAAGGAGATCGGGTCTGAAGCGCAGCGACGTCACGCGCCCTTGACCTGCATTGCGTTCAGCGTGACCAGTTCCGCCGCGGAAGAAACCACGGCGACGACTGAACGGCTGGATCGCCTGGCAGAGCATGTTGGTACGGTGTGTCGCGGTACGGGACGCGGGTCGGATGCATTCGGCCGGTTGGGAGCGGGCGAGTTCGGCATCGTTGCGGCTGCGACGGAACCGGCCGGCGCTCCTCGCATAGTGGAGCGGCTGCGTCACCGGCTTGCGGAGTCGCCCTTCCTCGCAAACGGCGGCATTCAATCGCTGGCCATGCACGCAGGGTTTGCGGCCGCCGCCGATTTCGCATCCTATCCCGTTGATGCAGTCGAGATGCTGTTTCGCGCGGCGACCGCGCTGCGGCATCTCCGCGAGAGTGTGCCGGGCGGCACCGTGCTGTCGTTTGACGACGTGCCCATCGCGTCCACCCCGTGAGAGCAGATACAGCAGCCCTCGTGTGCGCCTGGGGGATCTGCGCGTTGGCGGCGTGAGGCCGGGAGCTGCATCCGGCGGGAGCGAACCGATGGCCTGGTGTGGAAAAAGCCTCTCAGGGCGATCTCGAGGGCGCGGCCAAGCAAGTTCCGCGACCCGATCCGGGAGCGCGATGCAGTATGTCGGCCTGTGGAAGCGCATCGCGTAACTGACGATGTGGCAACAGGAAGGCGCCGGATAGTGGCGCGCGCGCGACATCCATGTGGCGCCTTGCTCACACCAACTTCGTGGTGGTTGCGCGACGCCGACGCTTGACAAATCCCGAGCACGCCACACTTTGTGAGCCTCATCACGGATCAAGAAAACGCAGGGCGGGCGACGACGCTCCCTTCGTCAGACCAACAATCCAGATCCTCGAAGGCGAGGAGACCAGGAAACGGCATGTCAACCACTCTGTCACAGCACTCGCCGTCCCCGTACACCGCCTCGTCCGACGCCACGTCAGTAACCGATTCGCTGGCTCTCCCGGGTCAATCGAAAGCGGGTCTCCGCGTCCTCATTGTCGACGACGACCGCACACTCCGCGACGGCTGTGCGAGCGTGCTGCAGGTCGAGGGCTACAACGTTACCATCACCGGGCGCGGCGACGAAGCGCTCGAGATGGTCCGTCGCAGACGGTTCGACATCGTCCTCGTCGATCTCTACATGACACCTGTGCGAGGCATCGACATCCTGCGCGCAACGCTCGAAGTCAACCGCGATACGATCGTGGTCGTCATGACGGGGAACCCGAGCGTCACCTCGAGCATCGAAGCGCTACGTGACGGCGCCTGGGATTATCTGCCCAAGCCCTTTTCCGGCGCGCATCTCCAACTCCTCCTCGGCAGGGCATCCCACGCGGTGCTCGAGGCCCGCGACGGCGAGCAGCGGCAGGCGAAGCTTGCGCGCGAAAGTGGCAACAGCGACAAGATATCGCTGCTCGGCGTGTCACCGGCGTTTCGCCGCGCTGTCGACCTCGCGCGCAAGGTCGCGGCCACCAATGCTTCGGTCATGATCAGCGGCGAGAGTGGAACGGGCAAGGAACTCATCGCCCAGTTCATCCACCACCAGAGCCGGCGTGCAAAACGGACCCTGGTCCCGATCAATTGCGCCGCCCTTCCGGAACCGCTGCTCGAATCGGAGATGTTCGGCCACCGGAAAGGTGCCTTCACCGGGGCCGAGCGCGACAAACCCGGGCTCCTCGAAACGGCCGACGGCGGCACGCTCTTCCTGGACGAACTCACGGAAATGTCGCAGCCGCTGCAGGCGAAGTTCCTGCGCGTGCTGCAGGATGGCGTCGTGCGGCGCGTTGGAAGTGAGCAGCAGGATGCAGTCGTCGACGTGCGTTTCATCGCGGCTACCAACCGCGATCCACACGAAGCAGTGCGCGCCGGACGGCTCCGCGAAGATCTCTTCTATCGCCTCAACGTGGTCCCGATCAAGCTCCCGGCCCTGCGGAATCGAGTCGAGGACATCGCCTTGCTTGCGACGCACTTTCTGTCGATCTACTGGCGGCGTCATCGCCAGCCGCGGGACACGATGCCTGTCCTTCCGGAGTCGACCATGGACTTTCTGCGCACACGCCCCTGGCGGGGTAATGTGCGTGAACTGCAGAACGTCATAGAGCATCTCGCCGTGCTGGCAGAGCCCGGCCAGCAGGTGCGTGCCGAAGACATACCGCTCTACGAGGATCCCGGGGCTGCGCCGGTGCCGGGTGTACGCCAGGGCGACATGCTTGACGACGCCTATCATCCTGCGAAAGACCGCCTGGTGGCTGACTTCGAGCGGGACTACCTCACGCGGCTCGTCGTGCGCGCCGGAGGCAACATGTCCAAGGCTGCGCGCCTCGCCAGCATCGACCGCACCACGCTGTATCGTCTGATCGACAAGCACAACCTCGCGCGCGATGAGGTATCCGGCACGCTTTCATGATTCGAAACGCCGGTCGCAATGCCACCGAGTTCAATCGCCGATCCGCTGCCGGGTCGCGCGATGGCGCGGCCGCATCGGACCGGCGAGGCTCGCACCGCAACCCGCGCCAGCTCTTGCGCGACCCGCTCCAGGAAGGCGGGGGTGCTGGTCCGCTGACCGCATGGCAGGCATTCGTGACGGCCGCCGCCAATGTCGGCGAGTCATGGTCGAAAAGCACTAGCCCGGCGGGAATCGAGTCGATTCGCGCGCAGGTGGAATGCATCTGCCGGCATGTCCGGGACGCCGTCGCGGAGGAAACGCCCGTCCGTCTGTCCTCCCGCAACGCTATGCCCGCGTTGCAACTACTCGAGGCGATCCGGCGCGCCTTCCTCGAGCGCCTGCGCCACAGCGGTGAACGCATTGACCCGCACGAGGCGCTCAGAGTTCTCCACGCCTTCGAGGCCGTTCGCGGTGCGAGCGAAAGGTGCGTCGCGCAGCGCCTTGTCCAGCACCTCTCAGGCCCCGACGCCTCGGACCTGATAGTCAAGATCGCGCACGACATGCGCTCCCCGCTCACGTCGATAATCTTCCTCGTCGATATGATGCGCGCGGGACGCAGCGGCCCCGTCACCGATGTGCAGGAACGGCAGCTCGGGATCGCCTACAGCGCTGCCTTCGGCCTCAGCTCCCTGGCCAACGATCTTCTCGAGGCCGCCCACGGTGGCCGGCGACTCGTGGACGATGAGCCCACCGCCTTCTCCATGGCCGAGCTGGTCGCCTCGGTGCACGACATCGTCCGACCCGTTGCCGAGGAGAAGGGATTGCGTCTCCTGGTGTCGTCGTCGGTTCCCGGATTCAGGTGCGGGCATCCGGCAGCGCTGAGCCGCGTTCTGCTGAATCTCACCACGAATGCCTTGAAGTACACCGTGACCGGTGAAGTCGTGCTCAGCGTCAGAATGAAATCACGCAGAACCATAGCCTTCGCCGTCGCAGACACCGGCCGCGGGATTCCGCCCGCTGTCATGGACGTGCTGTTCGAACCCGTGCGGCACGGGCAGGAGCACGGGGAATCGACCTTCTCTAGCGCTGGCCTGGGCCTCTCGATCTGCAGGCAACTCGTGGAGATCATGGGTGGAGAGCTGCAGATAGAAACCGAGCAGGAGAAGGGAACGCGGCTCCACTTCCAGCTCGATCTTCCGGCGGCGGACAGGATATGACGATCGGGGCTGCAGCACACCCCCACGTGCCCTCTCAGTATGCCACCGCGTAGGTCGAAAGGTGGTTCGCCTGGAAAGTGATCCTGCGCATCTCGCGGTCGCTGGTCCCACCGAGGTAGTCGAGTAGCTGAACCGGGGCCGTGTCTATGTGCCACACACCCGTCGGCCACACGTGCAGGTTCTGGCGCCGGCAGCGATTGTAGCTTATCGTGATGCTGACCGGTCGCTCGAACAGGTAGTGGTTGGCGCCGGCCGCGTTGATATCGACCCGGACGAGCCGGCCGGAGGGCACGCTCATGGTCAGCGTTTCCCACTCGCGCAGTGCGCCGGGCGGGACGTCGATCCGGTTGCCTTGCACAGCAAGAGAACCACCCTCCGGGCCGATGCGGGCCTGGGCGATGAACGACCGGTTGGTGGGGCAAACGAGGAGATGCGCCCTCCGAGCGCGCCGTGGGCGCGCACCCCGGTCGGCGGCGTTGTCCGCGGCGATTGTCAGTTCAGTCCCGGCAGCGGCAGGCGTGGAGAATATGGGACTGGACGGCCCGTCGGCCGCGCACCCCATGATAGCTACGGTGGAAGCGATGACTACAAGCCGGATGCACACGGCGCTGGTGTAATTCACGGGTTCCTCCATATCGTGTCTCCACGATGGTGACGTTCCCGTTCGGACTCCAGCAACCGGGCTCCTTGTCCGCTTGTGCGCGCCCTGCGTCACGCTACTGATCTTTGTGATATGGGACACGGGCAAGACACGGCGTTCTGACCGATCCAGGAGCGGCCCATGATAGAACCGGAAACGCAGCTCGAGGAAGGCCTTCGCTACCAGAAGCTTGGTATGCTCCACAAGGCCCTCGAACACTACGAAGCTACCGCCGACAGCTCTGCCGACCCAGCCGTAGTCGGCGAAGCGTATCGCCGCGAGGCGCACGTGTATCGCGCCTGGTGCAGGTGGGATGAGGCCATCGATGCCGCGCGGCGGAGCGCCACGCTTGCCCGGACGAACAACCTTCAGGACCTCTACGGCGAAGCCCTCAACGCAGAGGCCATTGTGCACCAGGAGCGTGGAGACTTCGACCGAGCGCTGGCGCTGTACGAACGAATCCTGGGCTCGAAGGTTGGAGACCGCCTGCGCGGTATCGCCCTCCAGAACATGGGCTCGCTCGCGGCGCAGCGAGCCGACCTGGATGCGGCCGAGAAATACTTCCGCCAGTCGTTCAGATACTTCCGGCGAGCTGGCTACGCATGGGGGGAGGCGTTCGCGCTCAACAATCAGTCCGCCGTTGCGCTCGACTCCGGCCGGTTCAAGCTTGCCGAGGTGCTCGGCGGACAGGCTCTCACAGCGGCGAGCAAGATCGGCGACCAGGAGCTGATGGGCATCGCCGAGCTCAACACGGCAGAAGCCCTCGCTGGCCAGCGCGAGCTCGAGAGAGCGGAGGCACACGCGCATGACGCCCTCGGACATTTCGGACCGGACGGCAAGGAGCTGCGCCTCGCCCAGTGCTACAGGGTACTCGGCGATGTTCGAACGATGCGGGGCGAGCAGCGACATGCCTTCGATGCGTACACGCGAGCCCTGGGACTCGCCGAGGCAGCGGGAGCGCATCGCGAAGTCTCGCGCATACGGGACTGCATGCAGCTACTCAACGTCGCGGAGTGAAATGTCCTTCTGGCTCGTGAAGTCCGAGCCGGAGAGCTTCGCCTGGGACGACCTCTGGCGAACGAAGAATCGCACGACTCCATGGGAAGGTGTCCGGAACTACCAGGCGCGCAACTTCATGCGCGATGGCATGAAGCCGGGCGATGGCGTTCTCTTCTACCACTCCAACGCGAAGCCACCGGCGATCGTCGGCGTCGCCGAGGTGGCACGCGAGGCGTATCCCGATCCAACCGCCTTCGACCCGGCGAGCGAATACCACGATCCGCGCAGCAGTCGCGCCGAGCCGAGATGGATGATGGTCGACATCAGGGCCATCAAACCGCTGGCTCGGCCGCTCAGCCTGGAGGAATTGCGGTCGGAGCCGGCCCTGGTGAGGATGGAGCTGCTACGCCGAGGGAGTCGGCTCTCTGTTCAGCCGGTGACGGCGGCGCAGTGGAAAGCCGTGCTTCGTCTGTCGGAAACCGGGGAAGCATGAAGACGCTCATCGGATCGACGCTCACGCTCCCGTAGCGCAGCACCCAATGCAGGTGCGGCCCGGTAACGCGACCTGTCGCGCCGACCTGGCCGATCACGTCGCCCCGCTCGACCGTGTCACCTTCCGCCACTGCCACATCGCTCAGGTGGAAGTACGCGGTTATCAGGCCGCCGCCGTGGTCGACGTAGACGGCGTTGCCTGCGTAGTAGAAGTCGCCTATGAGCGAGACGACGCCGCGATTCGCGGCGCGCACCGGCGCTCCCTTCGCGCCGGCCAGGTCGGTTCCCATGTGGCGGCTCTGGACGGCGCCATTGAATTCGCGTCCCGACCCGAACTCGCTGGTGATATGCGTATCGCGCGGCAGGATGAACTCTCCCGACCAGAGCCGCGGCGTCTCGTGCGCGCGGCGCGAGACCGCGGCCGCCTTCGCATACTCCGACGCAATGCGCTTCGCCAGAACAGGGTCGGGCTTGCCGCCGTACTTCGGAGCGACGGTGAGGCGTTCCATGCTGTACGAGCCGCTTGCTACGGGCAGAATCTGCGAGAGCGAGTCCGCGACGCTGTCGCTCCGGACGATCACGAGGGTCAGGTCGACGCCCGAATCCGCATCCACCGGAATAGCGGCAAGCGCGCGGAATCGCCGGCCGTCGATCTGATCGAAGTGGAGCGCCTCTCCTGCCAGTGATCCCTCGATGCGCAGCGGCTCGGAGACGTCCAACGAGTCGCTCGCGTTGCCGGCGGGGTCGACGACGATGTATGCGATGGATCCCTGCACAGGCCGGTTGGGCACCCATGTAATGCGGAGAGCGGTGTCCGGCGCCGGCGCCTGTGCGAGTGCGGAAGCGGCGGCGGGGGCGGGGGCGGGGGCGGGGGCGGCCATGCTCCCGGCCAGCGCCATTGCAGCGGCGGTGATCACACCCCCGACGCGGGAGGACGAGTGTGGGTTGAGATGGATATGCATGAAGCGAGTATACCCGCCTGCCGCCGCCGCGTTTCCACCAGCGTCGCGCGCCCACCAGCGTCATCCTGTCGCCCCACTAGCGTCATCCTGTCGCCCCACCAGCGTCGTCACCGTCGCCCCACCAGCGTTGTCATCCGCGCACCCCACCAGGGTCGTCATCCCTGCGAAAGCGGGGATCCACGTTCTGCTCAATACGTGCAGCGGTTCCGCGACGCCCCCTCACAGTGCGAAGAACAGCCAGACGCCACTCGCCAATCCGATCGCGACTATCGCGCGCCGCACTGGCGTCTGCCCCACTCGCCGAGCGACGCGGGATCCCGCGTAACCGCCGCAGATGGCTCCGGCCGCCATGCCGACCGCCAGTGGCCATTCGACTATCCCCCCACCCCGGACTGCGAACGTCGCGACCGCGGCCGCGTTGACGCACAGCCCGCCCCAGTTCTTGAGCCCGTTCATGCGATGGATGTTCGTGAGTCCCATGAGACCCAGCGCCGAGAGCATGAGGATTCCGATCCCGGCGCCGAAGTAGCCGCCATAGACAGCGATCACGAGCTGCGCCAGAAGAATCACGACTCCGGGACTCGAGCGAGATGCGGCGTCAGCGTCCTCCGAATCCGGGGCGTCCGCGACCGGTTTGGCCCGTACAACCGGTGCTGCGGCGGCGCCGTCTGCAGAGAGAAGGGCCTCGCTCAAACCCTCCGATAAACCGCCCGCACTCGCGCCTCGCCTGGCGACCGTCCGCAGCACGGCGCCGTGCGCCATGAACAGCACGGTGCCTCCGAGCACGAGCCATGGCACGATTGACTCGAATCGGTCCGGTGGCGTGTTGATCAGCAGCAG
This sequence comes from Gemmatimonadaceae bacterium, assembly GCA_050733695.1. GTDB lineage: Bacteria > Gemmatimonadota > Gemmatimonadetes > Gemmatimonadales > Gemmatimonadaceae > JBOHTO01. The sequence continues at coordinate 18,388 of JBOHTO010000047.1, read as the reverse complement.
CGCTCCAGCGAGTCCCCCGATTGCGCTCGGCACGGCGAACCGGACAGCCCACGTCTGCGTACCTGCAAGCTCGCTACGGTAGCCCCACATGCTCGCCGCGAGCCCGGGCCAGAGACCCACGGCGCTCGTCGCGTTCGCAACGATCGGCGGAACGCCGAGTGCGACGAGGGCAGGGAATGTGAGCAGGGTGCCACCGCCGGCGATGGAGTTCACTGCGCCGGCGAGGACAGCGACGAGGATCGCTACGGGCAGGGTCATGGCGCGCGCTTCGTGTGAAGGACTAGATTGACCGGGGGCGCTGCCGCGCCGCGTCGCGCTCGCGCGAAGCTTGCGGAGATATCATGAAACGGTGGCATGATGGATCCCCGCGGGCTGTGAGGATTGCGACTGGCCCGGCAATGCTGGCGTTGGGAACAACAAAGAGGAAAGTGAATGAGCAAGGTCGAATCGACGGTGAAGGAAAGTGAACGCAAGGCCGCACACGGCGCGGATGGCGCGGCACTGCAGATAAGGGACACCCGTACCGAAAGGGAGTATTCCCTTCCGGTCGAGATGTCCTCCATCCGGGCGATAGACCTCCGGCAGATCAGGGAGCAACCCGACGAATTCGGGATGCTGAGCTACGATCCCGCTTTCCTCAACACGGCCTCCTGCAGAAGCGCAATCACTTTCATCGATGGCGACAAGGGAATACTGCGCTACCGCGGCTACCCTATCGAGGAGCTGGCGGAAAAGGCGAACTTCCTCGAGGTCGCATGGCTTCTCAGGAAGGGCGAGCTCCCGGGCCAGAAGGAATACGACAAGTTCGTGCACGACATCACGTACCACACGTACGTCCACGAGAACGTGCGCCGGTTCCTGGAGGGCTTCCGCTACGACGCGCATCCGATGTCGATGCTCTGCAGTACTGTGGCCGCACTGTCTTCCTTCTATCCGTCGGCGCGCGACATTTTCGATCCCGAACAGCGCTACATCGCGATCATCCGGCTGCTCGCGAAGATACCGACGCTGGCCGCCTTCTCGCTCAGACACGTGCGCGGGCTCCCGGCCGTGTACCCCAACAACGATCTATCCTACACCGAGAACTTCCTCTCGATGGTGTTCCGGATGAGCGAGGGAAAGTACACCGCGAGCCCCGTGTTCAAGCGCGCGCTCGAGGTGCTCTTCATCCTGCACGCGGACCACGAGCAGAACTGCTCCACGAGTGCGGTGCGCTCCGTCGGGTCGTCGCAGGTTGATCCGTTTTCGGCGGTCGCGGCCGGGATCGCCGCCCTCTTCGGGCCGTTGCACGGCGGGGCGAACGAGCAGGTCCTCAAGATGATCAGCGAGATCGGGAGCAGGAACAATATCCCGGCGTTCATCGACGACGTGAAGGACGGGAAAGGGCGGCTGATGGGATTCGGCCACCGCGTGTACAAGAGCTATGACCCGCGCGCCAAGATCGTCAAGCAACTCGCGTACGAGGTGTTCGAGGTGACCGGGATGGACGCCGACCTCGAGATCGCGCTGGAGCTCGAACGCATCGCACTCGAGGACGAGTACTTCGTGGAGCGCAAGCTGTACCCCAACGTCGACTTCTACACGGGGCTGATCTACCGTGCCATGGGCTTCCCGACCGACTTCTTCACGGTGCTGTTCGCAATCGCGCGCACGGCCGGCTGGCTGGCGCAGTGGGAGGAAATGCTGCTCGACAAGGAGCAGAAGATCGCGCGTCCCAGGCAGATCTACATTGGACGCGGACTGCGGCATTATGACGGCTCCGTCCGGAAGAAGTGACCAGCGGGTGGGGGGGGGGCAGGAGGGCCGCGACCGGAATGTGCGCGCCGATTCCTGCCGGCCACGGTTGGGACGCGAACTCCATGCAGCGTTGTCATTCCCGCTTGAGCGGGAATCCATGTGTGAGGGGCCGGATCTTGCTGTATCCCGCCCGTGGTGAGTCTCGGGAAGCGATCACCGGTTCGGGATCGCCGGTATGTCCGTACCGCGAAATGCGCGGATTCACATTGCCTTCACATTGCCGTCGTTCCCGCCGATCGGGAATGCATGCCGAGGGGTCAAGATGACTGGTCTCGCCGAACGCTGCCTCACGCCAGTGCTCGCCGTTCTGATCGCCGTGCCGGTCGGAGCGCAGGCTCCCGACGGCGGAGCGACAGGGCTCCCCCACATGCCGGGAAGCGGCGGAACGTCGACGACCTCACTCTCGTTCAACGCCGGTACTTTCAACTACGACGCCGGCGGGGACGACTACTATCCATTCGCCGCGGTTCGCATTGACCACGAGGTCTCGCGCTTCTTCGTGATCGAAGCTGGCGCCGCCTATGCGGCGGTCGAGACCGAAAGCGTCGACAGGAACAGTGGACTTCCGGTGGCCAGCAGCACACCCGCGCCGCTCACCCTGGCGGATGTGACGGTCCAGTTCCAGTTCCCCCTGTCGCGCGTGCGTCCGTTCCTTGGCGCCGGCGCCGGCGTCATCGCGCGAATGGACGGCGGGCCCGGGGACACCGGCGAGCGCTTCGTCCGGCCCAGCTTCATCGGTGTGGCTGGTGTGCGTTTCGACGTGACTGAACGCCTCGGGTTCCGTGGCGAAGTGCGCGCACGCCGTGACACGCACCCCGGATTCACGGCGCTCGACGTCGAGCAGAGCATCGGCTTCACGCTCCGTCTCTGAGCCCGCCGCGCGGTTGAGGGTGGAGGTTTCCGTGGCGGGCCGCGCGCTCGCCCTTCTATGTGTGCTCCAACTCGTCCTGCTTCCTGCGACCGCGCGCGCCCATCAGGTGCTCGAGGGCGCGGTTCCGGCCGCGGACAGCCTGCTGCGCGGCGCGCCGTCCGAACTCCGCCTCATCTTCCGGGAACGAGTGGAGCTGCCATTCACCCACATCGAGCTGATCGCACCGGATGGCAGCGAGGTCGCACTGGGTCCGCTCGCGCACGACGCCGACTCGCTCACAGTGATCACCGCGACCATACAGAGCGCGCTTGGCGCTGGTCGCTACACCGTTCGCTGGCGCTCCGCCGGACCCGACGGTCATCCGGTGAACGGGACGTACGCGTTCACCATTCTGCCAACAGCATTGGGGCTCGACAGCGCCCCGCCAGTCGGCACCGGGAGCGGCGCGACCGGGACGCTCTCGCGCGGGCAGGCGCCGATGGGTGGGGGAGGGGGGCCGGCTGCGGCGCCCTCCCCGGCCGTTCCGCAGCCAGACGCGGCTTTCGGTGCGGGCTCCCCTGCATACGTGATCATCCGCTGGCTCACCTTCGTCGGAATCATCCTCGTCGAGGGGATCGCCGTATTCGAGCTGCTCGTGTTGCGCGCGGCTCGCCGACGCGAGGGAACGCGCCTGGAGGCCGTGGCCGATGCGTCGAGCGCGCGTGCCGTGCAGCTCGGCTGGCTGGCCGTCCTGCTGCTGGGCGCAGCCGCTGTGGCACGGCTCTACGCACAGGTGGTCGCTGTGTACGGAGGGCCGGCCGCGCTCGGAACATCGCGCCTCGCGCCGATCCTCATGGAGACGGTGTGGGGCTGGGGGTGGATTCTCCAGTTGGCGGCGATCGTAGCCGCTGGCATCGGACTGTCGCTGGCGCGCCGCACGATCGCGATAGGATGGGAGGTCACGGCGCTTGCCGCCGTGGCACTGGCGTTCGTGCCCGGACTGTCCGGCCATGCGGCGGCTGTCGAACGCATGCAGCCGGCTGTTGTCATAGCGGACGCGGTTCACGTGATGAGTGCGGGAGGCTGGCTCGGGACGCTCGCACTTGTCGTCATGGTCGGGATTCCCGCAGCGCTGCACCTTGGGGAAGGGGAGCGCGGCGCTGCGGTGGCCGCACTCGTCAACGCCTTTTCACCGATCGCTCTCATCTTCGCCGGAATGGCCGCGGCAACCGGCCTGTTCGCGGCCTGGGTCCACCTCGGGGCAATCCCGGCGCTGTGGAACACGCGCTACGGGATCACGCTCATCGTCAAGCTCACCCTCGTCGCCTGTGTGGCCGCTGTGGGTGCCTACAACTGGCGGCGCATGCGGCCGCGGCTCGGTGATGTGGGTGGGGCACGTCGTATCCACCGCTCTGCTGCTGCGGAGCTATGGATCGGTGCGCTTGTCGTGCTCGTCACGGCTGTTCTCGTCGCGACACCACCACCGTCGGCGGAGCCCGCGGCTATGATACCGTCCGCGTCTTCCGCTTCAGGAAGTCCATGAGGATGAACTGGCCGAGCGTCATCGTAGTGGTGAAGTACGCCCGTCCGCGTGCTATCGCCGAGACATGCTTGACGAACTCCACGAGTGCACGGTCGCGCGCCAGCATGAATGTGTTGATCACGATGCCGGAACGCCTGCAGTCCGCCACTTCCCGAAGTGTCTGCGCGATCACCGTCGCGTCGAGTCCGAAGGAGTTCTTGTAGATCTGGCCATCCGGCATTGTGAGTGCACTCGGCTTGCCATCGGTGATCATGATGATCTGGCGCATGTCCTTCTTCTGCAAAAGCAGGAGGCGACGAGCCAGTTTCAGCCCTTCGGCGGTGTTGGTGTGATACGGTCCCACCTGCGCCTGTGCGAGCGCCGCGATCGGAATCTCCTCGGCGGAGTCGTGAAAGAGCAGTACCTTGATGGTGTCGCCGGGGTACTGCGTGCGGATCAGGTGCGTTAGTGCGAGGGCGACTTTCTTCGCCGGGGTGAAGCGATCCTCGCCGTACAGGATCATGGAGTGCGATGTGTCGAGCATCAGCACGGTGGCGCAGGAGGAGCGATACTCCGCCTGATGCACCATGAGGTCGGGGTAGTCGATGTCGAGCGGGATGCCGAGGCGCCCGGTGCGTGCGAGCGTGTTGCCGAGCGTCTGATTGACGTCGATGTTGAGCGTGTCGCCGAACTCGTACTGCTTGCTCCACCCATCGGACTCGACGCCGGTTGCGAGGTATGGCGTGTCGTGGCTTCCGAAGCTGGACTTGCCGAGCGATCCGAGGAGCGAACGGAGCGTGCGGTAGCCGAGGAAGTCGATCCCCTTGGAGGTGAGGGAGAACTCAACGTCGCGGGCGGCGGCGCGCGAGACGCTGCCGGGTCCGGTGGCTGGGTGGTGTCCCGCGGGCATCTTCGGCGGTGCGTCGATCGCGAGGTAGCCCTCGGCGACGAGGCGCCGTACCAGATCGTCGAGGAGTTTCGCGAGCCGCGCCTCGGCGTCTTCGTCTCCATCGCCGCGGATGGCGTCGAGCATTTCCGGAGTGAACTGTCCACCGTCGATCAGCGCCTGGAGGATCGCTTCGCGCAACGCATCGACCGACCGCTCGGGCTCTTCCTCGCCGAGGTCGCCGTAGTACGGATGTGCCGGCTTCCCACCCGCGAAGCCCGATTGCAGGAGAAAATCGGCGAGCTTGTCGAGAAGCTCCTGAAGGTCGACAGCGTCCGCCATCCCGGGACTGAAGCGCGTATAGGTGTGAAAGCGCATGATGTACGCTTGCGGGGTGATGGCTCGGGCGCAAGTGGGGCGGGAGGGGAATGGCCGTTCGAGCAACCGGTCGCGTGCCCGTTCTTCTCGGCGCCGCCGCCCGTCGCGCGGCGCGTGCAATGACCGCGGGCCGGCAGTCCATCAACCCGTTCCGCGCGCTCCAGCGGCACCGCAACTTCCGCATCTTCTGGACCGGGCAGACCGTGTCCGTCATCGGCACGTGGATGCAATCGGTGGCCCAGGGGTGGCTCGCACTCGAGCTCACGAACGACGCCTTCATGGTCGGGCTGGTTACCGCGGTGCAGTCGCTTCCGATACTGCTCTTCTCGCTCTGGGCCGGCGTGCTCGCGGATCGCTACGACAAGCTCCGGCTCATCACCGTGGCGCAGTCGCTGCTGCTTCTCGAAGCTGCTCTTCTCTGGTGGTTTGCATGGTCGGGCAACATCACCATTGGCTGGCTGCTCGCGCTCGCGTTCTCGGCCGGCGTGTTCGCCGCGATCGAGATACCGGCGCGGCAGGCGCTGCTCATCGAGCTGGTGGGGCGCGAGGACCTCGTGGACGCGGTGGCGCTCAATTCCAGCGGCTTCAACCTCGCGCGTATCATTGGTCCGGGCATCGCCGCATTCGTCATCGCGACGGTGGGCCTTGCGTGGTGCTTCGGGATCAACGCGCTCAGCTACCTCGCCGTTCTCGCGGGGCTGCTGCTCATCCGCCTGCCGGCATGGGCGCCGGACCCGCACGTTACCCCGGCGCTGGAAGGCTTTCGCCAAGGGATCGCGTACATGCGTGAGACGAGGGAAGTGGCGGTGCTCATGCGGCTCGTGGCGGTTTTTTCCATCTGCGGCGTGCCGTATCTGGTTCTCATGCCGGTATACGCCCGCGAAGTACTGTCGCTGGATGCATCTGGCTACGCGCGATTACTGATTCTTGTCGGAGTGGGGGCAATGGTGGGAGCGCTTGCCCTCGCCGCTGTCGGGCGGAGCGTGAGCCGCGGGTTGATCCTGCGAACGTCGGCGATGTCTTTCGCGGTCGCGCTGATCGCGCTGGCGATGGTCGACTCGTCGCTCATTGCACAGATCATCCTCTTTGTCGCCGGTTTTGCGATGATCATCAACAACGCGCTCTCCAACGGGCTGTTGCAGTCGACGGTGCCGGACGCCCTTCGGGGCCGCGTCATGTCGGCCTATACATTCGTGTTCGTCGGGATGGCGCCGGTGGGGGCCTTCGGCGGCGGCGCGATAGCGAGCGCGTTCGGGGTGCGCTGGGCGATAGGGGGTGCTGCGGCGTTGATGCTCGCCTACGCCGTATTCGCTTTCGCAAGGCACCCCGAGCTGAGGTCGCTGTGACGAGTCCAGCGCCGGAGGTGAGAACGTGCCGCGGTACGTGAGGTCGGTGTCCGAGTCGCTCGAGGAGTACGGGCGCGGTGTCGCAGGCGGCCTGATATTCAGCCTGCCGCTCCTCTACACCATGGAGATGTGGTGGACGGGGTTCAGTATGCATCCGAACCGATTGCTCGGCCTGGTGAGCGTCACGTTCGTTCTGCTGCTCGGCTACAATCGCTTCGCCGGTCTCCGGCGCGACGCGAGCTGGGCGGAAGTCGCGATCGATTCGGTGGAGGAGATGGGACTTGGCTTCATCGTCTCGGCCGTGATCCTGGTTCTTCTGGGAAGGATCACGGCCGAGAGTCGTCTGGCGGAGATCGTCGGGAAGGTGGCGATAGAAGCCATGACCGTGGCGATCGGGATCTCCGTGGGTACTTCGCAACTCGGAGGCGGCGCTCGAACCCGGGGCAACGACACCGGGAAAGCCGGTGCCGGGAAGGCGAGCCATGAAGGGGAGGATCGGGGGAAGGTCGATGCGGATGGTGGCGGTGACGCTGGGGAGCACGTCACGTTCCTGGGGCAGACGGTGCTCGCGGTCTGCGGTGCGGTGCTGTTCGCGGCGAACGTTGCTCCCACAGAGGAGATCCAGTTGATCGCGTTCGAGAGCTCATGGATCGGGCTTATCGGCCTCTCCCTGCTGTCGATGTCGATCGGGGCCCTGATCCTCTTTTTCAGCGCATTCCGGGGCGCAAGGCGGTTCGCGCGCAGCGGTAATGTCGCCGAGGTGTTGTCCGGGAGTGTGATCACATATGCGATCGCACTCGTGACATCGGCGGCGATTCTCTGGTTCTTCGGCCGGTTCGAGCATACCAGCGGGATGATGATGGTCGCCCAGTCGGTGGTGCTCGCTTTCGCGGCGTCACTCGGTGCGTCGGCAGGACGCCTGCTGCTGCAATCGAATGAGTGACGCGGCGAAGGCGGGGTCGCGCGTGGAGAAGAACTGGCTGGAGTGGCTGGTGTTCTGGATTGCGCTGGCGATTGTCAGCGGGACCGTCGGGTTGCTTGCGTTCGCCGCGCTCCGGCACGAGCCGAGACCGCCCGGGATTCGCGTCCGGGCCGACAGTGCCCGGGCAGCGGCCGATCACTACATCGTTCGCGTGGTAGCGGAGAACACGGGCGATCGGACAGCAGGGTCAGTGCAGATCGATGTCGTGCTATTCCGGGGCGGTGCGGCACCGGAGCACTCGACGGTTGTCCTGGATTTTCTACCGCGACAGAGCACGCGCGATGGATGGGTCACGTTCGACACCGATCCTCGCACGGCTGACAGCGTCGTCGCGCGCGCGGAGGGGTATGTGATCCCGTAGGATGTCGGGCGGTGGTAATCGGGGCTTGCCCCGTGAGATTGCGAGCAGCATCGTGCCGGCCCATCGCTGGACGGTGCGTTCTACCTGCGCGCGCCGCCGGAGCCGCCGGAGCCGCCGGAGTCGATAGCCCCGCCTGCGAGCCGCTCCCGCGCCAGCCGAACCACGACGTCCGCGGCGCCGTCGACGCCCAGCCATTCGGTGTTCAGGCAGATATGATAGTTGGCATGGGCCCGCCAGGAGCGGTTCCAGTGCTTCTTCACGTACTGCTCGCGCTGTCTGTTGGTCTCCTCCACCGCTTTCCGAGCCTCCTCGGCGCTCGCATGCAGCCTCGTCGCCGAACGCGCGACCAGTGCGTTGAGCGGGGCGTAGCAGAAGACGTGCATCGCGTCCTGTCGCTCCGCGAGCATGCACTGGGCTCCGCGTCCGACTACGACGAGCGGGCCGTGCGAGACGGCTTCCTCGACCACGCGCCGCGTGATCTCGACCAGACGCTCCTCGGTGGGCGGGAGCGGCGCATCCGGGAGTGGCGGCATCATCTCGGGCGAGCCGAGCGCCATCGCCGTGGCGAGCCGCTCGATGAGCGACGACACACGCTCCTCGCGCGCCGATACCTCGGCGGGTGTGATGCCCGCTCTCCGCGCGACCTCATCGATGAACCTGTTGTCGAGCAGCTCCCATCCGAGCTGCTCGGCGACGCGCGCGGCTACATCTGAACCGCCGGAGCCGTACATCCGGGATATCGTGACGATCGGCATCGGCTACGGCTGGCTCGCTACCAGCGGCCGGATACGAAGCTGCTCGACGACCTCGAAACCGATCGAATCCCAGACTGCGGTTGCCGTCGCGTTATCGGCGGCGTTGTGCAATCTGATCTCGGTGAGGCCGCGCGCAAGGCACCACGACTCGGCCTCGGCCAGGAGCGACCTCGCAACTCCATCGCGGCGAGCGGCTGGAATGACGTACACGGAAGACACGTAACCGTAGTGCGATGGGTCGAGCAGTGGCGAGCCGGCGGAGTGAACGCAGCGCAGAATGCCCACTGTCTCCCCGGCTCGCTCGGCCAGGAAGATCACTTCCTGGGGCGAGTCGAGCTGAGTTGCATAGAGCTGAATCGCCCGGTCGCGTGCATCGGGTCGCATCCGGCCGTATACCGGATTGCGCTTGTGCTCACCGAGCAGGGCGAGCCGCAGCTCCACTACCGTTGAGAGGTCGGCCCTCGTCGCCCGCCTGATCCTCACGCCCGTATCACGTCGCGTCGTGGGAATGAAACGCCTCCGGGTGCATATCGCCGTCGCGCGTGCGTTTGACCACAAGGTACGGTGCGGCCACTTCGCCGGCAATCGCGTGGCGTCGCGCCATCCATTGACAAGGCATGCCTCCGAGCGCTTGAATTGTCGGTGCGTTGCGGTGGTTTCTTGCCATGCTCCGCGATCGCTCGTTGTGCTTGCTGACCCGGGAGCGCGGCCACCAGCCATGGCCGCGGCGCCCGAATCCTGCCACCGGCGGAAGGAGACACGGATACGATGGGCCACGCTCCACTCCCTGTTGTTCAGCGTCCGTTCGGATTCACGATGCGCCGAGATGCGTGGTGGGTCCAGCCGGCCGTGGTCTTCACCATCCTGTCGGCTTTCGTGATCTATGCGACGTGGGCGGCGTTCCAGGGAGAGCACTACACCTTCGGGCCGTATCTGTCGCCGTTCTATTCGCCCGAGCTGTTCGGAAGCTCGCCGCACAACTGGTTCGGACCGCGACCCGGCTGGTGGCCGTCCTGGCTCGTCTTCTCACCCGCGCTGCTCATCCTGCCGTTTCCGGGTCTCTTTCGTGTCACCTGCTACTACTATCGAGGTGCGTACTACAAGGCCTTCTGGGCCGACCCGCCGTCGTGTACCGTCGGCGAGCCGCGCTCGGCGTATCGCGGTGAGCACTCGTTCCCGCTGATCGTGCAGAACATCCACCGGTACTTCCTGTACATCGCTCTGCTCTTTCTCGTCATTCTCGCGTACGATGCGTGGAAAGCCATGTGGTTCACGGATCCGGTCACGGGCGGAGAGAGATTCGGCATCGGCGTGGGTACGCTCGTCATGCTCGCCAACGTAACGCTGCTCACCGGCTACACACTCGGCTGCCATTCGTTGCGGCACATTGTTGGCGGATACCGCGACCGGCTGGCCGGATCGCCCGTTCGCAAGCGCGCCTACGACTGTGCGAGCTGCCTCAATCGCGGTCACATGTCCTGGGCGTGGTTCAGTCTTTTCGCTGTGGCGCTCGCGGACCTTTACGTGCGGCTCTGCTCCATGGGGATGATCACTGACTGGAGGATTCTCTGAGCGTGTACGTGTGGGCGCTCACGGCGGTGGAGCAGGACTGATGCCCGAATACCGGACGCACGACCACGACGTTCTCATCATTGGCGCCGGCGGTGCGGGTCTCAGGGCTGCAATCGAGGCGGCAGCCTCGGGTGTCTCCGTCGGACTCGTGTGCAAGTCGTTGCTCGGGAAGGCGCACACTGTCATGGCGGAGGGCGGCGTCGCGGCAGCGCTCGCGAACGTGGATGACCGCGACGAGTGGCGGGTCCACTTTGCGGACACGATGCGCGGCGGACAATACCTCAACAACTGGCGCATGGCGGAGCTGCACGCGCGCGAGGCGCCCGCCCGGGTCCGGGAGCTGGAAGCATGGGGCGCGCTGTTCGACCGCACGGATGACGGTCGCATTCTCCAGCGCAATTTCGGTGGTCACAAGTACCCGCGCCTTGCCCACGTTGGGGATCGAACCGGTCTCGAGATGATCCGCACGCTGCAGGATCACGGCGTGCATCAGGGCATCGATGTGCACATGGAGTGCACGGTGACAGCGTTGCTCACGAGCGACGATCGCGTGAGCGGCGCGGTCGCCTACGATCGCGAGCGAGGGCGCTTCCGGCTCTTCCGCGCACGCGCGATCGTGCTCGCGACCGGCGGAATCGGCCGGGCATATCGTGTGACGAGCAATAGCTGGGAGTACACGGGCGACGGGCATTCCCTGGCGTATCACGCCGGTGCCGCGTTGCAGGACATGGAGTTCGTGCAATTCCATCCGACGGGGATGGTCTGGCCGCCAAGCGTGCGCGGTATACTCGTAACGGAGGGCGTTCGCGGCGAGGGGGGAATACTCACGAACAGCGGGGGACGTCGCTTCATGTTCGACGACATTCCCGCAAACTATCGCGATCAGACGGCGGACAGTCCGGAAGAAGGTTGGCGCTACACGCAGGGCGACCGCGATGCGCGCAGGCCACCCGAGCTCCTGACGCGCGACCATGTGGCGCGCTGCATCGTCCGGGAGGTGCGCGAGGGTCGCGGGAGTCCGCACGGGGGAGTATTCCTCGACATCGCCTGGATCGGCGAGAAGATGCCCAACGCTGCGGAACACATCCGGAAGAAGCTCCCCAGCATGTATCACCAGTTCAAGCAACTCGCCGACATTGACATCACGAAGACGGCGATGGAGGTCGGTCCGACGACGCACTACATCATGGGGGGCATCCGTGTGGACGGTGACACACAGATGTCAACGCTGCCCGGTCTCTTCGCGTGCGGCGAGTGCGCCGCCGGCCTGCACGGTGCGAACCGGCTCGGCGGCAACTCGCTCTCCGATCTGCTGGTCTTCGGCAAGAGGGCCGGGGAGCACGCAGCGCGCTTTTCCAGGGAGAACGGCGCGGTCCCTGCGGAGGATACGGCTGTGAGCGGCGCAGTGCGCAGCGCGCTGGAACCGTTCGAACGGGACACAAGCAGCGGAGACGGCGCGTTCAAGGTGCAGCACGAGCTTCAGGAGATGATGCAGGATCGGGTGGGTATCGTACGCACGGAAGACGAGATGAAGCACGCCCTCGACGGGATCACCGAGCTTCGCCGGCGCGCCGAGCGCCTTGGAGTCGCGGGCAACAGGGAGTACAACCCGGGCTGGCATACCGCGCTCGACCTGGCGCACCTGCTCACGGTGTCGGAGGCGATCGCGCGCTCGGCGCTCGACCGCCGCGAGAGCCGCGGTGGTCACTTCCGCGAGGACTATCCGGAAAAGGATCCCGCGCTCGCCGGCCACAACACGCTGGTCCGCCGCGGGGCGAACGGAGGCATGGAGCTGTCGCGCGAGCCGATCCAGCCAATGCGCGATGAACTGAAGACGATCATCGCGGAGATGGGATGACGCAAATCACGGGAATTGTGCGGGCGCGCTGCCGGTGCCGACGGGGAGTGAGAGGGGCGAGCCATGGGTGAGGCGGCACTGACGGGCGAGCACGTGGCGGTGGCGCCGAATGCCGCGGAAGGTCCGGCAGCGGCACCCCGCCGCGCGACCTTCCGGATCTGGCGGGGCGATGCAGGCGGCGGGAAGCTTGTCGACTACAGCACCGATGTATTCGAGGGGATGGTTGTCCTGGACGCTGTCCACGACATCCAGGCCGCCGAGGCCAGTGATCTGGCCGTCCGCTGGAACTGCAAGGCGGGGAAGTGCGGATCGTGTTCTGCGGAAGTGAATGGACGTCCGCGACTCATGTGCATGACCCGTCTCAGCGAGCTCGATCTTGACGAGCCTGTTACGGTCGAGCCGATGCGCGCGTATCCCGCCGTGCGCGATCTGGTTACCGACGTGTCGGTCAACTTTCGCACGAAGCAGCGGATCGCGCCGTTCACGCCCCGCAAGCCGGACGCGCCGGATGGCACCTGGCGGATGGCGCAGTCCGACGTTGACCGCGTGCAGGAGTTCAGGAAGTGCATCGAGTGCTTTCTCTGCCAGGACGTCTGCCATGTCCTGCGCGACCATCAGCTTCACGAGTCCTTCATAGGGCCACGGTTTCTCGTGCACGTCGCGGCACTCGAGATGCACCCCCTCGACGTCGCGGACCGTGTGGGCGATCTGCAGAGGGAGCATGGCATCGGCTACTGCAACATCACCAAGTGCTGCACGACGGTCTGCCCCGAGAACATCACTATCACCGACAATGCCATCATTCCGCTCAAGGAGCGCGTCGTGGACGAGTTCTACGACCCACTCGGCAAGGTGACGCGCATCTTCAGTCGGCGTTCGAAGGATCGCGCCTGACGGCCGATGCAGGCTCTGAAGAGGATATCGAAGGAAGGAGTCCCGGCGCCACTGAAGAAGGCGGAGCGCTATCGGACTCGGTGGCCCCAGTTCCGGCGAGGTGGCATACGACTGGCTGCAGGAGGCGCTCGGCTGCTACGAACGCGCCGAGTCGCTGCGGCCCGCCGGCAACGACGAGTCGCTCCTGCGATGGAACACATGCGCGCGCATCCTCGAACGAAGCGAGCACCTCCGGCCGCGCGCGGCGGATGAGCGCGAGCCGACGTTGGAGTAGATGAGTGGCCACAGGACCAGGACGCAGACCGTTCTTCAGAATCCGGCGGTCTCGCATACAGGGGCGTGGAGCGTTCGCCCTGCGGCGCATACGCAGGGGAACGCGGATCATCGAATATACCGGCGAGCGCATCACGAACGCGGAAGCGGACCGTCGCTACGACGATGAAGCGATGGGCCGGCACCACACCTTCCTCTTCACCGTGGACAGCAGGCGCGTCGTGGATGCCAGACGCGAGGGGAATGACTCGCGCTATATAAACCATTCGTGCGATCCGAACTGCGAAGCCGTGATCGAGGACGGACGCATCTTCATCGAGGCGATCCAGACCATCCAGTCGGGCGTGGAACTGGCGTACGATTACGGCTACGAGCGCGGCAAGGGTGCGGACAAGGCAGACGAGGCGCTGTACCCCTGTCGTTGCGGCGCGACCACCTGCCGCGGGACGATTCTCGCGCCGCCGCCGCGGAAGCGCCGCAAGCGGCGCAGCGCGAAGAAGCGCAAGCGCAAGGTGTAGAGTGTGCCTGGCGGAGCGTGACTATCCGAAGATGTTCCGCTCCCGCAACACCCGGACGAATGGCCGGTACAGCACACCGTTCACGGTATACTGACCATCCTCGCCTGCACTGAGGACGTTCGAGTCGGCGAGTGCCCAGAGGACGCCCTCGCTCTCGTGTCCCGTGAGGTGGAACACCTCCGCATGGTCGCGGGGCGTGAGCCCTCCATGCTGGATGATCGCCGCGACCGTGTGAAGCGTTGATGTTGGCAGCGTCTCCAGGAAAGCCGAGTCGATGGTCCGTGGAGTCTGGAACGCGAGCGTATCGTCCTCGACGGTCGCGATCGACCGCAGCCAGTAGAAAAGCGCGACGTGGATGTTGCCTTCGGCGATGCGCGCCAGGGTGTCGAAGAAGTAGTGCTCTGCCGCCTTCTGCCGTTCACGATCGCCGGACAGCCGCCGATAGCTGCGTGTCCGCTCCAGGCGCGGATCGGGTACGAAGCGCAGGCCGTAACCGCTCATGTGGTGCCGCCGCAGGATCGCCTCCTCCATCGATGCGCGCGAGAGTGTTGTCGTGTCGAGCTCGCGCGCGAAGCCGTCGTGGATACGCACGGTGCGCTCGAGATATCGCCACGCGTACTTCTCCATCGTGATCAGCCAGAAGACTGTCGGCCGTGTTGAACGCGCGAAGCGGAGAAAGTCATCCAGGACATCGAGTCCGCCGATGCGCCGCAGCACCAGGTGCTCGGCGTTCTCGACTATCGCAACCGCCCGGTCGCCATCCCGAAGCCGTGCGGCCCGCTCGTCCAGCGAGATCGCTGTGTCGCCTTCGAAGAGGTTATCGAGCACGCCCCTGAGCTCGCCTTCGTCGTGAACGGTACGATCGAGCGCAATCGAACGAACGCGATCACTGGCAAGAATACTCTGCCGGGCCGCCTGCACGATCGTTGTCTTGCCGCTGCCCTTCTCGCCGAACAATGCAACCGCTGCGCTCGCGCCCTCCATCCAGCGTTGATGCGTCTGGCGTATGACGGCCATCTCAGCCTCGCGACCGACGGTGAAACCGGTCCACTCCAGCGGCTCCGTCGTGAAAAGCCGCCGATACGCGAGCGGAAGATTCGCGAGCACACGCTCGTCGAACACCGCCTGGGCGAGCGTGATGCGCGCCTCCGAGCGGTCGGCCGCAACGAGTCCCAGGTGGCGGCGTGCCCGGAGCTGCACGTCGCGCAGACGCGCCCAGTCCGTGCGGGCGCCTGCCGTCAGACTGGTTACGGCCTTCGACCCCGCTCTGCGTCCGGCCTCCACGCGAACCGTCAACTGCTCGCTGGCCTCCTGCTTCAACACGGCCGCCTGAATGGCGCCGCGGTCACGCGACCGCACGAGACGCAGAAGCTCATCCGCAGCCTCGGCTGTGGATCGCGCCATTGCATCAGCCAACCGGTCGTTCAACGCATGTGATGCGCGCAGCATGTCCGCAATTCGGAGCACGCTTCGCTTGAGTACGCCGAGTACGAGGTCGCGCGCGGTTTCGGCGGCGCCGGGGCGGCCGTCGACGAGTCCTTCTCTGGCCGACGCGAGGTTGAATGTGATGGCCTGTTCGAGCCGCTCGACTTCGGTGCGCACCGCCGCATGGTCCGACTGGTTCGCGGCGACCATCTCCTTCAACGCTCGCGGGAGCTGCTCCCGGCATGCGGCCTCGGCAAGCGCTCTCACCGGCGCTTCGCGCAATGCGATTTCCGCTGGTTCGGCCGGCACGTGGTCAAGGGGCACGGTGGTGACGATGCGATGCTCGGACACGACCGACGGGAGAGCGGCGATTCGCTCCGCACCTCGCTCGACGATGGCGTGCACGGCGGACGCCAGGTCGTCGCCCCTTGCCCCACGACCCGCGATTGGGTCGCTGGCAGCAGCGAGAAAACTATCGACCTTCACCGTCAATTCCTCGAACGGGCCAATCATGTCGGCGTCGAGCGCGAACAGTGTCTCGCTCCGATCGTGCGCCTCG
This sequence comes from Gemmatimonadaceae bacterium, assembly GCA_050733695.1. GTDB lineage: Bacteria > Gemmatimonadota > Gemmatimonadetes > Gemmatimonadales > Gemmatimonadaceae > JBOHTO01. Next base: position 2,412 of record JBOHTO010000047.1, on the reverse strand, counting down.
CGCAGGCCGACTTCCAGCTCCGAAAGGGGAGTACGCATTCGCAGCTCGACGGTGTCCCTGACGTCGCCGACAATGTCTCCGATCACGTCGTACATCTCCGCACAGAGCGCCACGATGTCCCCCTCGGCTTCGAGGCCCGCGACGAGCGCTCGTTCGTGAGCCTGCCACCTGGCGGCGCGCCGGTCTCGCCGTTCCAGTGCGCGGACATTCTGCCGGCCGACGTTCGCGTCGGACACGGACGATGCCGGTCTTTCCACGGTACCGATCACAGCGAGTGCGCTTGCGAACGACTCGCCCGCCCGCTCTCCGGCCGCCCGAAGTGCAGCTTCCGCCGCGCTCACATCCGACCCGAATGCCAGACGACGCTCGAGTTCCGCGGCGGACTCCTCGAGCTGCGCGGCGGGTGTTGCAGATCGTGCGCGCCCGGAGCCTGAAAGCATGCCGCTGCTCCGTGCGTCGATGACCGCGAGGGAAGCGCGGAAATCGCTGAGCGCCGCGTTCAGCACATGAATGCGCAGGCGGTGAAGATCGGCAATCGCCTGACTGGTCTCGACGAGAAGGCGAGCGGCCACCCAGCGACCGACCGAGGCCACGGGCACAGCGCGCGTCCAGCGTCGCCTGAACGGACGCAGGACGCGCTTCATTCCCTTTACAGTCGTGAGCCAGCGGGATTCGATTGGCTCGGGCAGAAAGTGGCGTTCGTCCTGTTCCGCCTCGGCACGCAGCGGGAGCCGGTCGGCAATCGCATCGAGGTCACGACGCAGGGCGTCGGCCATCCGCTCGGCCACGTCGCTCGTGCCCGCGATGGGCTCGGCCTGCAGGAGGTCGACGAGCTGATCCCGGAGCAACCGCTTTGCGCCCTCGACTGCGCAACGATACTGCGTGCGCTCCGCTGCGGAATCGCCGTCTGGTGCGGGAAGATCGAGCGCTTCCCGGGGTGGTGCGAGCAGTTGTGGCGAATCCTCGAGCAGTGCGCGCAGCGGTTCCGCGTATTCGGCGCGAATGCGAGTGATCGAGGCCTCCACCGCGCCATCGATCGCTTCCCGGATGCGGTCCGCTATCGCCTCGAGCTCGGGCGAGGAGACAGCGATCGGGGCTGTCGCGACTTCTTCCGTCATGCCACGGGGTTCCGGCGCTCCTCCGGCTCGCCTGCATGGAAGTACTTCTGCTGCTCATCCTCATCGACGCCGAAAGACGGCGGCTCGGGGAGCAGGCTGGCTTCGCGGAATGCGCGCTTCGCTCGCTCGGCCACATCCGTGCGGAACGCCGCTTCGAGGCGGTGGTCGTACACGTAGGCCTTGATGCGCACCTTCGTGAGGAACGTCTCCCTGAACTCATCGACCAGGCGAACCGTCACCGGTTTTGCGAGATAGACATATGGTGATGTCGCGGCGGCTTCGCGGCAGAGACGCGTGACCAGAGTGGTGTCGACCAGGGCGGGCAGGTATAGCTCCGTGACGACCATGCAATCGAGTGCGCCGGAATTGGCGTTGCTCACCGGCTGGTTGACCACTTCGGCGTTCGGAACGGAAACAACGGCGTCGTCGGGAGTGCGCACGCGGGTCGCGCGCAGGCCGATGCCGATCACCTCGCCATGGACGTCGCCGATATCCACCAGGTCGCCCACCTGGAATGGCCGATCCATGATGATGAGGACGCCACCGAAAATGTTCTTGAGCACGTCCTGCGCGGCGAAGCCGATCCCGATCCCCGCGGTTGCGGCGAAGGCGATGAGCGATTCCCGCGATGGGTCGAAGATGCCGAGCACGATGATGTAGATGGCGAGCATCCACAGCGTGATGCGGACGATCGGGAGGACCTGCATGAGCGCGAACCGGCGCCGCGTGTATCTGGCCGCGAGCGCACCAGCGATCAGCGCCGTGAGGCGGATCACGGCGTACGTGAGTACCAGGACGACGATGACCAGCAGAATATCAGCGGCGGAAACAACGTCGCCGATGCCCGAGGCCCGCTCGCGGAAGGCGCCCACCGTGTTGTCGATCGGCCCGGCGCCTGTCCCGGGATCGCCCGCCTGAAGGAGGAGACCGTGCAGCGTCACGCGGAGAGCCCACCGCCGAAGAGGTCCTGGTTCGGTCGCTTGCGCTGCTCGAGCGGTGCGCGTCCGTATCGCCCGCCGTCGGACCGCGAAATCTTTCTGCGCGCGACGAGCGCTTCGAGAGCAAGCTCGCACGCCGACGCCATGAGCTGAGCATCACCCCGGTCTGCGATCTCGTGCTCCTCCACGAGCTCCACGAGGCCGGGCACCGCCTCGAATGCCTGAACCGCCGCCCGAGCGCTCGATTCGTCCGGAACCTGGAGTGCGCCCCCCGCGTCGAACCACATGACGATACCATCCGTGTCGGCCCTGGGCGCCAGCTCACGGAACGTCGCGTCCGCGGCACGGCGTATGAG